>WALV01000019.1 GCA_015522645.1 Candidatus Tiamatella sp.
TCCCCGCACGGGGCTTTTTCAGCCGGGCCCTCGTAGCGGGGCAATTCTAGTATATAGATATTAAAACAATTAGTTTTTTACATTTAATAGCCTCAAGGCTCCGCCCAAAGCAGTAATAATCAACGACCTAGAGGACCTCTCTACCGGTAGCAAGCGCTATCTCTTATTTTCTAGACAATCCCGTATTCTGTTTAAGTATTCGTAAGTTGGATTTTTCCATATTCTCTTAACAATCCTCGGGGAAACCAAACTGGAAGCCATTAATGCTCTATTCAATCTTCTAAGTACTCTCATCCCATCACTGTTTAGTCTATTAAATCTGTCGAAATACTGTTCTCTATTGCTTAGAAGCTTGTCAAGTAAATCATACGCATACCTTTTCACATGTAGCCTGTGTTTCTCCTTAGCATCCATTCCTAATATTCAACCATTACTATTTTTTAATCCCTGGAATATATAACCTTAGCAAGACCATTATTATAACCGGTGTCTAGACTATGATAGATACATTGAAAATTGTAGAAGACTTCTTTAATAGCTTGAAAGGTAGACTTATTGAGGATCCAAGTACGGTCAAGCTTAGGGAGAAAGCGAAAACTTACAGTATATCAAACGATAATGGCATTCTATTATTCCACACGAAGATAAAAGCAAGGCAACCTAAAGCCAATATCATAGAAGGTATAGACCCAGAGCAGAGGGTTCTGGAGGGAGTTGAGAGAGTTCAGAATGCCTTAAAAAAGTATAAGTCGAGGGATTTTTACGTTATAAATAGAAAAATAGGAACAGGCGGGATCTCGTTCAACATCAGGGCTTATATACCAGTAGAATTCCCCCATCTAGCTCTTATGACTCAATTAAACTTCTTCCACCCGGAAGAAGACACGAAGCCAGACTTTATTACATTGGCTCTTCCAGACACGCAGGATCTTCTCGTGTTTGTTGACTATGATGACGGTACTAATGTTCTACTTGGAACAGATTACTATGGAGAGCTTAAAATGAGCTTCCTTAGATTGGCAATGAACTACTCACGAGATTTCTTCAACTCGATAGGCCTCCATGCTAGTTCAAAGTACTATAGGCTAAAGACTCGGGAGGGTTTCGTGGAGAAAGGCGTCCTAATATTCGGGTTATCGGGAACAGGGAAGTCAACTTTAACAATGAGTGATCACGGGTTAGAAGAGCCGGAAGAAGCTACTGTCAGACAAGATGATATCGTCATACTGAGATCAGACGGTCATGCATACGGTACTGAAAGAAACTTTTATCCAAAGACAGACAGCTTACCACATATTCCTAGCTTGATTCCGGCTGTTATGAATCCTCTGTCCGTCCTAGAGAACGTTACAGTGAAGAATGGACGTGTAGATTTCGAGGATTTAACTGTAAGCTCTAATGCTAGGGCCATAGCTATCAGGGAATACGTTAGAAACGCTGAAAACAGAATAGACCTGGACAGGGTTGACATCTTATTCTTCTTAACAAGGAATCCTCTAATGCCGGCAGGCCTTAAGACTTCATCGCCTGAACAAGCAGTGGGATATTTCATGTTAGGAGAAAGTGTGAGAACCAGTGCTGAAGCTGGAAAACCTGAACCAGTTAGGGTCCCAGGGTTTGATCCCTTCATGCTTGAGCCTAAATGGAAGACTGCCATGAGGCTTTACGAGTTCCTTGAGAGGCATAGAGGTGTCGAGGTTATATTACTTAACACCGGCTATGTGGGTAACGTTAAAGTTACCCCTGAGGAAACCTCTCAGATAATATTGGAAGCGGTTAGAGAGGAGATTAAATGGAGATATGATGATCATTTAAGGGCGTATATACCTGTTAGCGTTCCGGGAATGGACATTACCAGATTGGACCCGTATAAGATAATTGGCGAAGCGTATGGTGGTGAGTTGGAGGAGCTGAGAAAAGACAGAGTAATGTTCTTGGAATCGACTCTCCCCCAACTAAAGTTCCTAGCTGACTATATCTAAGCCGCACTGCTTTTTTTGCTATACGCCTTATATCCTACTAGGAGAATTAGTAATCCCATTCCAATAGCGTATCCCCAGGCTATTCTAGCCAGAACCGTGATGACGCCTTGTGAACTGGTGAAAACCGCTGCTAAACCTACTAATATGAATATAGTATAAAGGAATATTTTGACTAGAGAATAAACATCCTGCATGTCACCGGAGGCGTCTATACTAGAGAATATACTGTCGGTTAAGAGGATGCCTAGGACCATTATGAAAAAGCCTAGGACTATCCAGTAGATAATATCGAATTGGTTCAGCTCCATCACATCCAATCCTATCACTGTAACAGCCACTATCAGGGCTATCTTGATTATTTCCGGGAATAGTGTGATAGCCTTGTTTCCTGTTTGCAGAGAACTGAATATGAGACTAAGGTATCCAGCGAAGAGTTCCGAGAAAACTAATCCTAGCGTAAGTATAATTATCCCCGCAACGAGTCGTGGAAGATAATCCGCTATCAGCCCTATATAATAATCAGCTGCACCCCCAATATTCAAGTACTCTAGCCCTATGGCAATAGCTATTACAGCAATGAAAGCATAGACCAACCCTCCTATCAAGCTTGCTATGCCTATACCAGATTCCTCTAGGACTCTTCCAGTCCGAGTTTCACTGAACTTCTTCATAAGCCCCTGTGAAGAGAATATTCTCGTTGTAATAGAGCCCACTATTTTACCAACCCATATGCCTATAACGATTATTACTAGCGCAGCTATAATGCTAGGTAACGCTGCTATCATACTTTGAACGGCATTGTTCAAGCTTTGTTTGGTTGCATCCAGTAGTGTCGAGTAAGCGATAGGGAACAATTATGCTCACCTAAGAGGCAAGAGTGGTGGTATCGGTATAAAATAATAAACCTGTTAGAAATGAGTTGTAGAACCTTCCTCTCCTGTTTTACCTGACTGCGCGAGTAGAGGACCTGGAAGAAACCTATTTATTTCTGATATAATTATGTTAAAGCAGTTTATCATTAATGTGAATACGTCGATAACCATTTTCGGATCCAGTTCCTCCACCATTACTACTTTAGAGACAGCTATATTTCTCAGCTCGAGAGGACTGGGTTGAAGTACTATCTGGCAAGTCGGGCATGTATGTATCAGTTTTTGAAGCATAGATGAGTATAGGTCTATCCTGCTTTTAGGGCTAAGCTTTTCATACTCGGTCATATGCTGAGGACTTATAGTTACAGGTAAAGTTACTATAATCCTATCCTCCTTGCTTGGAATCGACACTACGTGTAATTTTATTCTAAGCGGAGGCGGTGTTATAACTTCCAACCCCCAATTAATGTTAACCTGGGGGGGCTGAGGGAGTTTCTTAACCTCGAAACCTTCCTCTAAAAACAGGTTAATTATTCTCTCTCTAAGCTCATTCTTATCCTCCAAATCAAGCACCATGTATTCCGTGTTAAGCATGTGAGACAAATAACATTATCCATACACCCTATGAAACAGACTGATGATGGGTTAATGTTTAATTCTAGTTTGAACGATATGTCTAGACGGTTGATAGTGTTGGATAATCTTTTCACCGTGGAAGACGTAAACGCGTTAATTGCTCTCGACAGCCGTGGTAATCCCACTGTCAAAGCTGTTGTAAGGACAAGGGGTGGAATTGGAGTAGCTTTGGCACCTAGTGGAGCTAGCACTGGTAAACGAGAGGCTATTGATCTTAGGGACGGGGGTAAAAGATGGCTGGGAAGAGGCGTTGATAGAGCAATAGCTAATATCCATAACGTGATTAGAAATGCTCTCATAGGAATTGACTCGAGAAGACAAGCATACGTTGACAGCATCCTCGTAACTCTCGACGGGACTGATAACATGTCTAAACTAGGCGGAAATGCTACTACTGCTGTCAGTATTGCAGTCGCTAAGGCTGCTTCTACGACGGCAGGGTTCCCGTTATACCAGTACCTAGGTGGACCTCAAGCTAGGCTTTTACCTGCCCCGCTTATGAATATCCTGAATGGCGGGGTTCATGCTGGAAACGACCTAGACATCCAGGAATTCATGATTATCCCAGTTGGCGCAGATAAATTCATTGACGCTCTGCGTATTGCTGTTGAAGTCTATGGTAATTTAAAGAATACATTGAAAGAGAAGTATGGTAAAAATTCTATAAATGTGGGGGATGAAGGTGGTTTCGCTCCTCCCTTAAAACATTCAAGGGAAGCACTATCTCTTTTAGTAGAATCGATTTCCAGAGCCGGATACGAGCCTGGTGAAGATGTATTATTGGCTATGGACGCCGCGGCAAGCCAGTTTTATGACTCCGATACTAATACCTATCACATCGACGGGTTAACTTTAACTAGCAACGAGTTATCTGATTACTATAAGACTCTTGTAGACGAGTATGATATAACGATAATAGAAGATCCTTTCGACGAGGATGACTGGAGCGGGTTTAAGGAGTTCACATCCAAAATGGGCAACCGTGTAATGATAATAGGAGACGATGTATATACAACCAAGGTTGAAATGTTGAAGAAGGGGATAGAGGGAAAATGGAGTAATGCTGTTCTAGTAAAAGTAAACCAGGTAGGTACATTGACGGAAGCAATCGACTTTACTTACATGGCTATGAGGAATGGGATGAAAGCTGTCATAAGCCATAGAAGCGGGGAGACTGAAGATAGTTTCATAGCGGATCTAGCTGTTGCACTTGGAACAGGGTTCATTAAAACAGGAGCCCCGGCAAGGGGGGAACGTGTAGCTAAGTATAATAGGTTAATAGAAATAGAACAGGAACTTGAGCCTGTATCGTTGTATAATAATAAGCGCCCCATTTAATCTATTTTTTACTATAAAATACTGTGAACGGTTAAATATTATATAAATATTTTCATATAATACGGTGATTTATATGGAGAGGATTAAGACAGGAATACCCGGAATGGATGAACTACTCCATGGCGGCATTCCCAAGAGAAACGTTGTCTTATTATCAGGAGGACCTGGTACTGGTAAGACGATATTCAGCCAGCAATACATTTACTATGGACTAACGAAGGGAGAGCCTGGAATATATGTCGCGTTGGAAGAGCATCCTGTTCAAATAAGAAGTAATATGGCGGGCTTAGGCTGGGATGTAAGGGAATACGAGAAAAAAGGCTTATTCGCTATAGTAGATGGCTTTACGGGAGGAATAGGAGAAGCAGCTAAGCGGGAGAAGTATGTGGTAACATCCATTGACGACTTCGGCGAATTCATTGATGTTGTAAAAGAGGCTCTACGGGACACAGGGGCAGTTAGGGCTGTAGTTGACTCAGTTTCAACATTATATATTACAAAGCCCTCTGTAGCTAGAGGGGTTATGATGAATCTAAAGAGAATACTTGCAGGACTGGGAGCCACCTCTATACTTGTATCACAGGTAAGTGTTACGGATAGAGGGTTCGGGGGACCCGGAGTCGAGCATGCTGTCGATGGCATCATTAGACTGGACTTGGATGAAATTAGAGGGGAACTTCAGAGATCATTAATCATATGGAAGATGAGGGGCACTAAGCACGATATGAGAAGGCATCCATTTGAGATAACTGATAAAGGAATTATAGTATACACGGATAAAATAGTTAGGAGTATCGGATACCAGGGTTATTGATAAAAAATTGATATAACAATTTTTTTCATGTATAATATTTAAATAATAAGTTTGTGCATCATAATAAGTAGGGAGAGGAGGTGGTGATCTGTGTCGACTATAATACCGTTAAAACCTCTAGGAAAGGAAGATGTTAGGAAACTGGAACTCGCACTCATATTCGGGACTCTATTCAGAAAAGATGTTATCGAGAAAATAAAGGATGCACATGACAGACTAACATGGCTTGACTCTCTTGTAGTAGCTGCAGGAGCCTTAGCCAGAGAACGTGCAGGATACACAGTAACGAGAATAGCGGACGAACTAGGTAGATCTGAATCTACGATAAGAAATCATCTCCAAGTTAAAACTGAGGCTGGGAAACTAGTTAAGGAAACCTATGAAGCTATTGTACGAAATAAGGGGGTATTCGAAATAACCCCGACTGAAGAGCTCGCAGAACTCGGATTAGTACAATCTGGCAGGATAAAAGAGTTAGAAAATAGGGTTAAGGAACTAGAGGAATACAAGCAGGAACTAGAGGCAAAACTGAAAGAATATGAGAACCACCTGATGGCACTGAATCAGAAGCTTTCCATGGTGAAGGAAAAGCTTGCGAAAGTTTTAGAAGAATTATAATCGTTTAAATAGCTGCTACTATAAATGTGCTAATCATTACTTTTCGAAAGGTTCGATGTATATTATTCCTTAAATCAATAATTTTACTTGGGGGGCTAAAGTGCTTATAGAAGCTCCAGAGCGCTTTGAACAATATGGTTCTGTTAGAATTTATGATGTAAGTAAAGTACTTGAATTGGATTCCTTGGCAAGCCGGAATCCTACAGGAACATACAAGCTCGACTACAGTGAACTCGAAGATATAGGTTCTAGGACTGCAATAGTTGTTCCTGTGAAAAACGAGGAACTCTTTACATTAGAAGGGGTCCTAGCCGGTATACCACATCTATCCCCAATCATACTAGTCTCGGCTTCATCCAGGCTTCCAATTGACAGGTATAAACATGAGATGGCCCTTTCCAAGAACTTTTACTATAGAACGGATCGCCCCATTGTTACTGTCCATCAAAGAGACCCCTTTTGGGGAGAGTATCTCTCCGGAACCCAGCTAGAGGAGCTACTGGATGATAGCGGTGTTGTAAGGAAAGGTAAAGGTGAAGGTATGATTTTGGGTGTTATGATAGCCAAATATCTAGGATACGAATACGTAGGCTTTATTGACAGCGACAACTATGTCCCAGGCTCGGTTCATGAGTATGCATGGACATATTACGCCGGCTTTGCTATGGCTGAGAGCAAAGGTTCGATGATTAGAATACAATGGCCCTATAAGGCAAAGCTTCAGGAGTCGGAAGTTTATCTTCGCAGGAGAGGTAGAGTTTCTAGAGTAACGAACTCTGTTATGAATCATGTCCTCACGATGATAAGAAGAATCGAGACTGATATCATTAAAACAGCTAACAGCGGGGAACACGCGTTAAGCATGGACCTCGCGACAGAAATGCGGTGGGCTGGTGAATTTGCCGTAGAACCTTTCGAATATATATACTTATTAGAGAAGTGTTGGATAGAAAAGGATGAAAACGGGTGTCCTATGATTAAAGAAGGAGTGAAAATTATACAACTAGAATCAAGGAACCCTCACATTCACGCAAGCAGGGATGACGAACACTTAATAGAAATGCTCGCACTAAGCCTGGGAACAATATATCACTCGAAACTTGTAAATGATAGCCTTAAGAAATATGTGATCGAAACTCTAAGAAACTATGGGTACACTGGCAAGGAACCACCCAAACCGAGGGTTTACCCTCCTATAAAGAGTGTGGATATAGATAAAATTGTTTCACACGTCCTATCTGAGAGTCTAGATGCTAGGATCTATGGTCTAAACCCGTGAGGTGCAGGCAATGTCCGGCTTACAAATTGTACTGAAACATTGTACACTAACCACTCCGGTAGCTATAGTTCACGGAGGAGCAGGTACATGGAAGGCTGCTCCTATAGAGGTATGGGAAGTTCTAGATAAAGCAGTCATGATAGGAGTAGAAAACTCTAGTAAATCTGCTCTAGAAGGAGCAGTACTTAGCGTGGAGAAGTTGGAAGATACCTGTCTTTTGAACGCTGGGAGAGGCAGTGTCCTAGACTACTATGGGAACATAAGTATGGATGCTGGATTAATGGACGGGGTCTCTAGAAAATATGGTGCAGTAGCTAACGTTCATTACCCGCTTCACCCAATAAGACTGGCTTACATCATAATGAATCAGACAGCTCACAACTTCCTGGCTGGTATGGAAGCAGACCTCTTCGCCTCACAGCTGGGTTTAACGAGGCATCCCGGACCTTGCGAAAACAGGATAAATCAATGGGTTGAATCTAGATCTAAACCCCTTCGCCCACATCTTGAGGCAAACAGGAAGTGGCTTGAATCAGATACTGTAGGCGGGATCGTGTCTGATGGGAACCTTGTTGCTGTCGGAGTTAGTACAGGAGGGATTTCCTTGAAAATGCCAGGACGCGTGGGTGACTCACCCCTTATAGGTGGAGGATTCTATTCTACTGGTAAGGTTGGAGTCATAGCTACAGGAATTGGTGAGTTAATATCAAGGTACCTCTTATCTTATAGATTAGCCTTGGCCTTCGAGGAAGGAGGATACAGTGCAGTGTCCAAGGTCTTCAATGAGTTCACCGATAAATATGGATACGGTACTGCAGGGTTTATTCTAGGTTCAAATAAGGGCGATGTTATTACCGGCTATAATACAGAATTCATGCCATGGAAGGCGTGCGACAAAGAAAGATGCATAGGTAACTATGTTAAATCCTAGGATTATATTATTTTATAATGGAAAAGGTGTTCTATTGATTGATTATTGATATGATACGTCATAAAAAAATTGTACCTGCCAGTGAAGCCTTGTCTAGAGTCAGAGACAATGATGTGGTTGCGGTTTCAGGGTTTAATCTAGCCTCCACTCCAGACTATCTTTTAAAGGAGCTTTATGACTTATACGTCAAAACCGGGCATCCTAGTAAATTATTCATAGTGTCCGACACTCTTCCAGGTAGCCCTGGGAAAGGTTTGGATAGAATCGCGAAGGACATGTTGGAGAGGAAAGACTATGATTTCATTAGAGGGGTTCTCCTACCTTTCCTAGGATGGACTCCTAACATGCAAGAACTAGTCAAAGACAACATAGTCGAGGGATACACGTGGAGTATAGGGATAATGGCTTACTGGTTCCGTGAAGTCGGGTCTGGGAGGCCTGGGGTCATAAGTAGAGTGGGGTTAGCAACGTTCCTTGACCCGGAATATGATGCTGGGGCACTAAACGATTTGGCTAAGGAGAAACGCACAGCGAAAATAGACTACGTGAAACTTGGAGGAAAAATCTATCTATTCTACCATGCACCTAAACCAAACGTCGCCCTCATAAGGGGGACCACTGCGGATGAAATAGGTAACCTGACACTAGAAGGGGAGGCCTTAATAGGTACTGTATTGAATATTGCTCAAGCAGCGAAAGCTCGGCCTAATACCGGCATGGTTATCGCACAAGTTATGAGGCTAGCTAAATTTGGGAGCCTTAATCCGAAATGCGTTCAGGTCCCAGGGCCCATTATTGACTATATTGTAACGGTGAAGAATACAGAATACCATAAGCAAACAGCTAATATAGTATATGACCCCAGAATATCGGGTGAAATCATACCCCCATTGGATCCTTCCTTGTATGAGAAGCCGCCCCTTGACGCGAGAAAAGTAATTGCAAGAAGAATACTCTTACAATTCGTTAAAATAATAAGAAACGAGCATAGACCAATAATTATCAACTTAGGTATAGGAATCCCCTCCCTAGCCACATCTGTAGCTATCGAAGAAGAAATAAGTGATCTGCTAGCCACTACAATAGAATCAGGGCCTTGGGGAGGTAAAGCATTAGCTGGGGAAGATTTTGGCGCCTCAATAGGTCCTTACGCTATAATACCAATGCCTGATCAATTCAGCGTATATGAAGGAGGTATACTTGATGCGGCTGGTTTAGGTTTCCTACAAATAGATAGGCATGGAAACGTAAATCCGAGCGTCCTTCCCGGTAGAATGACAGGTCCCGGGGGGTTCCCAGTTATAGCTACTGGAAGCCCTAGATTATACTTTGCAGGCCTGTTTACAGCTGGGAAGCAAGACATCCGCGTACTAGACGGAAAACTAGACATCCACGCGGATGGTGAGATAGTAAAGTTCGTCGACCACGTGTATAAAATATTATGCTCAGGGATCAACCTGCTGAGAAAGAAAGAGGTTCTCTTCATTACAGAGAGAGCAGTGTTCAGGTTAAGCAGTGAGGGCCTCATTTTGGAAGAGATTGCACCTGGCGTAGACATCGAGAAAGATATTATAAATAAAATGGAATTCAAGCCGGTTATTCACGGTGAACCTAAACTAATGGATGAAAGATTATTCAGAAATAGGAGGATGAATCTCCTCCATGAGATAATTGAAATAATGGGCAAGTGACCTGTCCACCCTTGATCATAAACTATTAGCCCAGTAGTGACTGCAACCCTGGTTCATAGATCTAAATAACGCTAGAGAGGTTAAGGAGGAAGAAGAGAGGAGTCCCGCGCGTTGTGGTGCCGCGGCCGGGATTTGAACCCGGGTCACGGGCTCGAGAGGCCCGCATACTTGGCCGAGCTATACTACCGCGGCTTTCGGCGTATTATTTGATTCATCAACGCTGGATTTAAAACTATTACCTGTTTTCATTTTCCTGCATTTCAAGTATATTCTTACTGCTTCAATTACAATGAAAACCTGGCTTATATCAATATATGAAACTTTATATACACCCTCGACTGGTGGATGTTCTACTGAATGCCGTTCCACTATCAGTAAGGGATATACGGTTTTTTCCGTGGGTATGTGAGATATTACTATAAGATTGGTTAACAGCAAGGTAAACGCTATTGTGAGTGTGGCCCAGGCGGGGGGTTTGTCTTTCAACAATAATATTAGAAGATAAAGAAAGCTCAAATATAGAACAGACCATCCTCCTCTTATAGGGTCGGCTATTAAAGCATAAGACACGCCGGGCACTAAGACCATTATTAGTACAATTATTTTCAAGGGATCGATCGTTGAAGCATCCATACAAGCACTGAACCGTTCGTTCAATCAAACCCCCTATTTGCTGGGTATAGGGTTGATAGATTAATTTATAATTATGGTAGTTTTACAGTGGAGAAACACGGGCTTTGGGTTCATGACTGTTGAAGGTATTGCCGGTGGAAGCAACGGGGTATCCTCCAGTAGGATGCTGCTTTACGGGATATCTTATGGAGCCACTATCCTTGCGGGGTTCCTGTATATTTATGGCCTGATCTCATATGAGATAAGCCTCGTTATAGCCTTACTCGCAGGGCTTTACTTGTCACTGTACAGGTATAATATCGCAGGTACACGGCCAGCTGATTACTATAGGTTCGAAGTCAACAATCAAGTTTACCTGGTTTCTCTATTAATAGTTGTTATAGGGATCCCTCTCAGGGTTTACGGGTCAGGTGTTGCTTATTTCATTGAACTAATCTCGCTAGCATATGCGACGGACGCTACAATAGGCCTCATAGACTATAGCATCGTCTCTCTTAGGAACTATTACATGAGAAGACGGCATGAAAAGAGTATATGGAAAGAATACGACCTACGTCCGGTTCCATGGATAAAAAGAATAGATAAACTGATCGCTCTATTCGCAACCTATCCTCTTATAATGATGACTGTATTCCTACTGGTTCCAGTTGCAATCGTGGTTTTGAACGCGTTCACCCCGCCTACTATAGGGCCCGGCGCAGGAGATCACTTGTATTGGCTGAAAGAAGTATTCACCGACCCCATATACGTGAGAGCCAAGCCTGTTGGAAAATTCATTGAGACGAGGATTGTAGATGGTATACCTGTACTCTATTTGGGAGGAGCTAGGGTAACATATAATCACGGCATACTGATCAACTCACTATTAGTAGCCATTACAGTAACTATATCAGCCACATTACTAGGGCTTCTAATGGCATTTATAATGGCTAGATACAAGTTCCCTGGTAAATCCCTGTTCCGCATACTAGTACTAGTCCCCATGTTCATCATACCATTCGCTAACGCTCTAGCCGTAAAAGCAATATTCAGTTACGATGGAATAGGGTCAGTCATTATGCATGACTACCTGAGAATCCTACCATGGAGAATAAACCTCAGCGGCCTAGCTGGAGTAATGTTCCTCCAGGTAATGGCTTACATGCCAATAGCCTACCTAAACATATTCTCCTCCCTCGCAAACATAGATCCCAACCTAGAAGAACAAGCCGAGAACCTGGGGGCTAAAGGATTCAAGCTATTCAGAACAGTAACACTACCCCTTGCACTACCTGGAATAGCGGCAGGAGCAATACTAGTTTTCATATTCAGTCTAGAGGATCTCGCAGGCCCTATAGTTTTCGAAGAAAGAAACCTTATCAGCTACCAAATATACGATAAACTACTTGTTTCAGCCGGCAAACCAACAATTCTGCCGGAGATATCTACATTAGCCTTAGTAATGCTTATGTTTGCAATACTCGGATACGCCATCATCAGGAGCTACGTTAGCTTGAAACAATACGCAATGCTATCTAAGGGAGGAAGGAGGCATCCGAGGGAAAGGAGGCCTGGAGCCGTAGGGCTCGCCTTGATATATATAGTGCTCCTATCCGTCCTGGCCTTCGCCTCTACACCACAAGTTGGAACCATCCTCATAACCTTCGGCATACTTCAACCTGACGGCAAGCTAACATTGAGTCAGTTCACACTACAGCATATAGAGCGGGTGTTAACCGCTCCGGACGTAAATATTTACATTAGGAACTCGATTGTTTATGCTTCACTAGCACTTGCACTTATGTTAACTATAGCCATACCTGCTGCGTATGCTGTTTCACGTAGCAAATCAAAGTTAATGAACATATTAGACGCGCTTGTTACACTGCCCATAGCGATACCAGGACTAGTTATAGCAGTAGGGTTATTCTTCTTCTACTCAAGAGGCATATTTCGGGGTACAGTTTTCGATCCGACAAGCCCTGAAACATATAACCCGATGTACGTCCTTGTACTAGCGTATGGTATAAGGAAAATCCCCTTCGTGGCTAGAAGCCTGTTCGCTGGTCTCCAACAAACACATGTAAGCCTTGAGGAGGCCGCGATGAATCTCGGGGCTTCAAGGTCAAAGGTTCTTGTAAGCATAGTTATCCCATTAATACTACTCAACATTCTTAGCGGAGTTCTCCTAGGATTCATTTACGCTTCGACAGAGGTTAGCGTTAGCATTACACTAGGTGGAATGTCTGCTGACAACACAAAAGCACCACTCACGTGGTTCATGAAGCAAACGAGTTTAGCCTCGGTTCAAGCCTCGTTTGATCTCGCCTCCCTCGGGTTCGTCCTCATAATCATACAGTTAATAGCCGTGGTGGTAATTGTGCTCGGCCTACGTCAGAGTTACGCGTTTATATCACTTTGAGGTGTAGGAAAATTGACACGGGTGAGAATAGAGGGGATAACTAAGATATATGGGCCCGTAATAGCCGTAGATAATATGACGCTTGAAATAGAGGACGGGGAATTCTTCACATTCCTCGGTCCCAGCGGGTGCGGTAAAACTACTACTCTAAGACTCATCGCAGGATTCGAATTCTCTGACAAGGGTAGAATATTCTTTGACGATAAAGAGGTTACGTTTCTCAAGCCTTATGAGAGAAACACGGCTATGGTTTTCCAGAACTATGCACTATGGCCTCATATGACAGTATTCGATAATATAGCCTACGGTCTTAAGCTAAGGAAAGTCCCCCGCGAGGAGATAACGCGGAAGGTGAAACAAGTACTGGAATTGACTAGACTCGAGGGAATGGAAAACAGGTACCCTACCCAGCTGAGCGGAGGTCAGCAACAGAGAGTTGCTCTAGCTAGAGCACTCGTAGTCGAACCAAGCATTCTCCTTTTAGACGAGCCTCTAAGTAATCTGGATGCAAAACTAAGAGTAGGTATGAGGGAGGAGATAAAAAGAATTCAAAAAGAATTGGGCATCACGACGATATATGTTACACATGACCAGGAAGAAGCGCTTACAATGAGTGACCGTATAGCGGTTATGAATAAAGGCAAAGTCCACCAGGTTGGAACTCCGTATGAAATATATGCGCGGCCTAGAGACTTATTCGTAGCTACATTCCTCGGCAGAAGTAACCTCTTAAAAGGAACTGTAAAAAGCGTTGATGGGAGCAAGGTTGAAGTCGAAACTAGCCTTGGGAGAATAACAGGCTTCACCCATAGAGATTATATTGACATGAAAGTAAAGGAAGGAAGCACAGTAGGCGTGATAATTAGACCCGAATCATTCATACTAGAACAGAAGCGAAACAAAGAATACAATAAATTCACGGTGAACATCATACTGTCCATGTTTGCAGGCAATAGAATAGAGGTAAGAGGAGTATACAACGACACGGAGCTCCTCATCTACCTACCTTCAAACGCTGAAATCCCCGTTGATAAGCCTCTGGATGTCTATGTAGAAAGAAGCGAAATACTAATACTCCCATGGGAGAAGGGGTTGCTGCATCAAAGCTGACTTCCCATACATCTTCACTACCATCATTTTAATATTCCCCCAATTCACCATTAGCCACACAGAAACAGAGGTGTATCTCGTGAAAAAAACCTCGTTGCTATCACTCCTCGTCGTTACACTAACAATAATATTTGCACTACAAGCATACACCCTCACGTCGGCAACAGCAACTAATAGTATACCACTAGGATGGGAGCATCCAAGCCCCTTCAGAGACCTGCTCACAGCATATACCGCTCACGTAAAGCCGGGCGGGCGAATAGAGGCTCACTTGGCGGGAAACTATAATATTATAAGCGGTTACATATTCACAGTAGTACAGAATAAGACCAACTTGATACCAGTGAATAAAACCGTTAGCATACAAGTCGAAAACAACACTGTATTCATACACGTTCCAAGTGACACCCCTACAGGAGTATACGACCTATTCATAAAAACAAGCACCGGGCTATATAGGATACCCCAGTCTATATGGGTCTCAAAGGATTGCTCACTGCCCATAAGAATAGCTCATTTCACAGACGAGCATTTCGACCTACACCCAGACTACTATACGTCTGCAGCTATCCTAACTAAGCTGTTAGGCGTACAACTAGTTATAGGCACTGGTGACGCAACTGACACGGCATCCGAGCTCCAGGCAAAACATTACGTGATGCATAGAAGCTCCTTCCTATACGGTCTCCCTCTAGTTGAGACCCCGGGTAACCATGACTATGAGTCTGATAACACTGGAACCCCCTATTTCAAGAAATACATTGCCCCAGAGTATTGGTATAAGAACTATTGTAATAAAATACTCATTATAGGCCTCACAACAGGTAAGGAAAGGGACGTTATCACACAACAGGAACTATACTTTACAAAGAATGTTTTAGCGAACAATACGAACGTGCCTGTGAAAATAATAGGCTACCACCACCCGTTCTTCTGGCATCACGGTAATGTCACGTCAACATATAATGACCCGAAGCTCGTAAACTATCTAAGCACAGGATTCTGGTATGGTAAAAACGCTAATATATCACTACAATTCCTCAAGCTCATAGAGGAATACAGAGTAGAACTCACTCTGCAAGGGCACGTTCACAGTGATAGCATGGTAAACTTCACCAGTACAATGACTGGTTACAAGACTTGGTTTGTTACGACTACAACAATCGGCGGCCCCCACGCACCCGAAATATATAACGGGTTCCAAGTAATGGATGTATACCCGAATGACACTGTGAAATTCCCATTTGCTCCCCCGACATTCAACGTTCCAGTAACTCATAGCGTTAACAGAGGAGTATACCCCAAGCTCTCAATACCTGTACAAGATAACTACCCAGAGCATTTCTACGCCAAATATTATTCCTATGGTCCAACTTTCGCTTTAGAAATGGAGAACACTTTAGGTTACCTTAATCCGTCGGGGTCTCTGTTAATAAGAGTTCCATGGACGCAGAATAGAATGCCTGAATTCTTCCTAACAAGATACTCAAACACGGGCTCGATAAAAGTATTGAATGCCACGATACCTGGTGACAGTTACCTCTACTTGCTATTATCAGTAAACTTACCGACAGGCTCTCACTTAATACTGGTGGGAACAACCCAGGGTCCCGACAATACACCACCGACAGCGTCAATAAAGATGGTAATACCTAGAACACCGCAGGTCGGATCCACCCTAACCATGTATATTCAAGCAACTGATACTGGGTGGGGAATAAAGTCCGTATCAGCCATGATGGATGGTAAGCAGTTAGGTGTAACCCAGAGCGGGAAATACTATCTATTATCGACGAAGCTGAAACACGACAACACAAGCATACTTCTCACAGTAGAAGACCTTGCAGGACACAAATCCCTTTACACAATTAATATAGCCAACGGGAAGATAATGTTATCACCCTACCAACCGCAAAACACGACGACTACAGCCGCAACACAAACCAGTCAAACCCAAACCACAACTATAACAAGTAAAACAACAAGTTCACCAACATCTTCACCGACCCAGACAACAAGCAGTGAAACTAGCCAGACTAGCACGACCCAGAGTAAAACTGTTGTGAGCAAGGGAAGCTCCTATACTATTCTATGGGTTTCAATAATTGTTGCAATAATCATTATTGCAGCAGCCCTACTACTTAAACGTTAAAGAATCTGACACTACTATACAAATCCTTTTTTTCCCTGTAATCATCTAGAACCGGGAGCCTTTTTCTCACACTTTGAATCTCGCTGAGATCTATTTCCCCTAGAATAACACCCTCCTGCTCACCCGCCTCAACGACAATGTCTCCCCACGGGTTTATTATTAATGAGTGACCAGCGAAGGATTCCTGGAACACGCCTCTTCCCGTTCTATTTACAGCAACCAGGTATACCTGGTTTACCGATGCTTCAGACCCTGTTACTGTTCTCCACTGGTGAAGCCGTGGCTTGCCCCATGCAGCAGGGGATACTATTAGTTCTACACCATTCAAAGCATACTTCCTAACTAGCTCAGGAAACCTTAGATCATAGCATATTGAGAAACCTATAATTACTCCTTTATACTTGAATATTGACAAACTGCTCCCTGGTGTAAACAACTTGTCTTCATTGAACGGTTTGAACAAGTGGATTTTATCATAATAAGCAACTATTTGCCCTTCATAAACAGCTAATGCCCTATTATACGTCCCCTCCTCAATGTGCCAGGGGACGCTTCCTATCACCAGGCTTTTCGTCAGAATCGAGAAACGCGACATGGCTTTGAAAGCTATTTTGTAATTGACATTAGAGTAATCATCTAGATAACCGCAACACCAAAGCTCCGGCAAAACAATCATGTCTGGCATGGCAGAGTATAACATCCTCACGAACTTATAGGCTTTGCTAATATTATGTGCTATATCCCCATCTTTAACCTCCATTTGTATACCTGCAACTATCATGCCAGGCCACCATCTGCCTCGGTATATGATCTTTGCTACCCATTCTTTTATGTTAACCGCTTGAAAAATAACTAACAATAGGGGAAAGATAGTGCAGAGGAAAATTATGGTAGTTACTGGAAACCTGGCGAGGAAGGAAGCTGAGAAACAAGTCTTTCTATTAAATAAGGCGGGTTGGGAAGCTAAAGTAAAGGTATTCAATATCGACGTAGCTGTATTTATTAATGAAAAAATCCTTGCAAAATGGATAAACGAGTCCTGTAACGAACTGAGAGACGCAATAATAGTGCTCCCGGGAGGGGTACTAGTGAACCCTAGCCTTCTTCTCAACTTAGTTAAATGCAGGGAGATAAGAATAGTGAAGGGTCCAACCCATATATCTGATCTTTACATGTATATCCAGATGATTCCAATCGAGGAATGGACGTTAGACGACTCTATAGATACGCTGTATGCGAGAGAAAAATATGATTCAATCGTTACTTGTTATAGGGAAATGATAAGTGGGAATCATGGAGTGAAAAGCGTTCACTCCAATATAGTTATACCCGTAACTCCTCCTCCATTTATACCCGCTGGAGAATTATATGTTGATAGTTACTTCAGCAGGTACCTTGAAAACAAGCTGAAATGGATAATAGACTCGAAATTCCCGATTATTGTATTAGGATCAATCAACAATGATTTACATAGCATTGAAAGATGGATTAGGGGAATAGAGCAGGAAGGGTATAATGGGATAATAGGATTAGATGCGACTCCATCTTGTAAAAGCATGGAATTAGTATCGCGTACCTCCGCTGAATTATTCCTATCAATCGATTCACACCACCTCCAAAAACTTGAGAGATGCATTAAGAAACACAGGGAAGAGATCATTCCAGTATTAACTCCACACAATACAACTGGTAATAAGAAGTCAAAACTGGCTTCTCTAGGTTATACAGTAAGGAAAGCCCGTGAGCTCGGGATTGACAGGTTTATCCTCGACCCTATCCTCCCGCCACCGTATACCGGGGAGAACACTAGTATTTTAGATGCGTTCCTAATGGCGAAAAATCTCAATGTGAAATACGGGAAACCGTTACTATTAGGTTTATCCAACTACATTGAGCTAACTGATGCAGACTCTCCGGGACTAGTTTTCAGTTTAATTCAAATGAGCATAGATGCAAGAGTTTCCTTAGGCTTATTTGCCGAGGAGAGCTATAAAACCCAGGGAGTACTGCAAGAAGCATTCATCGCAGCTATAATGAACTCATACTCAGCAAAACGGAATACTCCACCGAAAAACATGGGGATAGACCTGCTTGTATTGAAGGATAAGAGAAGAATGGAAAACAATACGGCGGGGAACATATTATTAGTACGAGAGAGAGATACTGGGAAACCTGTTGGGAAGTGGGATCCTCTGGGTCATATAAATATTGCAGTTGACTATAACCGGAAAATAGTGCTGGTAAAGAAGGATTCATGGAATAGTTGGATTGGAAGCGGTGAGTGGAGGCCAGTCATAGATTACTTACTTGAAAACAATGAAATATCAAGTATAGGCCACGCCTTTTACATTGGTAAAGAAATTTATAAAGCTGTTCTTGCCCTGAAATTAGGGAAGGATTATATTCAAGATCAAAGACTATTCAAGAAGAACTATTTGGAAGGTATAGAAAAATAAAAAAGGATTTTAATGGTTTAAGGCCTTACCTTCATTAGTACTGCTGCAGCTATAATTAGGGTTATTATAATTAGCACCGCATTGACTATTGCATAAGTCTTTAATGAGGCTGAACCTGACTTTATTCCTTCAACTGTCGTTGATATACTGTCAACCTTACTGGATATAGCGTCCTCCTTCTGGTTCGCCTTCTGTGCAGCGTTAGCCGCTGACTGTGCTGCTGTTCCAGCATTCTGTGCTGCATTAATTGCTGAGTCAACTTTCTGGCCTAGAGTCTGTAACTTACTATCCACATTTGATTGCAGTGAAGTTACTTCATTCTTTATGTTGTTTATGTTACTGTTCATGTCATTCAGTTTATTGTTAACATTGCTTGCAGCGGTATTCACAGCATTAATTACTTGTTTATTAGAGTTCTCCACTGTACTGTTCACACTAGATATTGCACTGCTGAGCTCGTAAGCTGAATTCTCGACGTTATTATTCACCTTGTTTATACCGCCAAGTATCTGGGCAGCATAGCTATCCATCGCACTACTGAGACCACTAGCAGCATTATTCACAGCACCAGTCACCTGGCCTGCGGCTGTATTAACTGCGCTAAGAATCTGGCTAGCAGCATTATTCACAGCACCAGTCACACTCTCATTAACAGCAGTTATACCGCCAAGTATCTGGGCAGCATAGCTATCCATCGCACTACTGAGACCACTAGCTGAAGCCTTAACGGTGTCATTCACGCTACCAACAGCCATTAATATACTCGAAGCCTCGTCGTTAACAGCGCCAAGTATCTGGGCAGCATAGCTATCCATCGCACTACTGAGACCACTAGCAGCATTATTCACAGCACCAGTCACCTGGCTGGCTGCATCATACACAGCACCAGTCACACTCTCATTAACAGAGGAGAGCTGGGTGCTGAGGTTGCTCGCCTCGTCTTTTACTGTATTGTTGACACTAGTGATCTTATTGTTTAGAGCTGTGTCTACACTTACTACTGTATGGTCCGTCGAATACACGTCGTATAATCCATAGATGTTAGCTTTAGCGAGTGCGTCTATTACTAGTCCATCAGTTGCTGGCTGGTGTGTTATTGTGTACGTTATCACTATTTCGCCCGTCTCCTTATTTACGTACACTACTGGCGGACTGGACAGGCTGGTTACTGAAACATTGTCAACGTCTCCTGATCCGTATATGAACCACACTGTTAACCCTTCTAGAGTTACATCGTTATTGTTTAGAGCGGAGTATTGCTGGTTATCAAGCACATACACTAATTTGATAGCGACAAATATCGTGTCCCCGACAAACGCGTTATCATCTGCTTTCACTGAGATCTTGAAGAGAGGCTTTGCACCTAATGATAATGTGAACTCTACTGTACAGGGCTCTGAGAATATCTTCAGTTTATACACACCGCTCTGGCGTCCAGTCAGTTGTAATAGTTCAGTCGTATTTAGAGTCACATTAAACGAGCCGTTCGCGTCTGTTATTACATCTACTAGTGGTGAAGCAAGAGATGGTACTAGGCTTGTTATGTTGCCATTAGTATTATTAATTAGTCCATATCCTATGAATACTATAACGTCTCCTGGTTTAGAGCTTATTACAGCACCGCCTGTAAGTTTCTCATATGCCGCTGAAGCACCGGTCTTATAGCCTATTATACAGTTTATTGTTATATTATTATATGACTGTTTCTCAATAGTATATGTTGGATTACCATTGGTTTCGTTGACAAGGATTCCTAGATCATTATGATACGTTTCTGGTACCTCGTATGTTAACTCTTTATATCCCTGAGTTAGGTCTGTTGCATTGAACTGGTCTAGAGTTATATTGATGCTTGTGGAGGTCATGTTAACCGTTAAAGTTGCATTTTCCCACATTGGGAATCCTATTATCTCAACTACTACATGTGTCTCATTATCCGTGACACCATTTATGACATGCGCTGGATACGGGTAAACTGTCAGGTTATGCCGCGTGGATGTTATCTGCAGACTAGTTGTTGTATCAGCGTGGAATCTCGCATAGCTGCTATCGTCTGGCCAGATAAACACTTTTGCTGTGTCTTTATCGTTCACTACTTTGCTAGCATTAGTCAATGATAATCCCACATTGTCACCTGTACCTAGTAACCCGAACTTGAACTCGTTGGACAATAATGTCTCATTTATGTCTGTTGGTAGCTTAATAACTAAGGCGATCTTGCCTAAGGTATCATTCTTGACTAGATACGCGTCTATATGGCCGTCACCGTTCGTGTCTAGGCCTACCTTATTATCAACGCTTATTATATGGCTGAGTGCCATAGTAAGGTTGCTCAAGTCATATGTTATAACAGGCTTTAGGTTCTCTGTTGTAATAAATCCGTATCCCTTGATCAGTATATAGTCTCCAGGTGCTAATTTCTCACCGTCTATACCATGCCAGCTACCATTATATTCTAAGTATGACGCGTTGACATATGGGTATATTTTGAGTCCCTGTGCAGCGTCCACCCATGTTCTAACCATTGTTCCAGTATCGTTTACCTTGATTATTGGGTAGAATGTTTCGCCTCCATACCAGTGATCGGGTATTGTGACTATGCCAGTTATAATTCCAACCGAATTTACAGTTGGACCGCCCGTATAGCTAGTGTTCCACGTCTCAAACGCTGTTCCATTCCAGTAGGCTAGGCATATAGCGTTCAACGCAGCACTACTAGGTAAGTTGTGGCCTGTTACCTCGAACTTGTCGCCAGGGTTCATTTGTGCTCCTAGTATATGGTCCGAGCCGCCTACAACCGTAGGATCAGGGTTAGACAGTTCGATCGATGGGTATACGGTTATATTATCAGGGACGGCCGGGTTCCATATTATGTTGTACACCACGTATGCTTCATCAGATGTTTCATTGAACACATAGTTCATGGAATAGCTCCCGAAATCCCCCGAGGTTCCATTATATGTGTAGTATCCTAGTGTTCCTGTTTCACCGTCAGCTCCAATTGTTCCCTGGGAGAACACTGTCGATGAATCCGTTAGAGTTATATTCAAGTACGTGCTTTCTGTTATGTTTATAGTAACAACGCTATTAGAACTATCAAATGAGCTGTTGTAATGCTCATCCGCTAATGGTGAGATCTTAACATCGTAATATTCTCTGAACTCGCTTACTGGGAACATCCCTTCATTACCGGTTGGTGTGACAGGGAAGTCATAGAGGTAACCTGTTGTGAGGTTCAGTTGTGAAGTCTCGTTTATGAACGCGTTACTGTCAGCAGAGAGAATCGTGATATTAGATGGAATATTGAATACATCGGATGCTGCATTGATTATCTCCGAATCCCCGCTGGTCGTGTTAGTCGCATTGATGTCAAACAATTTATATGTCTCGTATCCATTAGTCATTGTTACGTTATAGTCTATCCATTTGGCTTCTCCGTTAGTCATGTTGATAGGTGTCCCGTCAGGGTGTAATAGTTGTATTACGATATTGGTGGTATTCGCTGTTTCAGGTCCTCCGTACCAGGTAGCGTTAAAGCCTGTGTATGATAGTTGCTTGTTTGTTATCTGGTATTTACCTATGATTGTTGTGTTTGATACTGTGAATGAACCGTCCATGACGGCTACGGTGTTCTGGTCTATCTGTATTTTCAGGTAAACCGGGGTGCTACCGTCAGTATAGTCCTGCCCTGTCGCTTGGTTTACTTTTGCCCACCAAGCATTACTGCTTGGCAGTTCTGCGGAGACTATTAGGTAGTTCTCGCTTGCACCAGCAGTATCTAGTTTGAGGTGCTCGTTGTATGGTGGTGTTATGCCGTTGTATTCACCGTTGCTTATCAGGGGGACGCTTGTAGATGTTATCTGGGCGAAGGGGTCTGTATCCATGAATATGTTAACTGCTATTGCCTGCGGGTAACTTTGCCTCAGTTTTTGAACGTTTATTACGAAAAATATCTTCCCTCCTATGCTTGTCTTCTGCGTAAGTACGAATGCTTGTGTGTTTATCTCTGTTCTGGACGTTGTTGCGGCTTCCGTGTGGTATGCTCCTGCAGCCATGCTTAGAGCTATGAGAAGCACAGCTGCGAGCACTATTTGTTTTTTCCACTGCATGGTTTATACTCACCTTTACTTTAATTTATAGTTTGGTCGTATGATGTACTCGTATTACCATAGATTATTAAAGGGTTTTGGTTGTTTTTCCAGTTACTTGGAATCCCATATGGAAAAACAAGTGATTAGAAAACGATTTAATTTCCTGGAAGACAATATGCTATTTAGTGATTATAGAATGTGAGAGTTATTGCTTAACAGCCCGTTAGTTAGGCGTGAGCAGACGGGGTTTATGAGGGCGATTCGGATGGTAGTGACTGTCGAGATTACTGGGATGCTTGAGGAGATCCTGGAAGCACTTGTAGCTGCCGGGCTTTATAATAATAAGAGTGAGGTTGTTAGAGATGCTATAAGGCGCCTAGGAGAAAATATGGATTTGACAGGTATTGCGTTTAAAGTTTACGTGAACAATAAGGAAGTAACGTTTACTAGAATACTTAATGTTTCAGGACTAGCTTTTAAAGAAACCATCATCCATTTTATAAGGCACGGTTACGCTCCGGAGCTAGGTGCCTTATCCGAGGATGAGGTAACTGTAATACCTGCTTTCAAGGGAGAATCAGTCATTGATTATTCTACGCTGGAGGTGTATTTGGAAACAGGGTTCATTGAACATCTACCTAAACTCTCGGGTACGATAAAATTCGTTTTACCTAAGTCCCTAGAGGATCGCATTAGGCAGCTTCCACTGAGATATGGTATGACGTATAAGAGGCTCTTAAAGCTCCCCGGTTTCCATATAGTCAAGGAAACAGTATCCACTTCAGAGAAGGGCTGGCTTTCGGAGAGTGAGGCGGAGGCGTTAAAGATCGCGGCTAATAGGGATATACCGGTGGTGTCTTGTGATATCAGGTTTAGGAAGGCTTTGAGGCTCAAAGGGATACAAGCGATCCCTGGTTTATCTCTCGCTTACATGAGCGTAAAGAGAAACCTCGTTCCCCCCGGTTTCTGGCCTATATTTATAGCTAGAGCAACTTCGATACCTATATATGTGCCTCCAGCGGTGGAAAGGATTGTATAATGTTGGGGAAATTATTGTTATAATCGTTGATGAAAGCTTGAGTATGATGAAAACCGATTTTAAGCCTAGGAGAATTGATGTTCTACGCGAGTCATTGAAACCTTTTGTTAGAAGCCTCCTTGAAAGAGAGATCCACACACTCGTAGGGCTAGTGGGTTTCTACAAGATAGCATATCCTATAACGTACCCTGTGGACAACACGGAACCCCTAATGGAAGCCTTGGATACTATAAGAATAAAAGGCGAAGCCTCCGCGTCAGGCGACGCGGTGAATCTTGCTTCACTAATACTCTTCTCAACCTCCCCTCCCGGATACAATAAGAGGATGATTTTAATCACGGATGACACTTCCAATGCAGGTATACCATTGTCCCTAATGTCAACACCTCTAAAGACCAGTGGTATCAAGGTTGACGTAGTCGGTCTAGGCAGGCTCGCAAGGAACGCTAGGGAGGATCTCGAAGCTCTTGCTTCGTCATCAAACGGTGTGTTCATTAAAGTGGACAGGAAAGAGGATCTCCTTCCTTCACTTTACAAACTCCTTTAATCCTTTAACCATGCTCCCTAGCAAAGGCAACAAGGGGAGTCTCTTTATTGTTATAAAATCTCTCCTCAACCTATGATGCTAGGTGCCTTTGATGGGGAAGGGAAACTATTGGCCTGTGAAAAACAGGGTCTACTGGTGCCCTCGCAGCAATGTGCCTCTGATGGGGAAATACTGTGGGAACAGGGATCCTGCCCCGCAGCTTAAACTCACAGACCCTGGAGACGCGAGGCCTGGTTTCCAGCATGACAGGGAAACCATTAGGAAAGCCTATAGAAACGAGTTTGGTTCACTGAAGGGAATAGACAAGCTGCTTGGCCATGGAGTCATCCTTCTCAACAAGGTTCCATATATGGATGAAATGAAGGAAGTAGTTTCTCAGGGAACGGTTGTTGCTAGAGTGTACTACGAGCCATTTGAAGGTAAATGGAGGCTGAGACTAAGCCGTCCGGGTATACTTAGAATAATGGATACTGGCATATTCGGCTTGTTTAAAGTTGAGGGCGGGTTGAAGGTACTGAGGCATAGGAGGAAGCTGAAAGCTGTAAGGGAGAATTATATGGAAGGCGAGCAGGTTGTTTTAGTAGACGGTCATGGGGAGCCGGTGGGTATAGGTTATTATGCTAATGGGGAAATATCTGTTCACAATGTTTTCTACACGTATTATCCATCAAGGTTCGCTGAAGACGAGGATTCCACGTGGGATGACGCTGTCAGGGAAAACGAGGAATACCTTGCTGAGTTGGAGGAGAGGGCTATTAGGTTCATAAGGGCTATGTATGAAAATAGGGGAGGGCCTGTAATAGTCTCATTCTCCAGTGGAAAAGACAGCCTGGTTGCACTGCATTTGACTTTAAAAGCCGGGCTGGAACCTGTTATACTATTCAATAATACAGGAATCGAGCTACCTGAGACGGTAGAGCATGTATATAAAATAGCGGATATGTGGGGGTTAAAGGTTATTGAATCCTCTGCAGGCGATGCTTTCTGGAGATCTGTAGAGAGAGTAGGCCCTCCGGGGAAGGATTATAGATGGTGCTGCAAGATAACCAAGTTGGCACCATTGGCCCAGACTGTAAGTAAGCATTTCCCTAATGGCGGATTGAATATTGTTGGGCAGAGAGCTTATGAGAGCCTTGATAGAGCGAGAAGCGGGAGAGTATGGAGGAACAAGTGGCTACCTGGACTTTTAAACATAAGCCCGATACAGTACTGGGGGCAACTAGCTATATACCTTTACATTTTCAAATACAACCTGCCCCTCAACCCATTATACTTCAAAGGATTCGACAGGCTAGGCTGCTTTATGTGCCCTGCAGCCACAGTAGCCGAGTACCAGCAAGTAAAGGAGACACACCCGGAGCTATGGAGTAAGTGGACCTCTGTCCTATATAAATGGGCTAAACGAATAGGGCTTGATGGAAAGGATGCGGATCTATGGGTGGAAAAGGGTGTCTGGAGGTGGCTGACGCCTGCAAGTCAGAAGAAGAGGCTGGAGAAGCGTTTAGGGATATATATGCCTGATTGGAGAGAGTACTATACTAAGTGGTTGAAACCGTTCTCCATTATCGAAGATAGAGAAGAGGGAGTCGTGATACGGTTTGACGGATATATAGATCCTGAGTTCTTCGAGGACCAGTACAGTGTTGTAGGCCCGTTCACCCGCGGTAATGGCTATAGGTATAGTTTAAAGAACACCTGTATAAGCGTTGCTATTGATGGTAATCGCGTGCATATATATGGTTTGAAGGGGAGAGCCGGTAGGGAGTTCGCATATGACGTGGTTAAACTCTACTATCGCTGGAAGAATTGCGGTGAATGCAAGTTATGTGAAACAAGCTGTCCTACAGGAGCCATAAAGATAATAGATGGGAGGCCTATAGTAGATACAGTTGCTTGTATACACTGTAAACTATGCATTGATAATTGCCCGGTTTCTGACGTTACTGTTGAGAAGGTAGTTATACCTGTAAATGAGGATGAGGTCACCGCCTGGAGGAGGAAATGGAAGCGTAGCCGGGAGAGTGTTATCAAGCGTTATTATAAATTAAAGAAGGAAGTAGAGGGCTCAGAGGTTGAAGAAGAGGGGGAAGAGGAGGGGTTCTTCCTCGGCGGCTAGGTTTTCCAGTATCTCCTGTTTTCAACATACTTCCTCTCCTCTTCCACAATTGCTCTATAGAACTCCCGTTCACCATAATCAACTAGTTTAGATACAACCCGTGGAAGTACAGTTGGACCTATACCTCTGGCCATTAATGCCTCAATAACGTATCTACCTAACCCCTCGGCCGAATATGATAATAATAGGCCTGCAACCTTCTGGAGGTCTTTCAGTCTTCTCCTCTCTTCCCTAGTAAGCTTCTTTTTATCAAGGTACTTTCTAACTATTCGCCCCGCTTCTTCATCTCCTCTCCAGGTAACTGTGATAAGCCTGCTGCCACACCTGGGGCACTTGATGTATTCTGAGGAACTTATATCCCGTGGCTTAGCCTTCCACGAATACCCGCAGCTCAAACATATGAGTCTGGCTTCACTGTTCTCGAGTCTTCTTCGAGCAGCTTCTATCATTATACTCTTCAATAATGCCTGTCTACCTGAGGCAGTTTCAGGCTTCCTCATATACGGGTTTTCTAGAACTTGCCTCGCCAGAAACGTAGGGTTACCCTGTTGGTTGTCGATAACGGTGATTTCATCGGCCTTGAGGTTTTCCAGGAAATCAATAACAGTTTTCATATCATTGTTTTCAACAAGCATTTCGTTAATTACCTCTCTCTCGAGGACACTGCCCTTGTATATTTGCGTTAGTTTGCGTAGTGTCTCTGATGTCAGCCGTGCATCTTGGTTTATTACCCCCATCCTCTTCGCTATCCATGATAGCCTGATTCTGTAAGCGTAAGTGTTCCTCACATGGTCTATGAAGAGGCCCATTAGCTCTGGGAAATCCATGTTTGATAACTCTCTAAGTGCATTTACTATCATTTTCGCAAGAACCTTTGCTGACATGTTGGATGTGAATAGTATTGCATAAGGTATTCTACTGTATTCTACATGCTCAATTCTAGATATTATACTTGAGATTAAAAGGCCTAACGTATAATTGCCTTTGCTTCCGAGGCAGGTATAAAGGAGGACTCCACCGTCTATTACTTCAAGTGTAGGCCTGTAATAGCCTAAATTGAAGAGACCATTAGAGTTATTATGCAATTCCCTTATAAGTGAATACAGTTTATCCCGAGCGTTCTCTGATAGGAAATCTCCATACCTATTATCAATTAATTTTAAACCATACTCCTTGTCGTAGAGGATGAGTTGAAGTACACCGCAAACCTCCCTAGAGACCTTATAATCGACTGGTATGAGCTCTCCCTCCCATGAAGGTATTCTAGCCTCGGATACCCCGTGCAGCATCACGTATATCCTGCCCTTCTCAGTGTCGATGTCTAGAACGCGCCAGATTTTCCCTGCTAGAACAAAGTAAGGTGTTTCACGGCTAATGTTGGAAACGACGAAGCGCTCCGATACCTTTCCGATCACTGCTCTTGATGAAATATCTATTACAATGTAGTCGGGTTCGCTTGGGATCATTGAAACATTATAGAAGTAGCTTCTAGTTCTCCTACCCCAGTCAAGCTCTTTCTCCCTCTTCCTAATAATTCTGAGGTCATTCATAAAGTTGGCAATTTCCTCTATTTCATCTAAGTTAAGGCTCCTATAGAATGGTAGCTGAGTGACATAGTAGTATACTTCATCTATCCCAACAGGCCTAGAATCTAGTATGAACCCGGCAATACCGTGAGCCAGCACGTCTAATGGCTTATCGTAGATGGGGAGATCTTCTAGGTCACCCTTCCTTGTTCTCCGTGCAATAACGATTGATTCCAGTATTTCATAGATGTTTGGTATTGTTATGATGTACCCTGTGCTCGTGTACCCCAATAAATGACCAGATCTGCCTATTCTCTGGGATAGATTGGTAGCCCTCCTAGGGGATGTAACTTGTACTACCCTGTCTACTGAGCCTATGTCTATTCCTAGTTCCATGCTTGACGTTGAAACCAGTACCTTTATTTTCCCTTCCTTGAATTCCTTCTCAATTCTCTCCCTTATACCTCTGTGTAGGCTTCCATGATGGACTCCTGTATTGAATTCGTTTTCTCTATTCAATTCTACCCCAAGTCTTTCCGCTACCTGTCGTGTGTTAACGAACACTAGCGTACTCCCTTCTTTCGAGGCTACCTCTGAAATAATCGAAGACAAATCAGGCCAGAAATTATTCTTTGAACCCGCAATCTCTACTTTTATACTATAATTCTTAAATGAGGAATCTATAGCCAATAGGGGGTATCCTCCTAAGGCTTCGCTAACTCTTCTAACACTTTTACCTGATAATGTCGCAGATAACGCTATTAGCTGAGGTTTTCTACTAATCAATCTCTCCAAGCGTTTTATGGTTAGAAAAAACTCTACACCACGCTTGCTACTAAGAAGCTCATGGATCTCGTCGATAATTATCCATCTCACATTTTTCAGATGCTTTCGGATCTTGTTAACAGTTATAAGTAGTCCGAAAGACTCAGGTGTCGAAACCATCATTGTGGGAGGCGTTTCCATGAACTTCTTTCTTCCCTGCTGGCCGGTATCGCCGTGTCGAACCATAAGGGTATAACCATTAATTTCTATGAGTTGCTTCATTCTGGAATGTATATCCCTGTTCAGGGCTCTAAGGGGAGTAATATACACTATTTTTATACCCTCAGGATCTATCGCATGTTGGCGGAGCTTCGACAGAACAGGTATAAGAGCTGCTTCCGTTTTACCAGTCCCAGTCGGTGCCACAACTAATACACTCTTCCCAGAAAGAATAAGTGGAATAGCTTTCTCTTGAATAGGAGTAGGCTTAGCGTAACCCAGCTTACAGAGTATTCTGACTAATCCTTCGTCTAACCCTAAGTTACTCCACAGACATTTATTGTCTAGTGTAGTTCTAAACATATCCATTCCTCATAGCCGCCATTCATTTTTACCATAATCAAGCCTTTTATGATATGAGGATATATGACTTGGAGGGGTATCGAGGATTCGATGAAACCTCTTAAAACAGTCTCGAGAAGGATACTGGTATCCGTTGCACTCTTTTCACTATACATGGTTTTACTGTCAGTAGTCTTGAAGGATATCCGCCTTCCCTATAATTCGTTGAATACGGGTATGATTATCTACCCTAGTATTAAACCGTTATTACTGCTTACGGCGGTACTTACGTTTGGACTAGGATTCTCATACCTAGCAACAGGGAGTGTACTTGAGTATGTTTCAATGCTATCAACAAGCATGTATATACTATGGCTGTTCCTTCCTGAAGCTGGTTTAGCTGGGTTTATTTTAATTATCTCCTTACCTCTAGCTATGACTCTTATTCCAGTCATTCTTTACATGGTCAAGAAGAATAGAATCACCGAGCCTTTTCTTCTAAAATCCTCTGTTTGCATAAAGATAGGTATGAAACCGATAATATTATTAGGTTTCATTTCCGGTTTAGGAGTAGGTTTTTCTATACAAGGCCTTCTCGGCTGGTTGACCATTTATAATGGATGGCTTTACTGGTTATTAGGCACTCTTGCCTCAGCCTTACTAGGATCATGCTTCTTATACTACAACCCTGTTCTACTAGGCTTGTCTGCCTCCTTTTCTATTCTCTCACTCCCAGTGTCCGTGCTTCTTAGCCTAGTCTCACCATTAAAGATACTCCGGCAGGGAGAAGGCCCACGCGTCGGGGACGTGATTGGAGGGCTTTACTTCTGGAGTAAACTGGATGCGCTAGAGTTCCCCTTCAACTATAGTGAAGGCATTGTTAGCTGGCACTGGGCTATGACGGCTGACAGCAAGCTATATCTAAGTTCAATGATAGGATTCCCCGGCAAACCTAATTTGAACTCGATTGTTATGGGAAGAAGTGGCTCTGGTAAATCGTTGCTAACAAAGCGATTAGTGTCGTCTTTCTCAGCAAAAGACTACAGGGTTTTAGTACTAGATTTCCATGGGGAGTATGCCGATGTAATAGATGATGGTAGAGTGGTAGACTTCTGGAATTCCAATTATTACTTGGATTTCAAGTCGATAAAAGGAGACGGGGAATTTAAAGCGCAAATTATTACCGATGCATTTAGAAGCATATACAATTTAGGAGGCCGGCAATACACAATGCTCTATGACGCCTTAACCGATTATTTTTCAACAGAAAACACTGAGAGCCTCTCTAAACTAGTTCCGAGGAGTCTACTTAGCCTGTCAGATGCATCCGGCTTTAGTGATAGACCCAGTGTTATCAGTCTAGCACAATATATTCGACAGTTAGGGTACTTATTTGAAGGAGAGTTACCTGTTAATGTCCTGCTTGAAGGAAAGGATAATGTAATCATTGATCTATCGAAGATACCTGGAATACATCTAAGATTAGCGACCGCTGAGCTAGTTTTGAGGATACTATACAATACGATGACAACAGCTTCAGCATCTAGCCGCCGTCTCCTCGTAGTAGAGGAAGCCCACCACTTTAACAATAAGAGCATACTAAGTAAACTCTATACAGAATCGAGAAAGTTCGGGCTGACAATTATCAGTGTGACCCAAAACCCGAAGGCGTTACCGGAGGATATTGTAATAAATTCCACTAATAAGCTAATGTTCGGTATGGACGAGCCTGAGAATCTGGATTATATAACTAGAATTCTGACACCAATAGATAAAGAGCAGAACATTCTTCTCAAGGACACTATTTCGTCGCTCCCACCGGGATATACACTATTTAGCAATAAACTCCTTGGCAAGGAAATTCTACTTATTAAGGTTTTTTAGCGGACCAGGCTATTCTGTTTATATCGCAGTTAATGGGTGGATTACAGTTGAGTACTGACGAGATCACGGCATCGGAAGAACAGGAAGAGGAGGCGGCGGCATCGGAAGAGGAGGTTGAAGAGGAGGACATTGGCTTTATTGTCTTGAGTCCAATGCTTGTTGAATCCATGCTCACATACATTGATATCCTGGAAAAACTCGCGAGAGACGAGGTAACGATAGCTGAAGCCAAATCCTATATTACAGAGATAAAGCCGCCTGAGGTCAAGAAAAAGAGGAAGGCGAAAAAGAAGAAGGCAGCTAAAACAACAAGGACTACCAAGTCAAAAACAGGGAAGGGGGCGAGAAAATCGAAAGATTCAAGTAAAACAAAAACTAGTAGGAAGACTAAAAAGAAGAGTTCAAAATAGGTTCTCAATCTTCACTTCTCTATATCCTATCTCTTTTAATAAACGTGATAAATCTTCCAGTGGAAACCGTTTATCGAACACTAATACAACGATGCTATCATTACCTCGTCTCTCTAATCTGATTTTATCTATAGATACATCTCCCTTCAATAAATCACTGTAATCGTGTGGCAATGGAATATAATCCCGCTGCTTCCGTCGCATCATGTCATAGAAGATGTTGAAGTTCTCAGTTATCCTAAGTGCTTCCTTAACCTCATCCTTGCTTTTCTCCTCTAGAAGAATGTTTAGGAGTTCAATTGCCTTTTCTTTTGAAAGCTCTATCCTACGGTATTTAGCTAGATCCAGTTTTATTGTAACAGATTCCATTAGTCCACCCGTTTGTGGGTTTAGTAAGTATGATAAAATAGTTTTTAGCTGGATATAACACTTATACTGATTGATATAAGCCGATTGTCTAGGGTGTTAGGATTTGTTGAAGGCGTCTTATGCTAACGTATCCAAACTCAAATACGTTGCCCAAGCCCTTGCTAAAGTAGGTGACGAAGCTTTAGTTATGACTGGAGCAGACGGGCTTGTCTTCAAGGTGTTAAGTCCGGATAAACTTATTCTTGCGGTATTCCGTATGCCACTATCATCTTTTGAGGAGTATCATTTAGACGAGGAATACAAATTTACGGTTAGAACGGACAGAGTTAGCGCGGCTATGAAGCGTGGTACTAGAAATGATGTATTAGAACTTGAGTACTATCCTGAGACAAACAATCTGAGGATGGTGTTCCGGGACAAGAAAACAAGTGTACCGAGAATATTTGAGATACAAACAATGCCAGGGCTTAGCGATATCCCGGAACCAAAAGTTAACCTAACAACGAAGATACTGATGGGAGCCGATGAGTTTAAGCACATTCTCTCGGATGCTAAAGCTATAGGAGCAAACATTATTACATTAATTACGGAAGCCGACAATCTAACCGTAATGGCTTCCGAGGAACCCTTCGAATATAAGGGATTGTTTAAGCGTGACGCTCCTCTAATAGATATAGATACACCTGGGAATGAGAGAACAAGTTATTTGCTGGCTGCACTACAGGCAGCAGCTAAACCTGCCGGAGCGGCAGAACAGCTAGCTGTAGAATTCTCCACGAATATGCCGATGAAACTAATCTATAGGCTTCCCGGAGGAGAGGATCTCTACCTGTGGATAGCTCCAGCAGTGGATTGATACTAGTGGTTCTCTCTACTACTATTATCTATATACGATAATATTCTTCGGGAGCGCTTGTCTCTTCCAACTTTTCTTTTAGCGGTCTTCAAGCTAGGAAACCATACAGGGTTAGGGCAGTTTTCTCTTTCAGGGCATGTAAGACAACACCATGGACAAACCATTAGTCCAGGCCTCAGACTACACTCCCTCACTGGACCATGGCGACCGCATACATCGCATCTCTCCCATGCAAGCGTGTTTCTATCCATATCCTAGTTACCCCGCATATTTCTGTAGAGCCCTCCTTGCGGAGGTCTACCCGGAGGGCTATTAGCACTGTATCCCTCCCCGGATCCCCCCGCTCATCGGTGGGCTTATCGTAATTATTATTTTCCAAGATTTAATTGTTCGAGGACTCTCTTAAAACTAGTTGCATCATCAAACATGTATATATTATTGAACATGACATATGATACTGTTTTCATTCTATTCTCTATATAGTATAGTACCTGGTTTAACAGTCTTTTCAGGTCGTTAAAAGTGTATTTATACTTATAATTGACCTGGCGGCCTCCAAGGCCATGTAACCGTGTATATAAAATATTATTTCCGTAATCCACTGGTAGGAAACCTCTGAGTATATCAGTTGATAATACGAGCCCACTGGTTCTCCCTGTGATCCTAGCTAATTCTTCTTTGTATTCTAGTGTGGATCCTCTGACCTCCCATACCGGTGTGAACCCTTTTTCTTTGACCTGTCTCATGAACTCTGATATTCCATTGATATCTAGGGGTTTGAACGAGCTTGGCGTCTGAAATATTATTAGATTGGCATCTAGTTCTCGAGCGGCGTTAATTACCTCTTCAAGTAGCTTGAAATTCTCCGCAGTGGGTTTTAAACCACCTATGTTACTTGTATTCAAGTCTAGGCCGGCTTCGTCTAGCCTTGCCTTTCTTGCTAGGAACCTATTCCAACCATGGGTTATTAGAAACCATGCCTTTACTGTGAACTCAAGGCCTGGGGCTCTCTTCTTCCATCTAGGATATTTGCCCGGTTTAGGCCTGTAGAATGTTTCCTGCACTTCCACTACATCTAGTTTTTCTGATAGAACCTCGATTCTCCTAGGTAGACCGCAGACTCCTACTCTGATATCCATATAGGTCCCTCTTTCTCTATTCTATCAAGATATTCGATGAACTCTCGTCTGGTGTAGCACTTTACACTGGTACAATAAGCGTCCGCCTCTAATTCCTTCAGCTTATCTAATGTTTTCATCCATTTCTCCTTGCTAGAAGCCCATTTCTCGTTTAACGAGCCTAATGCATCCCCGATAGATACTATTGTTCTCATAGGATCATGGATTACGTATGTAGTGGAACCAGGAGTATGTCCTGGCGTGTGTATGTATTCTAATTTAACTAAATCATCTTCTAATAGGCCAGTTTCGTTTCTTAGCACATAACCCACCGGTGTAGGATGGAACTTGGTATTAAATCTAAAAGAGTCAGTTAGCAGTGGGTCCCCTTCTCTTATAGCCTTGGAATCCCATTCATGTGCAGTTATCATTGCTGATTGATACTTATGGAGTATGTAATCTCCGCCTGCATTGCTAATGTGGCAGTGGGTATTGTAGACTCTAGACACCCTCTTATCTGTTAAACCTAGGTATATTATGCAATGCATTATCTGCTCATACACTCCCGTGAGACCAGTTCCCGAGTCTATCAACGACAAATGGTCTCCCTGGTCAACTAATATGGAGATAGCGTCAAACGGGTATACTATGCCAGGTTCGAGCACCCGGTATACGTGTTTGCCCATCCTAATCATAGCAACCGCCTATTCATATATTTAACACTGTAGTGTAAGGTAGAAAGGCGGTAATCTGCAACACCGTAAAATGGTTTTAATATATGTTAGCTACATAACTCTTATCGGGCGAATAGAAACCATCCTAACCTCAGAGAGGTCGTTGAGTATCTCTTTAAGCTCATCAACGCTAACTTTCGCATTTGACAAGTCAACAACCATTGTGCATTCAGCTATATCACCTCTCCTTATGGTAGAGCACCTGGTTGTAATCTGATCCGCCCCCTGCCTAGCAAGCTCGTCTGAAACCGATGCAAATGCTCCTGGGACATCTTGAAACTCTACAGTTATCTCATAGACGTTTTGGCCTGAGCTGATTATGGGTGTCAGAATTATTTCTTTACTATCCGAGTCCCCTATTATGACTAGATACATTCCTTCATTAATACCCAAAGTCTCACGTATCAATGCAGGAATCGTGACTCTCCCTTTAGCGTCCATCCTGACTATGTCTGTTATTCTCAACATAAACTCACCTCGTTTCCCACATTTATTCCACGCGATTATATTAAACCACTCTAACCTGTAATATATAGTTTGCCTTTACATATTAGCTTAAAGCAATTAGCTTAAAATTATAATTGTCACACCGTTTCAGAGAACTACATAGCGTCTTGTAGCGGCGGAAAGGTGCTTGGTTTTGAGCAGAGTCAGAGGTCAACTGGAAGGATCGTATGACCCCCATAAAGTAGAGGATTACGTTCACAGGTTCTGGGAGGAGAACAGGATATATTACAAGGTAAAAGATAAGTCCATGAAAAGTAAGAAAAAATATTATTTCCTAGATGGACCGCCCTATCCATCGTCTAGCACGTTTCATATAGGGACGGCTTGGAATAAGACGATCAAAGACTCTATGATCAGGTTCTTCCGTATGAAAGGCTACAATGTCTGGGATCAGCCTGGCTACGATACGCATGGACTACCCATAGAGGTTAAAATTGAGAAAGAATTAGGGTTAAAGAGTAAGAAGGATATCCTGAAAATAGGGATAGACAAGTTCGTTACAATGTGCATGGAGTTCGCTAAGAAAAACGTTAGCGGTCTAACAAAGGGATTTAAAGATCTAGGCGTCTTCATGGACTGGGAGAATCCCTATCTCACCTTCAAAAACGATTACATAGAATCCGGCTGGTGGATGATAAAGAGGGCCAGTGAAGAAGGTTTGCTTGAAAGAGACTTGCTCGTGCATCACTGGTGTCCACGGTGCGAGACAACACTTGCGGACTATGAAGTATCCGAGTACAAGGAAATAGAAGACCCCTCCATATATGTCAAGTTCAAGGTAAAGGGTCAGGAAAAAACATACATAGTCATCTGGACCACTACACCATGGACTTTGCCCGCGAATGCCTTTGTAATGGCTCACCCTGAAATAGAGTATGCGGAAATCAAAACAGGTAACGAAACCCTAATTCTATCGAAAATACGAGCACCGGTCATTCTAAAACAAGCAGGAATAGAGGATTACACAGTAGTCCGGACTTTTAAAGGTATAGAGTTGGAAGGCCTAGAGTACGAGCATCCCCTCGAAGAAGAGGTTACTGCTCAGAAGACTCTAAAGAACTACCATAAAATCATACTCGCACCCGAAGCAGTTACAGAGCACGAAGGAACAGGATTAGTGCACTCGGCGCCCGGACATGGAGATGTCGACTTTGAGGTGGCCAAGAAAAACGATGTACCTATAATCTCCCTTGTTGGTGACCAGGGTAATTTAGTGGAAGACGCAGGTAAATACTCTGGCCTATACTTTAGGGACGCTAACGAATACATTATTGATGACTTGAAGAAGAAAGGAGCAATCCTGTATGAGACCAGAATAAAACACAAGTATCCAGTATGCTGGAGATGTAAAACCCCCTTATTATTGAGGGCTACAGAGCAGTGGGTCATCAGAGTTTCCAAGCTTAGAGATAAGCTAATAAGGGAAGCTGAAGCCGTAACCTGGCAGCCTGAATGGGCTAAAAACAGATTCATTAATCTATTGAAAAACGTTAGAGACTGGGTTATAAGCCGACAGAGATTTTGGGGTATACCATTACCTATATGGGTATGTAAGAAATGCGGTCATATAGAAGTCATAGGTAGTAGAGACGATATAAAACGGTTAGGAGGCGAGGTTCCCGAGAACCTACATAGGCCCTGGATAGATAGTGTGAAACTGACATGCCCTAAATGCGGGGGGGAAATGGAGAGAGTTAAGGACGTTACCGACGTTTGGTTCGATAGTGGCATATCATTCTATGCGAGCCTGGGATATCCAGCGAGAAAGGAGTTATGGGAGTCACTTAAACCTGTTGACTTCATAACGGAAGGGCACGATCAGATCAGGGGTTGGTTCTTCAGTCTACTCAGGAGTGGAGTGATAACATTCGGTTCAAAACCCTATAATAGGGTTCTTGTGCATGGATTTACGTTAGACGAGCACGGGTTTGAAATGCATAAATCACTAGGAAATTATGTCGAGTTCCAGGAAGTAATCAGCAGAATGGGAAGGGACGTCTTCAGATGGTGGGCTATGATGACTACCACCTGGGAAGACATGAAGTTCTCATGGAACGGTATGGAAAAAGTAAAGAGGGATCTCTCAATAGTTTGGAATGTATACAATTTCGCTTTAACATATATGTCACTAGATTCATTCGACCCCGTGGAAAACACGGTAGAGAAATACCGGGAATATATGAAAACCGAAGACAAATGGATAATATCCAGGCTCAATAAACTGATACGTAGATATGAAGCCGCGATGTATGATATGAAGCCCCATGAAGCCGCCAGAGCTATTAGAGAATTTATAATAGAAGACGTGAGCAGGTGGTATCTCAGGCTAATTAGGAGAAGGGTTTGGGTGGAAGAAGATACTGCTGATAAGAGAACTGCATACGCTGTACTTTATAACATACTAAAGAACTGGCTCGTGCTAGCAGCACCCTTCATACCATTCATAACGGAGAAACTATACCAGGAGCTCGTGTTTAAATCCGGGGAAGGCTATGAATCTGTTCACCTGGAGAGCATTCCTTCATACGATAATGAATCTATCAACGAGGAAATAGAGGAATCTATGGATATAGCCAAAGAAATAATAGAGGCTGCACTGGCAGCTAGGATGAAGGCGGGGATAAAAGTCAGAAGACCTGTAAAAAAGATACTTCTCTCACCTATAGACACTATTATTGCAAGTAAACTGGACCCGGTGAAACACATTATTCTAGAGATGGTTAACGCTAAGCAGCTTGAAGTTGTCAGTGAAGGATTCATCGAGTCACAAATGGTGAAGAGTGTAGAGCCCAACTACAGCACGATAGGCCCTGAGTTCAAGAAGAAGAGCAGGGAAATAGTTGCAGTAATAGACGAAAAAAACAGGGAAATAGCCAATAGCATGGTTAGCAATGGCTTCTATATTGTAAAACTGGGCGGAGAGGAAATACGTTTGGAGCCGAGACATGTAAAGATAAAAGCTGAGTATCCTTCATGGCTTAGTGTGGAAGCAGCTAGAATAGGTCTAGTGGCTATTGACTCTAGGCTTGATGAAGCTGAAATACTAGAAGGACTAGTCAGAGAGACCGTTAGGAGAGTTCAGTTTATGAGGAAGGAAAAAGGACTAGGCATAGAAGATAGTATCAAGCTTTCAGTAATAACTGATGATCCCCTGCTCTCTAAAGCATTGAATACTTACAGGGACTATCTAATGAGGGAAGTCAGAGCGATAGAGATCACGGATAAACCGTTTGAAGGATACAGGAAAGAATGGGATATTGATGGAGTAAGAGTAGTAATAATAATTGAAAAAGCATAATGAAGGATGCTATCATGAGGAAAGAGAGGATCGCTTTCACTCCAACAGAGATAAAAACATTCTTCTACTGTCCCCGCCTATATTTTTTCGAGTTGTATCTCAGAAAAAAGCCCTCAGTTAAACGCAGAATTAGAATGGCCCTAGGCTCCTTCTATCACGTGCTGGAGAGGTACATCAGTATTTTAGAAGGCAGAGAGGCTGAAAAAACTGTATCCATAGAGTTCGGAGGCTATATCTTAACAGGACGAATGGACGCTTTTGAGGTCCGTGAACAGGAAGTGGTAATACATGAGTATAAAAGCAGTAAAGGTCCTCGAGAAGGGGCATGGCTATCCGATTACATGCAAGCTTTGACATACGCCTTTATTATTATAAGAAAAAGAAGAGGCAAGGCTAGAATAGAACTCCACTATAGAGCCAGGACAGTTAATTTCGACGTGGACTCTGACTCGGTAGAACTCCTGCTAAGAGCTCTCAGTGACATGTATTTAATTAAGAAATACGGTATCCTCCCTGATCCCAACCCTACTCCCCGTAAATGCGCTAAATGCCCTTATAGGGATATTTGTGAAGGAATGTCAGTGGACGGTGCTCTAGCCTCGTGGGTTAAAGAAATTAGCCCTGTCCAAAAACCTCAGACAACAGGGTCTAGTTTATAGCCTCCGTTTTTCAGATAAGCACCTAAATCCGGTTTGGAAGATAGGGGATGAATAAGACGTGGAAGACGTCCTTGAAAAGAAAGTCGCTGAGCTTTATGGAAACATATTAGAACGAAGGACCCCTATTAGAAACCCGCATTTAGCAGTTAAGATTTTGGAGAAGGAATACAAGCTTGTTGTAGATGAGAGAATAGTAACGCTAACATTCGCTGCATTCTATAATGGGAGGCCCGTCCTCTTCGAAGGCCCTCCTGGAACTGGGAAAACTGAGATAGGATACGCCATACTCGAACTATGGTCTGGAAAACAGCCTTTTATTCTTCCATGTAGTGAGAACTATGATGAATACAGGGTTCTAGGCGACTTCCATCCACTGATGGCTATGAAACTAGGTTTTAATGAAGAATCATTCACTCCACGCCCCCTGTTATCGGCACTATTACTAGATACAGGAATCCTCATTGACGAGGTTAGAAGGAGCAGTGAGGAGTTCCAGAACATGGTTCTTGACATTATAGATAAGAGGAGGATAATCATTCCAGAATTAAAAAAATACTATAGGGCAAAAGGTTTAGGTTTTCAAGTTATCTTCACTAGTAATCCAGAGGATATAGGGCAAAACGAGTTGAGCGATGCCTTTCTTAGAAGAGTCGTCAGATTAGAGTTCAGTTACCCCTCACCAATAATCGAGGATAGGATTATGGAAATAAGGAAGCTGAGTAAGCCTATACTAGGAAGCGATGTTCTATCATTCATGTCCAGGGTAATAGGGTTTCTAAGGAACTCTCCAGCATTATATAAACCGGGAACATCGGATATCGTTGAATGGGGGAGGCTTTCCCAAATTATTGCACAGTTATACGAGAGGGATAAAGTTACGATAGAGGATGCAATTGAAGCCGCATATGCTGTTCTGCTTAAACGAATAGAAGACACTGAGCTGGTTGAGAAAGCATTAAGTGATGCAGGTAATTGAATTGGTGTCTAGCAGACCGAGGTATATGAATATTGGCAAGTTAAGCCCAAGAGAGATCATAACCTTCTCCAGACTTATAGAGACTTATTCCATTCTATACGGCCTTGAAGGAAAAATGGAGGGAACCGACCTTAACCTTCTTTGCAGATCATTAGGCGTATGCTCTGGACCCGCTATGGAACTAAGACGTGCTGTAAATCCGGAAGCGATTATTGAGGAATCCCTATCAACTCTCGGATTACATTATGGGGATCGGTTTAGAAGGAGAGACATATATAATGCACATGACTACAGGAAAGCTGTTACGAGTTTTTTATTCCTGAAACGCTTGGGTGTGATACAGGAAACCAAGTCAGGTTTACATAGGGTGTTAGATAAAAAGGAAACTCAAAGCCTGGTGAAACAGTTCAAAGATAACAAGGCGTCTTTGGAGGAGGTTATTGGGAAATCAAAGGCCGGTTGGGGCAGGGATGATCTTTTGATGGAAGCAGAAGTTAAGAGTGACCCAAGCCCGTATCTATCCTTTTTAAGTAGTAAGCGGTTGCTGGATATTTTATCTGCACGGGTAAGGAAAAAGGACTGGGAGACAGTTAGTAAGGTAGTTAGGGAATTGAATTCCAGGATAAATAGACTCAGTAATAGGGAAATCACGAGGCTGGCACGGGAAGTAGAGAATAACCCGAGAATAGCTAACAGTCAACTTATTGGGAACTTGTTGAAAAGAAAGCCATCACTTAGGAATCGTTTGGCTAAAAGTCAAATAGAACCTAGAACAATTCGTAACCATAACGAGTGCACCCAAACGTCCAACGGTTACTCGAGAAGCATGGGGGGCTCACAATCTTTCTCCCATTATTTACGAAGATACCTGGAAACCGGTAATCCAGGATACCTAGATATGGCGCTCTCCTCGGTTAAGGAGGAAGACGACTATCCGTTATATGCCCGGTTAGTCAGGTACATTGAAGCTGAAGGTGAAAGCGTGCATGCCAAGATGATTGGTTTGGCGTATAGACTACTTTATCCTGAAACCGACATGATTCCAAGAATCATAGCGGGTAAACGTGTTAAGCGAAGGTTAATTTCTTTTCTCAGGGACAGAATACTTTTAGAAGCGAAGGCCGGTAAAAAGAAGATATCAAGGAAGATCTACACGGACTCTAGGAGTGGAGGACGTTTAGATATAAGGCGGAGTTCCTTCCGTCTAGCAAGGTTCCATAATAGACCATTGATCTATAGAAGGAATGTAAGGAAGCATGGTGCAGTACTTGTCGTGGATACTAGTGGTAGCCTTTCAAAGTTCTCGGGTGAAGTCATATTTTATTCTTCACTATTCTCTAGGTTAGTCGAGAACCTCGTAGTGTTCTCAGAGGAATCACATGTATTCAAATGCAGGGAAAAATGTAGTATTGATTCAATACTTGACAAGCTGTCTTTTGGGGGCAATACAGATTTAGTCAATGTGTTGGAAGCAGCGGTCGGTTTATCCAGGTCATATAGGAAAATAATCGTCATAAGCGATCTCAAACACAATGTCAGTAGTAGATATATGCTCGTAAAGAAGGTTGGGGAAATTCTGGCAATGCAGAGGAAAATTGTTTTCATCCTAGTAGGAGACTATGATAAAAAGAATTCGATTGTCCTGTCGGATATTGGTGCTAGAGTGGTTTTACCGGGGAATATTAGAGAATTGAAACGAATTCTTTATAGGGAGCTCTTATCACACTGATCATAGGAGATTAACAATTTTAAAGGGATTTACTTATATTGGTGTTAGAGCAGTGGTTGGATATAAGGGTGTGGAATAGTTGAGCATGCAAGAGATACCAGTTGAATGGAAGAAATTCAGCTATAGAGGGAAGTCGTTGGAAGAACTTATCAATATGTCTATGGACGAGTTCGTGAATATGTTGCCTTCGAGGCAGCGTAGGAGTCTACGCAGAGGGTTTACACAAGCTCAGATCAAGCTACTTCTAAAGATAAGGAAAGCAAAGCAAAGGCTTGCCCAAGGCAAGAGGGTTGTAGTGAAAACGCATGTAAGGGATATGATAATCCTACCGGAAATGATTGGGGCCACAGTAGCTGTATATAACGGTAAAGAATACGTGCCCGTCCGGATTGTACCGGAAATGATTGGGCATTATCTAGGAGAGTTCAGTCCTTCAACTAAAATCGTCCAGCACGGAGAACCCGGTTTGAAAGCTACTAGGTCAAGCCTACATATAGGACAGAAGTGAGGTGAGTACCGGTGCCCGTATGGGAATATTCCTTTAAAACAAGAGAAGAATCCAATATGGCTAAGGCTGTGCTTAAAGATGTACCGGTACATCCGAAAGTCATGTATGAAGTCATGAATACCATAAGGGGTAAACCTCTGGGCGATGCCATGGATTTCCTTGAACGTGTGATAGAGAAGAAAGAGGCAGTCCCCTTTAGGAGATATAGTGGAAAACAAGCCCATAAAAGAGGTCTAGGAGCAAAATGGGGATGGTCTGCTGGTAGATACCCGGTAAAAGCGGCTGACTATGTTTTAAAGCTACTGAGGAATGCTGAGAACAACGCTGACGTGAAAGGCTTAGATATTGAGAGATTAAGAATAAAGCATATTGCAGCTCACAAAGGGATGGTTATAAAGCGATACATGCCTCGGGCATATGGAAGATCGAGTCCTAAAAACAAGGTTAGTAGCCACATAGAAGTTGTCGTAGAGGAGGTGTAATAGTTTTGGTGCTAATAAAAAGGTATTTCATAAAGCAAGCCATGCAAAAAACAATGATAGATGAGTATTTAGCAAAGCAGTTCGCAAGAGCACGGTACAGCGGTGTTGACATAGTTCAAACACCTATAGGTACGCGAGTTACTATTTTTGCTGAAAGGCCAGCACTGATAATAGGGGCTAGAGGAGCCACTGTCCGGAAGATAACTCAGGTTCTCGAGAACATTTTCCATTTGCCTAACCCTCAAGTTTCAGTTATGAATGTAGAAAACCCAGACCTCGATGCGAGAGTTAATGCTTTTAGAATAGCCAGTAATATAGAGAAAGGATATCACTTCCGTAGAGTTGCCTTTATATCTCTTAGAAGAATAATGCAGGCAGGAGCGTATGGTGCGGAGATAGTAATAAGCGGTAAACTAACAAGTGAAAGAGCACGTTTCGAGAAATATAGGGCAGGCAAGATATACAAAACCGGCGAACACACTGACTATGTAGTTGATAGGGCAATAGCCCATGCCTTACTCAAAAAGGGTATCATAGGAGTTCAGGTAACTATAGTTAGACCCGGAACACTGGGAGATCATGTTAGGATCAAAGACGATAAAGAGGTTGCGGATTTCGTTAACTCGTTGAGAGAGCAGAGGAAGGCAGAGGAGGAAATCGAGGAAATACTTGAAGAAGCAGAGGAGGAAATCACGGGTGAAAAAACTGAAGAGCCTTAGGAGAAGAGGTGGTTAGCCGTGAAGATTAGTGAAATCAGGAATATGACACGAGAAGAGAGAACTAAAAAACTAGAAGAACTCCGCCAAGAGCTGATTAACCTTGAAGGAAAGGTTAGAGGAGGAGTTGTTGAGAGCCCGGGGAGGATAAAAGTTATCAAAAGAGACATAGCTCGCATACTGACTGTTAATAGAGAAGAAGAGTTGAAGAAACACGGTTAACCCTGTTTTACCGGGTTATTCAATAATTCGTATCCTACGTAAAACAGGTCGGTTAGTTACAGAGCATCTAGCTTCTCCGTTCTTATAATGAAATAATATTGAGAATATTTTTGTCTAGGTGTGAAAATATTGAGAATAACTGGTAAAAATATTGTGAAACACGAGCTTATAGGATTGCCGGTGAAAGTGGTTAAACACGTCAACCGGTTGCTTGAAAACATTGAAGGGCGTGTGTGGTGGGAGACAAAGAATATGTTGTGGATAAAACGCGAAGACAGTAGGGTAGTTAAAGTATTTAAGGCCAGTGGGGTATTCATGTTTAGACTACCCGATAATACTTGGGTTAAAGTAAACGGAGAACTAATAAACCACAGACCAGAAGATAGGGTGAAAGAGGCGTTTAGACGCGGGTAAGATAGGAGGTGTATGTGTTGCCTGTAAGGAAGCTGGTTAAAAATGTTGGAATACCTGGATTAGAGCCGCCGAAGAGAACATGTGATAGCCCTTACTGTCCCTGGCATGGTGAAATTAAGGTTAGAGGAGTAGTTCTCACAGGAGAAGTTGTGAAAACAAAGACTCCAACAATGGTCGTCGTCTCTCACAGCTACCTATACTACTCGAGAAAGTATAAAAGATACGAGAAGAGAACTAAGAAAATCCATGCTTACCTTCCTCCTTGTATTGATGTTAAGGAAGGGGACATGGTTGTGATAGGGGAAACTAGGCCTATTTCAAAGACGATTAAATTTGTTGTAATAGGACATAAGAGGAGGGTGGATTAGAATGCCGTCTAAGGTAAAGGTTAGTATTTCAGCTTCCAGGAGAAAAATAAATGCTGGACTTCAAGTGGGAAGCCGTGTGTATACCGCGGATAACAGCGGTGCTAAAGAAGTCCTCATTATAGGAGTTCCAGGTTATAAGGGAAGACTTAGGAGACTCGCCTTCGCAGGTGTTGGGGACATAGTTGTTGTCTCAGTAAAGAAGGGGACCCCTAATATGAGGAGGCAAATAGTCCATGCTGTTATAGTACGCCAAAAGCGGCCCTTTAGAAGGTCAGATGGAACATGGATATCGTTTGAGGACAACGCTGTTGTTATAGTAAACCCTGATGGAACCCCTAGAGGTTCAGAAATACGAGGACCCATAGCTAAGGAGGCAGCTGAAAGGTTCCCGAGAATAGCTAACCTAGCTACACTCATAATTTAGGGGGGATATGAAATGGCTAGACTAACAAAGAGTAGGCAGCCAAGGAAACAGAGGAAAGCATTGTATAATGCTCCTTTTCACTTAAGGCAGAAACAAGTGACAGCCGTCCTGTCTAGGGAGCTAAGGGAGAAGTTCGGTGTTAGAAATCTCCCTGTACATAAAGGTGATAGAGTAAGAGTGTTGAGAGGCGAGTTCAAAGGAGTAGAAGGAAACGTTGTTAAAGTTAATCTCTCCTCGTATATCCTAAACATAGACGGTGTCACTAGAAAGAAAGCTAGCGGGGACCAGGTATTCGCTCCTATTCACCCATCCAATGTGATGATAATCAAGCTGAACTTGGACGATGAAAAGAGAAGATCCATACTTGAGAGAAGAGGGCATACCGAAGAGTAACTATATAATACCAGAACGGATTAGGTTGTATGGAGAGGTGTAGATAGAATGGCTAGAATGGGTGGACAGAGGAGGTTGAAAGCACTTAATACGCCCGCGTTTTGGCCTATACTTAGGAAAAAATATAAATGGTCCGTCAAACCGAGACCGGGCCCTCATTCCTCACACACGGGTCTCCCACTCCTGATTATAGTTCGGAACGTGCTTGGTCTAGCTGATACTTCCAGAGAGGCTAGGAAGATTATTTCTGAAGGCCATATAGAAGTGGATGGGAAGATCAGAAAAGACTATAAGTATCCTGTAGGGTTTATGGATGTAATAAGAATAGTAGATACAGACGAGTCATATAGACTTATCCCCTATCCCGTCAAGTTCTTTGCTCTTCAACCGATAAGTAAGGAAGAGAGCAAGTATAAGTTGTCATTTATAAGGAACAAGGCTACGGTAAAGGGGGGTCATATTCAATTAAACCTCCATGACGGGAGGAATCTTGTCGTAAAGGTTCAAGATCCACGGAACCCTGTTGAAGACGTATTTAAGACTCTAGGAACTCTAAAGATAAGCCTTCCTGAACAGGAGATACTTAGCTATTATCCATTTGAAGTTAATTCAATTGCAATAGTAATAGGAGGAAGGAATGTTGGTAGAGTAGGTAGAATAGTTGAATATAAAAGAGGTATGAGGCTTTACCGTGGAGTAGTTACTATTGAAGACGTACATGGAAGGAAATTCCAGACTAGTATGGATCACATTTTCGTGGTTGGTAAAGAAAACCCTGAAATAAGCCTACCGGAGGATGCGTGGAAGTGAGCGGTGTTTTATCAACGGAGATATATAGCCAAGTGCTAGAAACGTGGAGAAAAAGCCCTATGCAGAAGCCTAAGATTTCCAAGGTTACGGTAAACGTCAGTCTAGGGTATGGTGGAGAGCGCCTCCAGAGAGTAGCTAAATTCCTCGAATCATATACTGGCCAGAAACCTGTTTACAGGAAAGCCAAGAGAACTATAAGAGCGTTTGGAGTCAGGAAAGGCGAAAGTATAGCTGTAATGGTGACCCTGAGGAAAGATAAGGCCATTAACTTCTTGGACAAAGCTCTTGAGGCAGTAACTAGGAAGCTCAAAGCTTCAAGTATTGATAAGCATGGGAATATTTCGTTTGGTATAGAAGAGCATATCTCTTTGCCTGGAGTTAAATATGATCCTGAACTGGGTATAATAGGTATGGATGTGATTATAACTATAGAAAAAGCCGGATATAGAATTACCAGGAGAAAAAGGAATAGGAAAAGACACATTTCACTACGTCATAGAGTGAAACCGGAGGAAACAATGGTTTTACTCTCCGAGACGCTTAATGTACAATGGATTTGAGGGGTGTTGGTATATGGGTAAGTATAGGCCTCCTAAGCCTAAAATCATGGGTCGTGGAGCTCAGAAATGTATGAGGTGCGGTACAAGAGACGCTGTTATACAGAAATACGGCATTTACCTTTGCAGGCAATGCTTCAGGGAATTAGCTCCTTCCCTAGGATTTAAGAAGTACAGTTAAGGTGAATGAAATGGTAATGCTTGATACACTAGCAAATGCCTTAACATCGATATACAATGCATCTGTTAGGAACAAGAAAGAAGTCATAATAATGCCTTCGTCAAAGCTGATAGCTTCAGTATTGAAGGTCATGCAAAGGGAAGGATACATTGGTGAATTCGAATACATTGATGATGGTAGGTGGGGTAAATTCAAAGTTCAACTACTGGGAAGGATCAATAAAACTGGTGTAATAAAACCTAGAATTTCTGTAAGCTACAAGAATCTCCGGAAAATGCCTGTGGAACTACAGAAATTCCTTCCAAGCAGAGACATAGGCGTCCTCATAATATCTACTCCTCATGGAGTTATGAGCCACAAGGAAGCGATAGAAAAGAAGACTGGTGGTATTCTACTAGCATACGTGTATTAAGAGGTGATGACCCTATGGTGAAAGATGTTCATGTAAGAAGGGAAGTGGAAATCCCTGACAAGGTTAATGTTGAAATTGAAGGCCTGAAAGTTGCTGTTGAAGGGCCTAAGGGTAAGCTGGAGAGAGACTTCAGTCATCTAAAGCCTTTGATATTAAGGAAAGAGGGTGATAAGATTGTTGCAGAAGCATATTTCGCGAACGCCAGGGATAGAGCTAAGATTGGAACGGTAATAGCCCATATAAGGAACATGTTTATTGGGGTGACAAAAGGCTATAAGTACTATTTGAAAATAATATTCTCTCACTTCCCTATTACAGTGAAAGTTGAAGACGATAAGGTGCTCATTAACAACTTCCTAGGTGAAAGGTCTCCTAGAATTGCAAGGGTAATGCCTGGTGTGAAAGTTTCAGTAAAAGGAGAGGATGTTATTGTAGAAGGAATAGATGTCGAAGCTGTCGGTCAGACCGCTGCAAACATTGAATTAGCAACCAAGGTAAAGGGATTCGATAGGAGAAAGTTCATGGATGGAGTTTACATTTACAAAAAGAAGGTGATTGAAGAATGAGTAGTGGGAACCTGAGTAAAGTCAGGAATAGAATCTATAGGTATAGGAAAAGGAAGATAGAATTCGTACGATACCTTTCATGGAGGTTTTGGAAGCTGGGAAGGAAGGAATCGTGGAGGAAGCCTAAAGGAATAGATAGTAAAATGAGGCTACAGCTTAAAGGATATCCGCCTATTGTGAAGATAGGTTACAGTAGTCCCAAGGATATACGGGGGCTACATCCATCAGGGTTAAAACCTGTGATAGTTAAATCGCTCAGGGATTTGGAAACCGTTAACCCAGAACGCGATATAGTTTATATTGCTTCTTCTGTTGGATTGAGGTTGAAGAGTAAAATTATTGAAGCCGCTCGTGAACGAGGTATTAGAATAGTGAATGGAGGGATGATGTGATGAATTATAGGTTGCAGAAAAGGCTTGCTGCTGAAGTCTTAGGAGTGGGAGGGTCGAGGGTTTGGATTAATCCAGACCCGGATATGTCCGACGATATTGCAGACGCAATAACCAGGGAAGATATAAGGGGGCTTATGAGGCAAGGACTCATAAGTGTGAAACCGAAGAAAGGTAATAGCCATAGTGGGTGGCTTGAGAGGAGGGAGAAGAGGAGGAAAGGTCATAGAAGAGGTTATGGTAAGAGGAAAGGTGTTAAGAGCGCACGTTTAGATCCCAAGGAGGATTGGATTAGTAGGATCAGGAAAATGAGGCGATACTTGAGGTACCTCAGAGACAAGGAAGTAATAGATAGGAAAACATACAGAAGACTTTATAGACTAGCGAAAGGAGGAATGTTCAGTAACCTAAGCAGTCTCAAGAGGTACATGCATGACCACGGTATATTACAAGAGGAGTAGAGGTGTATTTTCATGGGTAGAGGTCCTAGATACAAGGTGCCGAGGAGAAGGAGGAGGGAAGGAAAGACGAACTACAGGAAACGTTACATAGTTGTTATGTCGAGGAAAACACGGCTAGTGGTTAGGCCTTCCTTAAAGTACGTCAGCATCCAAATTATAAAAGCGAAGCCAGAAGGAGATGAAACAATAGCTGCTGCTCACAGCAGAGAGCTAGTTAAAAAATATGGATGGAAAGGTGGGGCATCAAATACTCCTGCCGCTTATCTAACAGGTTTTCTAGCAGGACTAAGGGCTTTGAAGGAAGGAGTGAAGGAAGCTGTACTTGATATAGGTTTCGTGACCACGGTTCCAGGTGGTAAGGTTTTCGCAGCCCTTAAAGGAGCGATTGACGCGGGATTAAGCATTCCCCATAGTGAGGAGATGATACCTGGAGATGATAGAATAAAGGGCGAACATATAGCTAGATACACTTCAACCCTTAAAGGAGAGCACCCAGAGAAATACGAACGCTTGTTCTCACAGTACCTCAGGAATGGTCTCTCGCCAGAAGACCTAGCTTCTCATTTCGAGGAAGTATTGTCTAAGATAAAGGAGGAATATAAGGACGTTATATCTAATCGGGAGGAGGTTGTTGAAGCTTGAGTATACAGGTAGAAGGATCCTGGGAACCTAGAACCAGAGTAGGGAAAATGGTAAAGGAAGGTATGATAACTAACATAGAGGAAATATTTGCGAGAAACATGCCCATCTTAGAGCCTGAAATAGTGGACGTATTACTCCCTGGTTTGAAGCATGAGGTACTAGACGTTAGAATAGTCCAGAAAATGACGGACGCCGGTAGAGTCACCAAGTTTAGAGCAACAGTTGTTGTAGGAAACGAGAATGGATTCGTAGGCATAGGTAAAGGAAAAGCAAGGCAGTTACGTCAGGCCATAGAAAAAGCCATAGTAAATGCGAAGTTGAACATAACGCCTGTTAGAAGAGGATGTGGAAGCTGGGAGTGTACCTGTGGAGAAGCCCACTCCGTGCCGTATACTGCGAGAGGGAAGAGCGGGAGTGTAGAAGTGGTATTGAAACCCGCTCCGAAGGGTACAGGGCTTGTCATAGGTGATGCAGCAAAAGTGGTGCTAAGGCTAGCAGGTATAAAAGACGTTTGGAGCCAAACTAGGGGGGAAACAAGGACAACGTACAATTTTGCTCGAGCGACGTACAATGCATTAAGGAATACTTACTATTTCGTGACACCAGTAGATTGGCTGAAAGCTTCAAAGATGTAAAGAAGGTGAACCATTATGGATAGCGACCAAAAACTTTTCCTAATTATCCGAATCAGGGGGACGGCAGACTTATATCCAGACGTTAAGTATACACTTGACCTTCTTAGGCTGAGAAGAAAGTTTGCTGCAACACTATATCACACAAGCCTCAATGGTCTTAGAGACATGTTAAGAAAGGTTGAATACTGGACTACCTACGGAGAAATTAACAAAGAAACATTAATCCAACTACTAGAAAAAAGAGGCAGATTAGTTGGAGATAAGCCTCTAACTGATGATTGGGTAAAAGAAAACTTAGGCCTCAATGGGATAGAAAAACTTGCCGATAAATTGCTAAATGGAGAAATTCACTACCATAAGCTTGAGAAGAAAGGCGTTAAACCGTTCTTTAGGCTACACCCCCCACGCAAAGGGTTTAACAAATCTATAAAAAGACACTACCATGATGAAGGAGAACTAGGTTATCGGGGTCCGGACATAAACGACCTAGTGAAAAGAATGATCTAGAGGTGAATTAACATGGTTGTACGTAAAAGAAGGAAGGTCAGAAAAATGAGGGGAAGAACAAGGTCAATGAGTTGGGGTAGAGTAGGCCAACACAGAGGCCCTGGATCCCATGGAGGACACGGTGCTGCTGGAATGCATAAACACAGATGGATGTGGACTATAAAGCATGCACCCACATGGTTCGGTAAACACGGCTTCAATAAACCTTTCATAAGAGACTATAAGGTCAAAATAATCAATGTAAGCGAATTGGATGAGAATGCAGAATTCCTAGTAAAACAGGGACTGGCCAAGAAAGACGAAGACCACTACAAGATAAACCTTGAGGAACTTGGCGTACACAAACTTGGTGGCAAAGGAAAAGTCACTAAAAAACTAATAATAACTGCCAAAGAAGCAACAGAACTCGCTGTCAAGAAAATAGAGTCTGTGGGCGGTAAAGTTATAACAAACAAAAACAATTAAAACCCTTCCTCTTTACCTATACAGGTTCTAATCAAAGACATTTCTCAAGTAAACATTTAAGAAACTCCATTTAGGGAAGAAGCCAAGTATGCTGAATTATCTATACTATAAACATTGTATTATGTTGAACCATTAGCTTGGTGCGGCGGCCGGGATTTGAACCCGGGACCCCCGGCGTGGCAGGCCGGTGTCCTAGTCCAGGCTAGACGACCGCCGCATCCATTGTTTGGTATCGGATTTAACGGGTTTAAAGAATTTTATCTTAGACTAAGAGACTAGTGACGCGTGGGTGAGTTGTTTGGTAGATGTTTCTTGCTCTGTTCTCGGCGGCTATCCTAGAAATAGGAGGGTAAGACATCTAGTTAGGGATTATGAAGAAGGGAGGCTTAGTAGTAATGAGTTCTATAATGCATTAATGGGTGAATCTATTTTCCTCGCTGGCGTGCAAAGGGCACTTGGTTGTGAGTGTATAGTCGACGGTATGCTTGAATGGCATGATATATTAAGACCGTTCGTTAACTCTTGGAGAGGAGTTTATCTCTCCGGTCTATTGAGATACTTTGACAATAATTTCTTTTACAGGATACCTGTATTCCGTGAAGCACCTGAGCCTATGAATCATACTCTTTCAACTAAGTTCAATATGATCAAGGATTACATTGGGAGTTCCCTGTATAAGGCAGTGATTCCCGGCCCTGCTACATTTGCTGCTCTATCCAAGAATGAAACGGGTAAAGATGATGTTTGGTTAGCGGTTAAAATTGCTGAAGCCCTAAACAGTGAGCTCAGAGGGTTAAGTGGGAACGATATTATTATCCAGATAGACGAGCCTGCGCTAACAGATAAGGAGTTATATGATAGGATTAGGTCACACCTAGAAGAAATATATGGATCACTGTTACCAGGCCTGGATACTTCTGTGAGAGTATCTGTTTACTTTGGATGCGTTCTTGAAGACGCATATGCGGAGCTTCTTGACGTTAAAGGACTCGACTTCGTTACCCTTGACGGCGTTGACTGTAAGAAAATTAGTACTCTAATCAAGGAATATGGCGTCAAAAATAGAAAGCTCGGCCTAGGAGTTATTGAAGCGAGAGACATATACGAGGATGATTATACTAAGGTTAAAACAAGTGTTAGCAAAGTGCTTGAAGAATATGAGGGTGATTTAAGCTTACTTCACTTAACTACAAGTACCTGGCTAGACCTAATTCCCTACGAATATGCTGTCAGGAAGACCGGGGTCTTGTCATACTATTCTAATAGAATAAAAGAGGAGGTTGATTAAAATGTACAAAGTACCACGATATTTCCCTACAACGATCGTCGGTAGCTACCCTAAAATCCCTCCTGCAGAAGACTTGATCAGGAGGAGGAAGAGAGAAGTAATAGGCGAAGAGGATTTCCATGAACTAGTGAAGCCTTCCATTAAGGTAGTTATAGATGACTATTTACAAGCTGGAGTGGATATTCTAAGTGATGGAGAGCAAGCCAGAGAAGATATGGTTGCGTACTTCGCTGAGAGATTAGAAGGCTATAGGGGGGGTGAATGGGTTAGGATATTTGACAATGTATACTTTAGAAAACCTGTTGTAGTAGGAGAAATAAAATATTTGAAGCCGATGGCAGTTATGGACTGGGCGTATGCTTCTTCAATATCTAATGGAAGGCCTGTCAAGGCGATACTCACTGGTCCGTACACCATGGCGGACTGGAGTTTTGATTTATACTACGGAGATAGAAGAGAATTAGTGATCGCACTAGCTAAAGTTATCCGCAGAGAAGTTGAGGAGTTTGTGAAGAAAGGCGCCAATTACGTCCAAATAGACGAGCCCGCATTATCGACGAGACCGTTAAAAGAGGAAGTAGATGTTGTGAACGAAGCATTACACATAATATTCGACGGCATTCATGCGAAGAAAATAGTACATATATGCTTCGGTAAAATAGAAAGAATACTCGAGTACCTTCTTGACTTCCCAATAGACCAGTTTGATTTTGAGTTCAAGAACAGTAACTTAAGACTTCTACCGTACCTAGTGGAGTACGGGTTCAACAAGGAATTAGGTTACGGGGTAATTGACGTCCACTCGACTAGAGTAGAGGATGTTCAAGAAATTTATAACGATATTGAAAAATTAGTTAAGACGGGTTTGCTTGGCCCAGATAAGATCTATGTTGATCCTGACTGTGGGTTAAAACGGTTACCAAGGGAAATAGCTGTAGCAAAATTACAGAATATGGTTAAAGCAGCTGAGCTAGCCAGGGAAAAACTGGTTTAGAAGAGGGCTCTGGCTATTAATACTATTACAGTGAAACCTATTGATAGTAGAACAAGAGACGTCGGGCTCATTTTTACTTGTCCTTCGTATTCCTCGTAGAAAGATATCAGTCCGGCTCCCGTCATAGGCCCTGACATTTTTTTAGACTTCGACTTCCCCTTTTTCTTGGCCGGCACTTTGAGCCACCATTATCTAGTTATTTTCCATCCACAGTTTTTAAGCAATTACAACATAATATAGAAGTTATCTCGGGGGATATAATTATGGAGATTAGGGAAGCACAGAAATTTATTAAGGATAAGTACTTCGAGAAAGACTCGTTGAGAGGTGTTTTTAAATCGTTTACTTGGCTTGTAGAGGAAGTTGGAGAGCTAGGTGAGGCTCTGCTTAAAGGTTCCTATAAAGATATCCGTGAAGAAATCGCTGATGTTACTGCTTGGACTCTTTCTATTGCAAATTTAGTGGATATAGATGCCGAGGAAGCTTTCAAAGAAAAATATTGTTTAGACTGATAGATACCGTGTTTTATTTATCGAATATGACTCGATTAGAGTTGGTATATTGCTGTTCTTTGCCTCGGTTACTATTTTCCCGTTAATCCTCCTTATTGTCACGACAGAGTCGGTTATTTTATACCTACATACCGGACAACGGTAATATCTATATACCACTCTCGTACCGTCATGTCTGAGTTCTACCTCTATTTGATAATTCATTATTGAGCCACATCTTGGGCACACTAAACCGTTTTTCTTCCTATCCGCCATTTCCTCCACCTCTTTTACAATGTTTTGTTGCAGATTTTTGGTTCTGGCAATTCTTCTAGGTACATTCACTATTCTACTGTAATTAATTCTCTATATCGGAGTCTATATTTTTATTTAGCAAAGCTCTATACGTGTATTATTATTTATAGCAATCGGAAATTGATAGTATTAAAGTAGGAGGTGGAGAGATTGATGATATCAGACTACATAAGAGAACCGCGGGCTGTTATCGGTAAAGACGAGCCTTTAACGAAGGCTAGGGCTTTGTTGAGAAAGCATGGAGAAAGAATAGTTGTCATAGTCGATGAGGAAGGGAAGTTCAAGGGTTTTCTAACGAGACGAGAAGCCGCCATAGTGACGAGTAATAAGTCGAGTTTACGGGCCCTCGACCTTGCTAGAGATTACCCTATAGTTACTCCAGAAACCCCTCTTGAGAAAGCATATGATAAGATGATATCGCAAAATGTTTGGGAAGCTGTCGTAGTCGACGATTCTGTTTCTAATAACGTAATAGGAGTTGTTACATTTAGAGAGATCCTGGAAAAATTTATTGAGAAAGGATATAGGCCTAAAGCTGTTACAGTATCAGAGATAATGACCAAAGACTGTATTAGGGAAATGATTGTTGAACCTGACACCAGAGTTACAAAAGTCTGGAGCGGACTGGTACTCAAAAAGCATCCTGCAGTGATAGTGGTTAGATCTGAAAAAGACCCTATTCCCGTTGGTATAATAACAGCGAAGGACTTGATGGATTCTGGTAGATGGAGATTCCGCAGAGAAGGAGGGAGCGAAATAGTAACCCCTGCTAGGGCAAAGACTTTAATGACTAGAGGCGTTGTAGTGGCAACGCTAGATACTCCAATAGAATATATAGTGAAGACTATGGTAGAAAACGATTTCTCAGTTATACCGGTAATAGATGATGAAGGCAAAGTTATTGGTGTAGTTACACAGGAAGATGTGGTGAGGGCATATATAGAAGGGGCGAAGCCTGGAGCTGTTAAAGTCAAACCCAGGATTGCCGTGAAACCTGTTCCTGAGATTGAAAGAATTACTTTTGTCAAGGCAGAATCAATGTTACAACAAGTCCTTGTGAGAAAAGAACCTTTAGGTGCACCGCCAAGAATTACTGCTAAAGAACTAGTAATTCCAGAGCTTCCTGCCATGTCTATTAATGACACCGTGGAACATGCTAGAAAACTTATGCTAAGGCATCGCGTGAACTATATAGCAGTACTTGATGACTCAGGTAAAATTGTGGGAATAGTGACTAAATGGAATATGTTGAAAGCTATTTCCTTGAGGGGACAAATTTGGAGAAGAAGGATTTATGATAGATTATTCATAGACTATGTGATGACTAAGAATCCGCCTAAAGTGAGACCAGACGAGCCGCTGGAGAATATAGCACTAAAACTTCTAGCCAATAATTCCGATGTGGCACTAGTTGAGGATGAAAACAGGAACCTTCTAGGCTTTATTACAAAAGACATTATCGTAGAGAAATTCGTTGAACAAAGAGGTCATAAAATACTCGTGGAAAACGTGATAACTCCGGCAAGAATAGGTATAGTACACCCCCATCATTCTTTAGCCCATGTGATAAGCAAAATGAGAACATTCCAACTAGACGCTATTACCGTAGCGGATAGAGATAGAATTTATGGAGTAGTTAGTGCGAACAGGTTACCTTTCGTCGCATATGAGGATCATATAAACGCTAGGAAAAGCAGGAGGCTTATTTGGGTTAGGAAGCTAGTAAAGGGATCAGCAAAGCTTGGAAGATACGTGAAGGTTCTTCCTTTAACAGCCATAGATGCAGCATCTAAAGCAGAGGAATATGTAGCCTCAAATGAAACATTGATCGAGGCGTTTAGGAAGATGAAAGAATTAAACTTAGATGGAATACCTGTCCGAGACGTTGATGGTAAAGTGATTGGCGTAGTATCTAAAAACGATATACTTAGGGAAATTGTCAGAGAAGCAGGGGCATTTAAAGTGGAAAAGCCTGAGAGGAAAAAAGTTACTGCTGCACAGTGATTATTTGCAGTAAAACCTAGACTATTCCTTTATACTTCTAATAATTTCCTTCAATTTTTCAGGGTCCTCTTCTGCTAATGTACCAGTCACAATAGCATCAGCACCTGAACCAATTAGCTCACGGGCACTCGACTCGTTCTTAATGCCTCCTCCTACTATAAGTAAGGGGTCTAACCCTGCTTCATCTAGTAACATACGTGATAGTTTAACCCCCTCAAGGTTAACTGTGAATGGTGCTCCAGAGCCAGCTTCCAAGTAGATAGCCCCCGCTCCCATGAATCCACCCGCTAGTGCATAGCTCGCTATTAGTCCAGGTTTATCGTTAGGCACCGGCAAGGCTTTTCCTATATGACCGACTGTTCCGCCGTATCCTATGATAATATACGGTGTAGGTATCACTTCCAGCTTCATGCGCAGGAGTATAGGTGCGGCTTGCACATGAGCACCTGTAATGTAGTACGGGTCAACAGAGTTCATTAGAATAAGGTAAAAGACAGCGTCTGCATATGACGTTAACCCATTAATGTTTCCTGGAAAAAGTATTACAGGCTTGTCTGTGTTTTTCTTTATCCCCTCAGCTATAGCATCTAGATTCTGATTAATGACATTCGTCGAGCCACCTATTAGAAAGGCGTCTGTCCCGGCGTCATATGCTACTTGAGCTATTCTTAGTGCCTCACCTATTGAAGACGATCCCGGGTCGATTAAGGTTAGGTGAACTGGTTTACTCTTCTTCAGAGCCGAGAGTATGCTCACCTATCATCTCCTCTAGTCTTCCTTCATTTGCTAGGTCAATCACTTTTCCATAGACGTCTATTTCCGTAAATACTTGTGGAACAGTTAGTTCTAGATAGAGTTTACATGTACCACATTTGACTATAGCTAATTTATGGAAGGACTCGCCTTTGATTTTCTTGAACTGTATAGACAGGGTCTCAGCCCCGCACCTGGGGCATTGGTACACCTTTGGCATACTCAGAGGTTTTGGTTTGATTATTTTTCTTCTTTTCCGTCGAGCCATTCAGCCCACCTGCCTAGGAATGTAATAGGTTATATGACGATTTTAACTTTGTGAGTATGAGGATAACTGTATTGAAGTATTTTATAGTGTTAATACACCAGTGTTTATGGATAGCTAATAGAGGTGTATGCTTTGGAGTCAAGGATTAAGAACCCGGGGTTAGCTGAGAAAGGTAAACTTACTCTGGAATGGGCGGAGAGATTGATGCCTGTAACACTTGGTCTCAGAAAGGAGTACGATGCTGCTAAACCTCTAAATGGCATTAGGATTGGCGCTGTTCTTCACGTGACAAAGGAAACAGGTGTCCTGATTAGAACGCTAAAAACTCTAGGAGCCAATGTTTATCTAGCCGGCAGCAATCCTCTGTCAACTCAAGATGATATTGCTGCGGCTCTGTATTCCGAAGGAATAAATATCTGTGCATGGAGGGGTCAAACCTCTAGTGAGTATTTTGGTTGCATAGAAGAAGTGGTTTTATCCGAGCCGGATATTGTGATAGATGACGGTGCAGATCTTCATGCTATGCTACACGGTAAACATATGGAAATGGCTGCTAAAGTAATTGGAGGAACCGAAGAGACTACAACAGGAGTCATACGCTTGAAAGCCCTTGAGAAAGAAGGTAAGTTAATGTATCCTGTTATAGCTGTAAATAATGCATATACAAAACACTTGTTCGACAATCGATACGGTACTGGCCAGAGTACTGTAGATGGTGTTCTACGTTCAACTAACGTATTGATAGCTGGTAAGAAAATTGTCGTAGCAGGCTATGGTTGGGTAGGCCGCGGTATTGCTATGAGAATGCGTGGAATGGGTGGTAACGTCATTGTAACCGAAGTCGATCCCATTAGGGCATTAGAAGCTGTAATGGATGGCTATACGGTAATGAGTATACATAAAGCTGTGGAGATAGGTGATATATTTATTACAGCTACCGGTGACAAGGACGTCATTAGCTATGAAGACGTCCTTAAAATGAAGAACGGTGCAATTCTAGCTAATGCAGGACATTTCAATGTAGAAATAGACGTTGAAACCCTTGAAGCTAAAGCCTCTTCAAAACGAGTTATCAGGGAAAACCTTACTGAGTACACGCTTGAGAGCGGGAAAAAAATATATCTGCTGGCAGAAGGCCGCCTAGTGAATCTTGTAGCCGCAGAGGGACATCCGAGTGAGGTAATGGATATGAGCTTCGCTAACCAAGCACTTGCCGCTATCTATCTAACTAGGAACCGAGGTAAACTAGAGAGGAAAGTCTATAACCCGCCACTAGAGATAGACCGGGAGATAGCTTCTAGGAAACTAGTGAGTATGGGTATCGAAATAGATACGTTAACTGAAGAGCAAACGAAGTACTTATCGTCCTGGAAGTAACTCTTAAAAACTTCATACCATATTAATCTGAAACCGGCGTAGGGCCCGTAGCTCAGCTAGGTAGAGCGCCCGGCAGAAGGGTGGTGGATTGCCCTCTTCCGGGAATCATAACCGGGTGGTCCGGGGTTCGAATCCCCGCGGGCCCACCATTATTTCGATGAAAACAAATGGTGTATGATAGAATTGAAGGAAATTGTTTATACGCGGGAAGCTCCAGAGCCAGTTGGGCCTTATAGTCAGGCTGTTGTGTTTAAAGATCTAATATTCGTTTCCGGCCAAATCCCCATTGATCCGAAAACCGGGAAGGTTGTAGAAGGCGATTTTTCAGCGAAATCCAGGCAAGCCCTTAATAACCTGGTGAATATAGTGAGAGCAGCTGGTGGCGATGTAGATACACTTCTCAAAGTAAGAGTATTCCTCAGAAACATTTCGAAGTTCAATGAATTCAATAAAGTGTACTCAGAAATAATAGGTAAGAACCCCCCTCCCTCTAGGGTAGTCGTTGAAGTCTCTAATCTCCCCCTGGGCGTTGAACTGGAAGTAGAAGCAACAGCTTATAAGATAACAGAAGGAAAGGACAGCTAGGAGAGAAACACTAATAATTCTGAGACTCTCCCCTGTATGCTGGTATGTGGGTTGTAAATAGGATGGAGTTCATTGATGTAGTTAGAGCCGTTGATAAAAACGGTGAAGTGTCTTCAATAGCCCGTAGAATGTTCATCACAAACGCGTTTGACTCTCTTTTAACCTCTTTAGGAGTAGCAGCAGGTGGATACTCAGCTAAAACAGACCCGAAATTACTAGCTCTAGGAATAATAGGTGCGGCTATAGCAATGGGCCTATTCAGTGCCACGATAGGGGTTTATCTCTCAGAAAAAGCTGAGAGGGAAAGAGAGTTAAAGAGGATTCAAGTGCATATAGCTCGTCAATTAGACAAAGATAGCATATACTATAAAGCAGCGAAATACATTCCTATATATGTTGCTCTCTGGAGTGGTTTTGGAGCAACTCTATTCCCTATATTAGTTTCTCTCCCATTCGTTTTGGCAGGTGTTCTTAAATTATCTGTGGGACACGCATTCATCATGTCCCTAGGCGTCGGATTAGCTATTATCGGTTTCCTAGGAATATACTTGAGTAAGATTAGTGAGGAACGCTTAATTTCCGGATTTGCTAGGTTCACCGGGATAGGAATAACTGCCATAATTGCCATACTATTAATAAAAAGGTTTTTCGGTTTGATATAAACGAAACTAGTTGGAGTAGAAAAGGAGGGGCGCTACCCCCCCTGTACCTATTCCAGCGACCTTGAGGCTTTTCCTATCTCAACTCTTCTAGGTCTCAACGCGGAGACTATATACTCGAAAGCTTTCTGTGGATCTGTACGGGGCCCGCACGAATAAACGTCAACAGTAGCATATCTATATTCTGGCCACGTATGAACCGTTATATGACTCTCAAGGATAATCGCTACAATAGATACGCCTAAACCTATTTTCCAAGCCTTCGCATCTAGCAAAGTCATTCTACCGATTTCAGCCGCTTCTATGACAATCCTCTTAAGCTCGTCTGCATCTGAAAGGAGGTCCTCGTTCATACAGTCAATAAGATTCCCATAGATATGCTTCCCTACGACTCTGAGGCCCGCTACTTCTTCACGTAGCAATTCTTGCCTGTTCATAGTGACCCCCCTTTTTATAGGGGGGTCACGATTGAAATATAAGGTTTGACCCCCTTCGCAGTTTATTATACTGGGTACAACATATAAACAACAGTGTAGGACACGTGAATAGATAAACGGGGTCGTAAGATAATGAGTAGATTTTACTCGACATTCAAGGAAACAGGAATCCCGAGAAGTATGCCTAGCATAGCCTTTCTCACCGACTCTAAAGAAGCTTTCGAACAAATTAGTAGCTTAGAATCCAAAAGCATACTGGACTCGTTTAATGGGGAGTACGGGATAACGGGAATTATAGTCAGAATCGGGGAAAACGCTGAGGCAGCTTTGATCTACTATCCATCTATACCAAGCCTCTCATTAAGTTTGTTAAGCGATCTTACAACGGCTGGCGTTAGGATTGCCTTCAAGCTAGGCACAGCTTATAGTATAACAAAGGAGCTGTCACCAGGGAACATAGTTATAGCGAGAGCTGCAGTTAGGGAAGATTTCATTTCGGATAATATAGTTGACCCCAAACTACCAGCTATACCTGACTTTGACCTCTATTTTAAAGTAAAGAGAAGCTTAATGAGTAGGCTGCTCCAACCAGGCGAGGAGAAGCGTGGTAACAAGGCTGTGGGATGTATAGCTCTTTCACTGGGATATATAGGGAAACATATTAACATCAAAGGTGGAAGGATTTCCTCGTTAATCAAAGCACCTAGACTCTGTGCTATAGATAAAGACACCAGTATTTTCTACACTTATGGCTACCTGAGAAGTTTACGAAGCATATCAATACTAGTTGTGAGGGAAAGTTTCTCATCTTATAGTACTTTCGACCTGGAAGATATGGAGGAGCAGGAGGAGATAAAGAAAAGAGTTTCAGAGAGTATTGTAAATATCTATACAGCGTTAAAGGATTCAATGGATTATATTGTGGGGTCTGAGATTGTTGAAAAATAAAACAAGCGATCCTCTTTTCCTTGTCGACAAAATCTTCACAGATATCGAGTCCCTAGAAGCAGATCTGTATACTATGTTCAGATCAGATGAAAATATGAAGCATCAAGGTATTCACCTTAGAATCCAGGAAAAAATCGACGATTTATACGATGAACTAAGAGAGCTTAGGAGAATCCTATTCGAGAATAAGTATTGATTAATAAACCGTAAGAACTATTCTTTATCTTCCCTTCTATGAACCATTAGAAGTAAGCCCTTGTGACCAGTAACAATTACCTCCTCCCCCTTCTGAATCGGTTCATTACTAATAGCCTTCCAATACTCGCCTCCAATAAGAACAAAACCTTCTTTCCCTGGCTCTATGTCTGTAACGGCTTTCCCAGATTCACCTTCTAGTTTCCATTCAAATGAAGGCTTACGCCGTATCTTAAAGAGTTTATAAATTATAAATGCAAAGAATGCTCCTAGACCTATTCCAAGTGCATATATACCGTATAGTAATTGGTTAGCATACGATTTTGATATGCTTATATTCCCTGAAGTCGGAATCAATATTAAGCCTAGTGTAAGCATTACTATGCCTGTCCCTCCTATTAGTCCGAATCCTGGTGTATACAATTCTATGACTAGTAACACTGCTCCTATCATCAATAATAATAGCACTGTAGTATTTACACTATAACCTGATCCTACAAGGCCTAGGAGAACAAGCAAAGCTCCTAAACCTAGGAAAGCAGCATGCCCTGAGAGTACTGCGAAAACAATTATCATTACTCCCAGGGAAAGCAGTAACCCGGACATTAGAGGATCCGATAATGCGTGGACCAAGGCTTGTCTCGGTGAGGGCTTGTATCTTACAGCGTTCAGCTCGTGTAGATCAATCCGTACAATATACCCGGAAGTCAAGTTGACTGTGGTATCATTTATTTTAGCTAACAGGTCTGTTAGATCATTAGCTATAAGGTTAATCACACCATATTTCAATGCTTCTTTAGCTCCTAGATTAAGATTTTCTGTTACGAATTCATGTAAAACCGTTGTATTCCTTCCCTTTGATCCCGCGTGCTCATCCAGGAATTTCAGTATAGGGTTAATTATTTTCGATTCATTAACAGGCTTATAACTACCTGTCGTTGGATCGTATTCGATTGGTTGCATAGATCCTATTTGAGTGTAAGGTTGCATAGCTGCTATATGACAAGACACTAGTATTAGTGTGCCTGCGCTTTCAGCCCACTTGTTAACTACAAAACCAACAACAGGTATGGTCGCCTTATCTATATCTATGACTATATTCATTGCAGGATCCAGGAATCCTCCGGGTGTGTTCAGTTCTATTATAAGAATAGAGTTGGTCTCCTCTGCATACATTATAGCATTTTCAACATATTCCTGTGTTGAAGAGTCTATCATGCCGTTGATAGAGATGACCACGGCACTCCTGACAACCTTGTAAGCGGGGGTGCTAGCTGCATAAACTGGTGTGACCATTATGTCCCGTTGAATTAAAGGCAAAAGTAAAAGCAAGACTAAAAGGAGAAAAATAAGACCTGTTTTTTTCATTTAGAAAACGTCACCCCGTCTCTCTATAGGATGACATGGCTTTATTCGCTGAGGAAATGGCAGTAGCTAGTTCAACTGCACCGGAATGCTGTGGTGATATTATTACCATATTCTTCTCCTTCGCTATTTCTATCAACGTCTGTAATTCCCTTAACCTAAGCGCTACCGGATGCTCTTCATAGAACTTGGCTGCCTGAGCCATTATACTGGCTGCTTGCTTTTCGCCCTCCGCTTCGATTACTTTTGCACGCCTCCATCTCTCAGCCTCTGCCTGTTTAGCCATAGCCCTGAGCATGGATTCCGGTAATTTTACTTGCTTTATTGTTACTTGCGTTACCTTTATTCCCCAAGGATCCGTAAGCTCATCGAGAATCTTCTGCAACTCAATATTTATTTTCTCTCTATTAGTAAGCAAATCATCGAGGTCTACCTGCCCTATAATATCCCTTAGAGTAGTCTGTGCAAGCATCATTACAGCATAATTATAGTTCTCTATTTTCATTACTGCAAGAACCGGGTCCAATACCTTGTAATATACTACAGCGTCAACGCCCACTGTAACATTATCTCTAGTAATTATCTCTTGCTGAGGAACGTCAATCACTGTAATCCTAAGATCTACCCTAATCATTTTATCTATTCCTGGTATGATGAAGAATAGCCCTGGGCCTTTTGCGCCTACTATTCTACCCAAACGGAAAACTACAGCCCTCTCATATTCTTTAACGATCTTTATGGCACTTGCAAGCACTATTAAGAGTATAATTAATACTAAACTACCTGTTTCGATCAGTACACTAGAAGCCACGGTGTAACCCACCTATTTATGCCTATTTTTACTCTTGAGTTCTCTAGGCTTTATATATTCATTAATACCAGGTTAACCATTCTATACGAATGCGGTTGGAAGGTATGGGCAAACGTACTAGTAGGCAGAAAGGTTTTTACTATGAAAGGTCACTCGCCAGGAAGCTATGGTCCAAAGGATTCGCCGTAATTAGAGGCCCTGGAAGCGGAGGTGGCTCAAAAGATATAGTGCAACCGGATCTGGTTGCTGTGAAAAAAGGTAAAATATTTATATTCGAGATAAAGGTTAGATGGAAAAGAAATGCCATATATATTGACAAGGAAAAAGTAGATAGACTGAAAGAATTTGCTAAAAGATCCGGGGGAGAACCGTTTATAGCTGTTAAGGTAATCGATTATATTGACTGGAAGTTTATACCAGTCGATCAATTAAAGAAAACCGGGAAAGGCAACTATAAGGTAAGCATGGAGTCTCTCGGAGAAGCATTAACCTTCAGCGGTTTATTAGGATTAGTTGACAATTCGAGGAAAATCATGGACTATGTAAAGCAAATTTAGAATATAGCAACGTTGACATCGTAACCGTATTTTTCGGCCATTCTCTTTATCCTTTTTATCCTCTTAGCTAGAGCTTTCGTACTCGACCTAGGTATCTTTAGGAGGATTCTATTACCTCTGAACTCTACTTCCGCGTCTGGGAGAATAGATGAGATCCTGTGGAGAAGCTTCTTTTCCGTATCATCTGTTCTTACCTGTTTCCTAACAGGAACGACCATTGTCTGCTCTCCAAACGTATAAATTTCGTATTCCAAATCCCCTGTCAGGAAGTCTCTAACTTCAACCACAGGCCTTGAGAGTTCAGCCTCCCTTAGCCCCGTTGGCAGTTTTACAGTCATCCTAAGCTCATACACTTTATCCACTTCTCCGTTGTTCACATAGACCAGTGTATCTATGATGCTAGGTATCATGCCTAATTCTACTCTTTTCATAAACCTTTGGATAGCATCTATGGGGGATGTGGCGTGAATAACGCCTATCATTCCTATACCAGCTAGCCTCAGATCAATATAGAGTTTAAAATCCTCGTCATTCCTAAGTTCATCAAAAACCGTGTAGTCAGGCCTGGATAGTAACAGAATATCGTGGAGTTCCCCTAAACTTGCATAGTTTTTAGAATACTGCGTTATTTCGGGGGGTAGTCTCATATCTCTAGGCGATTCTATGGTCTTAACTATTTTACCTAGTCTCATATAGAACTCCGCTAATGCTTGGGCAAAAGTCGTTTTACCCATGCCTGGTGCTCCAGCTATTATAATTCCTTCTGCTCGCTCGCTAAGCCTGGACATTAGTTTATCCGGTAGATTATAGTCCTCTAAACTTAGTTTAACCAGGGGTTTGACTGCCGTAATCTCCCAACCCTCACTTAAGGGAGGCCTAGTTATTACTATTCTGTAATCACCGAGTTGTATTATAGACGACCCCTCTCTATCGATCTCTATGAAACCCTTAGGAGAAGCAGCTGCAACCTCTATCAATTCCCTGGAAATATCCTCTAATTCTTCTCTCCTCAGCTTCCTTCTCTCGAGAACCACGAAAATCCATTTCCCCGGTTTACCCTTCTTCGCTATGGGATACGCGTCCTCCTTTAAGTGGACACTCATCGTCTTATCATCAAAGTACTTTGAGATACGTAGCTCTACTTTTTCCGTAGACCCCAGATAAAGAACCTTCACGCCCATAGCTCTCGATGCAGATGACTCCATCATATCAGAAGTCACAAGGATGGAGTCCGTCTCTTTGGCTAGATCTCTCGTTAGGCTCCTAGTCATCTCTTCAGCAATAACAGACATCGGCCTATAACCTTCAGAATAATAGATTATGCTACCACCGTTGCTCTTGACCACAATGTCATATATTTTTTCAAGCTCACCTATACCCGTTATAGCCCTCGTTATACCCCTTTTAGCCTCATAGAATAGATGATCGAGAACAGCTCGATGCACGTATACTATAGGCCCCTTTATTCTTTCAAGGAATCTTCTCGCAGAACCATCCATAACGCTGTCAATGCTAAGCACATATGTATTTTCTTGCTCACCAAAATCTTTCAAATCGTTATCCCTCTCATCCACTCCGGAAACAGGATTCTATATGAGAGGGTTTAAAGTTTCATAAGGAAATGAAGGAAAAGGATGGTGAAGGATTTTGCTGGATATACTGATTAGGGGAGACACCATTTTTCTAGACGAGTATAGGTCCATATGTAATGGGTACGTATATATTAAAGACGGCGTAGTTGAGAGGGTAGGGCCTCAACCTGTTCCGGAGGAATACGAGTATGCTACTCTAGTGATAGGAGGGCCGAATAGAGTTATAATTCCTGCTCTAGGTATTGCTTATACTGACATAGGATTATATGATATCCATCCTTATAATAGAGGTTCCCTAGAGAATAGATTCCGTTTGTTACGAGAAAGGGATTACTCTAAGGTTTTGTCATCTATAAACAAAGGCTTATTCGACCTAAGTATTCATGGAATTGCTATCGTAGGAATAGAACTCTCCTCTTATTGGATGTCCGTGGATCTAGAAGATAAAACCCACCTGAAAGTTAATGCTATAATGGAGAAATGCCCTGAAGATCATGGCTATTGCATTGTTCCAAGACATCTAACAGATAAAGGTAATGAACCGAATACTGTTTATCTGAACTCTAGTGAAAGCGTGGTTTTATATAGAGATAAGATAGCCCCTGCTTTCGTGAATAGGTTTTCATATAATCCATGCGGCATGGGAGCAGAAAAACTGCTTATAAATACGAGAATGGCTTTTGACTTGCGGGGGTTGAAATGGGGTATATATGAGAGGAATCCCGCCTATATAGCTGTCTTCGATTTCAATGAACCGCCTTATTATCTTGCTAACCTAAGGGCTGCAGATATAATAGATATCTTATCTATATGTAAGAGAATTGAAACCCTAATTGTTGAAAAAGATCTCGTCATCGACGCTGGAGAACACTTGACCATAGGAAAGAACAGTATGGGTCAGTGATCGAGGGCTTCAACATTAACATTGGTTCAGGCCCTCCAAACTCTTCATCCCCCTTTAAATTATTGAAGCCTGAAGATATCTACTTTAGGAGGCCATATATTCTCCAATACAAGCGTGACTTTCAGAAACTCCTCATTGAAAATAGCTGGCTCAGGGCGAGGGGAAGCACGGGCTCCTTTATAAGAGCAAAACTCCCGTTGCCTTGAAGCGATATCATATAAACCTAACTTCATGGTATCCTTAACAATATCATCTTTATCGAATCCCACGACAGGGCGTAAAACAGGTACTTGTAAATGTGAGGATGTGACATACATACTTTCTATAGTTTGACTAGAGACCTGTCCTAACGATTCCCCTGTTACTAAAGCTAGGTAATGCTTAGATAATGCTAGCTTTGCTGCATGTTGAAACATTAACCGGCGTAGTACAAGAATCCTATAATTCTTTCTAACCAGCCGGGATACTATATCAGATGTTTCATGGAAATGAACCTTGAATAGTTTCATTGGAGATTGGTTCATAACATGTTCGGAGTACAAGTTTTTCGCTAGCTCATAAGCTATTTCCCAATTATCTTCTTTGGCGAAATCATAGTAAATTAAATCAGTAGGTGAACCCCTTTTCATAACCATCCAAGCTGACAAAACCGAGTCGAATCCGCCGCTGAATAATGTGAGAACTTTTGATTCACTCCCTAAAGGTAAACCTCCAGGCCCATCTATAAGCTCGTCATACAGATATGACGTAGTGTCTCTGATTTCCACATAGACTGTGTATTCAGGTTTAGTTAGGTTAACTTTCTTCGGACTACAATTATCATAGAGATAACCCCCTATTTCCCTTTCCGCTTCTTTACTCGTGAATTGGTGTTTTCCAGTTCTTCTAACCCTAACCATGAACTCTTTTCCCTGAATTTTACTACAATATAATTCATGGGCTATCATGCTTATTTCATCCAAGTCGGCAGTAGGCAAAAGATATGCAGGAGAAAAACTCTTGACGCCGAAAACTCGGGATAGGGTCTTCTCTATTATAGAGTCATATTGATCCACTTCGACTATTATTCTGGCATGCTCATGGTAAACCCGGTTAAAACCAACTCTATTGAAACCTAGAGCTTTACGTATATTTGATATCATCCTTGAAATCATTCTAGACCTTGTATAGCTACCCTTAACAGCAGGTTCTGAGTATCTTAACAGATATATTTTTCTCAACCCATGGAAACACCCTACTTAACTATTTATGGGTTGAATCCCGGGCCTAAATAATCTGGTGAAAAATGAGGGAAGAAAATATACTAGAATGGAATATGGGGAACGTCAGCGTTCATGGTATAAGTGAACTTGTAATTGAGGGAGATAAATGGCGTATAACCCTCTCACAGAGAGATATAAGACTAGAAGGAATAAGTGGTACAGTAGAACAGTTCAATATTCAAGGTCCAAACCTAAAACATTTCTACATACAGTTTGACGAGCAACTCAAAGGATTCGATAGCAAACACTGGAAACATGCTATAACAAGCGACTCTAGAATTGAGGCAGGGTTCTTTGAAGTTAGATATACAGTACTCGGTGGAAAACTATTCTACATAACTATAGTGCCCATATACGGTGCATTATACGGCTATGTCGTCTTAACGCCAAACGAACTTTACATTAAAACACTTGGAAGAAGGAAAATATTCGTTCAGCATGTGAAAAATAGTATGAATGTATATCTGCTTTAGCTAAAAGAGGTGCTCTGATTGTATAATCTCGCGATTAATTATGAGCAAATAGAGAGAATTGCAGGAATTTTGGGTAGCAACATAAAAAACCAAACTATAGATCCCTTTGTAAACCCTGACTACTATCCCCCTGTTGGGACAGATTTCGAAGCTCTTACAATGTACTTTCTAACCATGGTATCAATAGATCATAGATTAAGTAGGCCGAACAAACCATACGGAGCGGAAATAAATGGGAGAAAATACCATGGAGCGGACCTATTATACAAATTAGGCATGAGAATGTTCGAGTCAAACCCTCGTTTCTTCACGGCATCGCATCTGTCCCGCATTACTGAAGCCGAAGTCGAGAAATGGCTTGCCCCTAAAGGAGTGGCGAAACCGGCTGATCTAAAAATGAGAACATTACTCTTAAGAGATATAGGGCGAAAGCTAGCAGTTTTGTTCGACGGGAATGCTTATAATATTGTAGAATACAGTAAGGGGTATCTCAGGAATAAGGGAGCCGGTTTCATAGAGTTGTTGAAATCGTTTATCGCATATCAAGACCCTATTGAGAAGAAACCGTTTCTTCTAGCTAAATTTCTTGAGAGGCGCCGGGTACTACAAATAATAGATGGCTGGAATAAAGAAGTCCCCGTTGATAATCATTTGACGAGACTGGCAATCAGATGGGGTTTAATTGATATGGACCGAGGATTACTTGAGAAAATAGCATATAATTCTCCCTTTACTGAGAGAGAGGATATTCTACTTCGTTATTATGTACGAATTGCATTTAGACTTGTCTCCCAGAAGGCTGGCATTGATCCTTTCGTACTAGATGATTTTCTTTGGAGTTTTGGGAGAACAACCTGTAGAAGAGAGGATCCATTATGCATGCAAGGTAAAATATGCCCTCTCATGAGGTATTGTAGAGCCTTCTCCAATAGGCTCTTCATGGTAGGAGAGCACAACTATTATGAAACATGGTACTACTAGGATTTACTAAAGGGATGTTTCGTGTTTAAAGTTTATAGTAGCAGGGTAAGAGAAAGCGTAGACGTCCAGTTCGATAATATAATAATTGATGCTGAACCGAGTAATTTCGGGCTAAATAAGATAGTTTTACCGATAAGTATAAGAGGGCTTAAAACTCGTGCCGAGGAAATTCTTACAGAAATAGTATTCGCTACGATCAATCCTGTAGAGAGGATAAAACTATCTATATCCATTAACGGTGTAATAATAGCAAGAGAGGTGAAACCAATACACTTAATAGACTATGATAGTATTTATTGGATGTCAACAGTTTATGATGTGACCGAACTGTTAAAAAACAGGTTGAATCCCTTGTATCAAAGGCTGAAAATATACTACCAGGGAAATGACGTTAAGAGACTTGGATACATGTCAATGTTAGCTATATACGACGCCAATGATGTGGAGTCTACATATACTTATATTTCGGGTCTAGAGAAAATCCGTGAAAGCCAGGTTTATAAGCTAACTTGGAATAGGGAGTTCAGTAAAGATAAGTCTACGGATCTCCTAGTCTCAAGTCTTATGACTTATTCCGCCACATCATTGAATACTCTTGAGGTTTGCAAAACAAGTAAGGGCTGTGTAACCGCTCCACTTAAACATGGTTTTACCGAGCTGAAATTCAGGAATGCCCTTATCAGAGAAGTCTCACTGAAAAAATACTCTGGTTCAGGAGAGCATGGTGCGCTTCTCACCAATTACTTCGATTTCTGTAGTTCAACAAACACCCCTCGTTTTGAACTTTTGAAATATTCGACGAGAAGTTCTAAGGACGGTTCAACCATAGTTAATGTAGAGTTTTCCGTAATAGATGGAAGCGAAGGTGATGCTCAATTTATACTTATAGATAAGGGAATTCCTGTGGGGAGGATTAGGAGGAGAGTGGAACCGGGTTCTACTATAAATCTCTACTTCAAATCAAAGAACGCTTTAACAATACCTGTTATAAGAATCCTATTTTTTAAGCACTCAAAAAGCTGGATATTCGACTATTATCCTAGAGAAGACTGATAAAAACTACAAGTTAATGCGGGCCCTCTTTCTTCCAACGTATTTCCTAATAGGCGGGGGCAAATTTATACAACCCTCACCTTTCTCGAGTAACCCCATGTTTATTAAGTCGAGAATGACGTCTTCGGCTTCTTCTATCCCGTATTTCTCCTTCAGTTCCTTAATAGCTAGGAGATCACCAACACTCCTATATGTCAAGAAATATTTCATTACAAGCCTATAATTTCCTTTCAAGGACAGAATCTCATCAACCATTTTATGAGCACGTATCTCCCACTCTTCAACCATTCTTATATACACCAGAATAATTAACAGTGATACTAGTTGTAAAATTTTTATGACAAGCAAAACCGGTGAAAACAGTAATGAGTGGACTACGATGAAATCTGAGAGAAAACTAGTGAGAGAAATAGTTGATGAATTAGGCCTTGATAAGAAAGTTATCTGGCCTCGTCTAGAAATAGTTGGCGATATCGCAGTATTACGTAAACCCATGTCAATAAAATTGGACTCCAAAACTATAGTCATGTATAAAAAAATAGCGGAAATTTTGTATAATAGGATTCCGTTTATACGCAGTGTATGGCTAGCCTATACTCCTGTATCGGAAGTAAGTAAGACCCGTAAATACTTACTCTTAGCCGGAACTAATAAAAGTGAAACTATATACAGAGAGTTCGGTTGCAAGTTCAAACTAGATATAAGAAAAGTATATTTCTCTCCCAGACTCAACTTTGAACACGGCTGGTTTGCTAATTTTATACAGGAATGTGACTCTATTCTTAACATGTTCGCTGGAATAGGTTTCTTTTCAATAATTCCAGCGTGCAACAAAAAAACAATAAGCTACGCTATAGATCTCAACCCGCATGCATACAGGTATTTGATGGAAAATATAATGATAAACGAGGTTGAAGACCGTGTATATGCATTGCACGGCGATTCCAGTATCCTGACAACACTCCTCTCCCAACACAGAAAATTTACGCATGTAATAATGCCTTACCCTGAAAAAGCGTTATCTTACTTACCAGTAGCCATTAAAGCCATTGAAAAATGCGGGTATTTACATATTTATCTTCATACCGATATACCGAAAGAAAATCATTTTCGTAAAGTCGCTAATCTAGTTTCAAGTAAGTTAAATAAATACACTGATAAAACTCACGAAATCACTAGAATAAGACAAGTGAGAACAGTGGGGCCGCGGTATGGACAGTATGTTGTTACGGTGAGGATTTGTTGAACATTCACTGGCATGAGAGGAAGAAACGTTTCTATGAAAGAATGCTTGAGGACAAAGAGATAGGGTATTTAGACCCAGGAATAGAACGGCTTTTAGAGGCTTTTTTCCATAGAGACGGGTTATATACTACCAGTAGCTGTATAGGTAGAATAACCGTATTATACGGGTTATATCCTTGGGAGAGAGATTCAACATCTATAATATTCAAGAAGCATGGTAAAATAGACGAAGAAACCGTGCGTTACTATATAGAGAATCCTTCATATGAACATCTATGGCTGAGGGTTACAGGACCAATAGTCCATGTTATATGTAAAGATGAGAAATGGGCTCAGTGGATCATAGAGATCGCCCGTAAATCCGGGTTCAAGCATAGCTGTATATTCAGCATGAAAGACGACATAGTCGTCGAAATAATGAGTTCGATCCAAGTAACAATGCCGTTAAAAATAGGGAACACGCCTTTGGTGTGTACGGAGAAATTATCCGACACCGTCGCCCTATTTAACTCATTATGGGAGAAAGGAGTCTCTAGCGCCGAGTCTCTGAGGAGGCTGGTTGAGTCTTCTCCCGATCCTTCTCCTTCTTCAGCTTCCTAAGTTCGCTAAAATAATAAGTCAACGGGTGTTTTACCCCGCATTCTGCAACACATAGGCCTCTGCTTCTCATGCTCTCACAATTATAAGGACTATATTTTCTCCCGCTTCCTCTCTTACCTGCTAAGTGTTCTATCTGATAACGTGTAATCTTTTCATTGAAATCAGGCAGGTTCCTGAATAGATTCACGAGATACTCTGTATCTACCCCTAAAGCTAATAAGAAAGTGGCTATGGCAAACCGCTCATGATGGCTCAAGTTATCCCCCTTTAGCATAGCATTATATATTCTCTTTATGCATGGAGGTAATGCTTCAACAACTACTTTTCCAGTTTTGCCGGTAAGTGATAACCCCCCTAATCCGCTAGTCTCGACATATTTTTCTGGTATCAACTGTTTTACCTTATCAGCTAAACTCTCAAGCGTCTGAATAGGAACTAATTCGATTTCGTCAAACATGCCCATTATCTTAACGTAAAAAACCTCTTTCCCTAGTCGGGCTAACTCATCCTGCCTGATATAAACAAATCCCCCAGAGACCAGTCTGTTCACTAGTTTCCATTTACCTTCACCCCAAAATCTCCGTGTGTATCTTACGTAGCCTTGAAATGCTATGATAAAATCGTAAGCATCATATACCTCTCTACCGCCTTTTGTATATCCAACCAGTATCCTCAACTCCTTTCTCGGTTTATCAACATTGACCCCAGATACCCTCAGGACGTTCATAAGGGACCGTTGATCCTCTTCTTGTAAAAAACGATATGACCTTTCTGCCTCGAAGTTTGCGAATCTAGACTGAAGCCATCTCGAGTTTACCTTTTTTATCAAGAGCACAGCTATATGGAACGATATAACTAGGTCATCTGTAGATAGACCCCTTCCATCGAAGATTCTTCCCTTAATCGCCGATTCTATCCTTTTAACCGCTAAATTCACGATGCTCTTGTTCTCCAAGAGACTGTCTAAGTCCACGATATACTTGTGCACTGCAACCATGTAATCGTTGAGGCTTACCAAGAAGGGGTACCTGGAGAAATCGACTTTCATTTAACCCGGTGACCTCCTAGAAACAGTGTTTACAGACTGCTGGCTATATGTCTAATCATTAAAATGTGTCAAGTGAAATAAATGTAAACAGGATCTCTTTGAAAGAGGTGTATGCGTTGCGGGTTGCTATAATAGGTGGTGGAGCAGCTGGAATGTCTGCTGCTTCGAGAGTTAAAAGGCTTCTAAAAGAATCAACAGTAACTGTTTTTGAGAAAACGAAATGGATCAGTTTTGCTTTATGTGGTATACCGTATTACGTGGGTTGCATTACTCCTCGCTTGGAGGATCTAATGTATTATCCTATAGAGGTGTTCATAAACAAGAGGGGGATAGATGTAAGAATTGAACATGAAGTTATAGATATTGATGTGAAAGGGAAAACACTAACTTATAAAGACCCAGAAGGAAATATCAATGAATACAATTGGGACTACTTAGTAATAGCACCTGGAGCCAAGTCACTGGCACCAAAAATATTCCCTGAAATAAATGATCTCCCTAAAGTCTCATATATCACTCATTTAAATGACGCTTACAGAATAAGAAATGAGATCTTAGCTTTACGAAAAGGAGATACTATCAATATTGTAGGAAGCGGGTACGTAGGTCTAGAGCTCGCGCACACACTTACAGAGGCCGGTTTCAATGTAAGAATTATAGAAATGATGAGCCAGGTTCTACCTAAGAGTATAGATCCCGACATGGCTGAGTTGGTGAGTTCCATACTAAAGTCTAAAGGAGTAGAACTGATCCTTGGAGAAAAAACAGTTGGATTCGAGGAATCAAACGGCTATGTCAATGTTGTTACTGAAAAGAACAAGTATAAAGGCAAATATGCAATCGTTGGTGTAGGAATAAGGCCGAACACCATTTTAGCTGAAAAGATTGGAGCGAAAACCGGTGAAACCGGGGCTGTCTGGACGGATAATCATATGGAGACTAGTGTTGAAAACGTTTATGCTGTAGGTGACGCTGTGGAGACCATAAACCTTGTTACAGGAAAACCTGACTGGTTCCCGTTCGCACAAGTAGCTAATAAGATGGGCTATATTGCTGGATCCAATATCGGTAGAAAAGAAGCTGTATTCCCCGGGGCAACGGGTACAAGTACATTAAAAACTTTTGATCTAACTATAGCTAGAACAGGTTTGACGGAGTTAAAGGCAAAGCAGCTAGGTTTTAACGTTGTCTCTGCTAAACTGGAAGCTGGAACCAAAGCTCACTACGTTCCAGGAGGAAAGAAGTTCTCACTTAAGATAATAGCTGATGGAGACACTGGTAAACTGTTGGGGGCACAAGGAGTAGGGCCGGATGAGTCTGTCTTCTGGAGAATAAATGTAATTGCCGCCCTTCTTGAAAAGGAGGCAACTGTATGGGATCTCTTTTATACAGACATTGGGTATGCCCCCCTTCTGAATCCAACTTGGGACGCACTAATCGTCGCGGCAAGATTGCTTATGAGACAGCTAGGTGAAACACCGAGGAAGGCTTAGATCGTAATGTCGACAACGTCCCCATCTTTCAATTCATATTTTCTTCTCAGATGCTCCTGAGAAATCAGCTCAACTACATCTCCCTTATATACAGTATACTCCGGCCTTACGATATAGACGTCTATATCGAACAATGATGCTCTAAACAGATACACTTTACCTAATTTAAACCCAGGAATCGAGGGGGGAAGAACTATTATTGGATCAGCATTTCTTAAACGATTATTAAGCTTGTCCACATGTTCTCTGATTACTCTAATGTTAAGTGTTCCAGGGAAAGGAATGAATCCTAGAATCTTCCTAAAATTTCTGGCATATAAATTAACATAGAATTCGCCCTCACCTAAACCACTGAAGATTTCCCCCTTAACTCTAACAGTTCTATTTAACTCTTCATTAGAGTCTCTCACTTCTACAGCACCTGCAAGCTAGCCTTCCAACGCTCACATATTTAACACAAACTGTAACGCTAGAAGATTTAAACCAATAAGTCCGATTATCACCTTGTCCGGATAAATGGTTGACGGTGGAAGAAAATGAGAAGGATAGCTCTGCTACTGTTAATAATAGTTATTTTATCGACCGCTATTTCATTCGAGGCTAATCAAGCCATCGCACAGTCTGCCAGTGGGTTAACCCTGTATATTTCAGGTAGCAATGTTACAGTGGAGAACAATTACTATGAAATAACCTTCAACTTATCTATGGGTGCACAAATATATTCATGGAAGGTTAAAGAAGGAAATACGCTTGTAGACCTAGTGGAAAGCCGCCCTGTGGCACCAACTTTATCACTGGATCTCTATACAGTGAAATCTGTTAAAAGCGTTGAAATGACGTATGAGAATAAAACAGTGAATGTGACATCTAGCTCTCTTATGCTTGGAACATGGGAAGCAGAGGTAATAGAGAATACTTCAAACCTGCTGGTCTTAAAGTTTTACCCAGTATCTCAGGATGCTTTAAATCAAATTAAACCGCTTAAATTGAATATGATCGCCTACTTCTATGCTGATCAACCGTATATAGATGTGTATTATGTCCTGGAAAACCCTACTCACACACCAGTATATCCTGGTAAGATCCTTGGTGATACAACGCTTTTCCTGAGTTTTGTTGTATATAATCATGGAGAAAAGATGTCCCAGTGGAATGGGACGTTTCTTTACAACTCTCTAAGAGAAGATAAACTTGTGTTTAAACACGATATCGTTTCAGAATATCTACTCACAGTAAGAGATGGCGATCTTCAAGCTCTAGGGGCTTTCAATAATTCAACGAAGGAGATCAGTTTAGTATCTCCTATAGCTACTAGTCCCGACTATATGTTGATTTCTAGTACTATCCATATAAACTCGCTCAGTATAAGAGGGGTTGAGTATAAAGTGGGTTATGTTGTCGATAAAATTGACCCGCTTTCATCCAAGCATATCGGTCTAAGAATAACCTATGGATTATCATACCCATGTACGCTTCAGGCATTGAACATTATAGAACTCTATAATGTAACAAACCCTAGTACTGCCGGTGCTTTCAACGAGTACAAAGATACGTTCCCCAGTAAAATAATTCAGTTAAACAACACTATCAAGAAACTGAGTGAGGACAAGGATAACCTCTTAAAGAAAATAGATAGCCTAAACTACCAGATAGATTATTGGAAAGGAAACGCGACCTACTGGAAGACTGAATATGAAGTATCAAGAGGAAGCGTGGCGTCTTGTAGAGCGGATGTTGATAGAGCGTCCACAATAAGTGTCGCTGGAACATTGCTGGGATTAATCGTGGGATTCCTAGGTGGAGCGGTATTCTATAAAAAGAGGTATTAGATAAAAATTATTTCTCGATAGATAAATGCCTCAGCAATAATGATATATCTCCTATATTCTCTATATCCCATACCATTGAGATCACTTTTTCTGCGTCTCCAGGATCCAGTTTACTTTTAACTAGTTTCCAGAACTTCTCTTCAACCCCCTTTCTATCAAGTTTATTCATGAAGTGACCCGGTGGATAAGTGCTGGATTCCTCGTATGTTGAGCCATCATCCATTTCTATGACTATAGTGTTCTTAATACCCTTGGGATACAGCTTGTCGTGTTCTTCATCTACCTCTACTTTCATCTTAGCGAGAAGCTCCCTAACATCGTGTGCCAGAATCCTTTCTTTGCTGAAAGTATCCAACCATACGTGCCCGTCGATAAGTGCGGCAGCTATTATATAAGGCATGCTGTGATCCGCGGTTTCACGAGTTTTCGGATCCCATTTCTCCGGGTCTTTTACTATTATCTTGTACGCTACATCAAAAGTTTTCACACGTATCTTTTTAATTCTACGAGGGTCAAAACCGGATATTTTTTCCCTTAGCTTAAGGGCAACGTCTACGGCGCTCATCGCATGATACTCGACTGGCCAGTACTTTATACTGGTCTCTAACATTTTGAAAGGCTCTCCGTTCTCTCCTCCCATTACAGGTAAATTAAACTTGTCTCCATCTAACGCTACGTTAAAGAATCCGAACTCTCCCTCAAACACGGGGCTTGGCCCGGTCATGCCTTTCCATGCAAGAATGGCTGCAAAAACTCCATTTCTAGCTGAATTAGCTGCGGCACAACCTTTCCACATACTCAGTTCCCCAGCCCTCGTCTGTCTTAATGCGTTATTTGTCGTTAAGGCTATGTTTATAGCATTCGTTAGTTGCTCAACACTTAACCCCAGGACTTTTCCTGCTCCAACAGCACTACTAACCGCTATGTATGTCACATGATCCCATCCTTTTCCTCTTATACTATAAGCATCAGCGAGTCTCCCTGCTACCTCGTAAGCGGCTACTATTCCTTCAACAACTTTTCTACCGTCCGCCCCAACCATTTCTGCTGCACCAATTATTGCTGGAATATTATCACTTGGGTGGAGTGCTTCTCTGCTTAGGTATGTATCATTGAAATCAAAGTATCGAACAGCACAACCGTTCGCAAAAACTGCGTGATCAGGTGCGGATTTTAGGAGAGTGCCCCAAATCGTTATCGGATACTTGGAGCTAGTTGTATATACCGCATAACTCCTTGCTATACTTGGTGGTTTCTCGTAGAAAGCTCCTAGAGAAACTGCGAAACCGTCAAGCACCCTCTTTTTAGTTTCTTCAACCACATCTGCAGGTATGCGATCATAGCTTAGCTCATACGCCCATTTAGCTATTCTTTCAGCTAAATTCAAGAACCGACACCTCTGATGTTAAGACTATTGAGTGTTCCATGTATTGGTACTGTTTGACAAACAGAAATATAAACTAGCAATACCTTATAGTAGCCCAAAAATGAGTGGGATACCATATTGATAGAAGCCGAGGCTGCTGTGATACATGGTAAAATAATATATGATGCAAGGTTACCCATTGAATGGGCTGAAGGTACCTATAAGACGATAGTGATGCCAGGATTCAGTGATGGGCACATGCACCCGCAAGTTATTGACACAGGGTTCTCTCAGCCATACTCGTATTCGAATTCATACGAGTGGATAGAACAAAGAGTTATGGCTATCGATGAGGCGTCTGTGAGGAGAGACGAGTCCCTATCGTCAAGGCTGGCTTTCCTCACCTACCTAAGAAGCATCCTTGAAGGATCCACTTTAATCTCGGTGACTGGTGCGTTTGTCCCAAACGTCAAAGCATGGAATCTTGCTTTGGATAAACCTAGGATAGTTTTCTTACCTACAACTATGAGGAGATCCGGTTGGATGGCCCCTCAGGAGATTTTTAGCGTTAGCGAGAAACTAAGAAACAGTATAAATGACTCACTTGCCAGGCTGGGTATATTTGTCCATAGCCTGAAATACAGCTCACAGAGAGATATCAAATACTCGTATTCTATGATAGAAGCCAAAAAAGGGATAATGGGGTTACATTTAAGTGAAGGTATTAGCGAATTAAATATCTTACAGAGAATTATGAACAGTAACAGATTCAATAGAATAATAGCAGTTCACTGTTTAAACGATAAAGTGAAGCCGTATGGTTTGACATGTATTTCTTGCCCTGGGACTAATGTCATTCTATATAACAAGGTGAAAAGAGACATATATGATATAGATTCGTTTGGATCGGATTGGCCGCACATTATTGGTACTATAGCCAGTCATATTCATATTATAAACCGTATATTTAATGTTCCTATTGAAACTCTATTATTTCGCTTAACCACGGGCGGTTACATTGTTCATGGCATGTCGACCCAGGGAGATCTTATCGGTTTCGATGAATCGTTGGATAGGGTGTTAAAAAGTAATGTTCAACCTATCGATGTTTATATTGCCGGGAGGAAAACAGTGGAAGAAAAGCAAACCTTTCTTACTGGGTACACATTGGAAGATGTTGAAAGAGAGACGAAAAAAGCTATAGATGCCGCGTTGGATTTGCATGGAACAGGTTATATTAGTAGGAACGAATTATTCTGGAGGATTAGAAGAGCCAGAGAAGCCTTCCTCAGTTTCCATTAATAGTACATTAATAGTAGTGGTACAACCAATAGAGTACCCAACTCCTATACATTTTCAGTTTTTGTTTATCGACAAACAATGGGAAAAGTGCTATACCTGTTACAAATCCTCCTATATGAGCCCAGAATGCTACACCATAAAGTGTGCCCGTTAGCAGTGTTGATATTCCAAGAAGTAACTGGTAGGCGAACCATATCCCTATGTAGACAACCGCGGGAAAATCCAGCGGAATTGGAATAAATCCTATGAAAGTTACTGCTCTAATCCTAGCAAACGGCATAGTCAAAGCGTAAACCCCCAGGACGCCGGATATAGCGCCTGAAGCCCCTATAGCCGGTATCATCCACGGATTCATCCCTGATGTCAACTGCGTGTTTAATAGTGCTTCCGTAGGGATAAACAATAGGCTGAAAATATTGAAAAGTGTAGCGCCAAGCCCTGCTATGAGATAGAATACTAAGTACTTAACAGGTCCCATTAAATTCTCAATATTATCGCCAAATACGTAGAGGTACAACATGTTACCTAGCAGGTGAACCCATCCTGCATGAAGAAACATTGATGTAAAAAGAGTCCACAAAGCAACTCCAGCAACAATATTTGCTGGCTTCAAACCTAATGATTCGATTACATCGTTATAGCTATTAGCTCCTGGTACTAGAATATAGGGTGCAGATATTCCAACTAGAAACACAATAATGTTCAATAAAATAATCGTCATATTAACAATTGCCCGACGTTTTGCAGGGAGATTTTCATCTGAAACTGGCAGCATATTATACGCAACCTCCGATTAATTGCCCAGGGATGCCCAGTTCCATAACTACGCATTAGACATTACTCTCTATATATCCGTTTAATATAAATTGACTAAAATGTTAACCTACTAGCCCGGATAACCTAAGGACGCCATTATAAGATGATTGGTGAAAGACTGTGACAACAACTGGTAAAGTAAAGGGAATAATAGAGATGACTAAACCACTACAGACCATACTTCTCATGGTAACTATGATCGGAGGATACCTAGCAGCAGGTGGACATAATATTCATACAATCGTTCTCTTAGTCCTGGCAGGATATACAAGTATAGGTGGAACCACAGTACTCAACATGTATCTTGAGCGAGATATTGACTCAGTCATGGATAGAACGATGAAGAGGCCTTTGCCCTCTGGAAGAGTAGGTGTATTAGAAACGGTCACCTCTGCTTTACTCCTTCTCGTCGTTAGCGTCTATTTATCTCGACTGATAAATACTTATGTTCTATTGACAGTCTTAGCAGGTGTTTACTTTGATATACTAATCTACACAAACCTAGTCAAGAGGAGAACCCCATACAATATTATACTCGGAGGAGTTGCAGGTGCTATGCCCTCCTTAGGAGGGTGGGCTGCTTCAACTGGAACAATAAGCCTTGGAGGTTTACTGCTTTCAATCGCAGTTATGCTATGGATCCCGCTTCACATATGGATCCTAGCATATTATTTGAAAGATGAGTATGCAAGGGCGCAAGTTCCAATGTTCCCTGTGGTTTCATCTCCCCTGAAAACTGTAACTTATATTAAAGCAGCCTTGTACACGCTGATAGTCAACATAGCGTTATTCATGCTCACACAGGGCTACGGCATAATAGCATTCCTATTCACTACGCTTCTCATCGCTAGAGCTCTTAGAATGCTTGATAAATTTAAAGCCGCCCCAAATAAGGCTACTGCATTCAAATTATACAAGTTTGCTAGCCCAATAGTAGGAACACTATTTATGTTACTACCAATAGATTATTGGCTTAAGAGCTATGAGCTTCTCATTTTCAAACCATTTTGAGAGTGATGATACTATGACAGCAGAAGATAAATGGGTGAGTAACTCAGGTATCGATTATGTAAGTGCTTTAATTCTCATACTAATTACAGGACTTCTCGTAATATCAATTGCTCTCCCAGGAATATCAGGCAATCTGTTATTTCTAGCTTTGTTTTTATCAACTAGCGTTTTGTATTTACAATGGAGAACACCGAACGCTTTAGGCATCAAGGTGATTAGTATAATATTAATCGACATATTATATTTCATTAATTTCTTCATAGCAAGAACTAATGTGGCAACATGGGCAATATTTTCTTTGCTAGTAATTACGGCTTCTATATCCCTGGTAAGAAAAGACCCTATAGCAGTAGTACCTATTCTTTCATTGGCTATTGAATCAATGCTTCATCCCTTACAAAACATTCACTATTTAATAATAGTTTTATTGCTATCCACATTACCCCTATTTTCCTCTAGAAGAATCCACTCTCTCCTACCATTAATCGCTGTATCCCCCCTTCTATTATTTTCACCTAATAGTCTAGTTTCCACCCTCATTACATTGACCTACATTCTATTCATATCAAATAGCATAGAAAACTTAGATAAATGCCCGTTTAGAAGAGAAATCTCCCTTGTCATAGGAGGCTTTTTTATCCAGGTAATAACAGTACTAGTGATGCTGTTTTCACATGAATCATCTACCAGTCTTCTTTCCTACTGGATTCTAGGATATATGATCAGTGCTATAGGACTTACTTCTCCTCCTTTCTATAAGCCTGCTCCTGATAATAGGGTGGTTTATAGAAAGGACGCCTGAGTTTATTCACATCTTTTATAGCATTCATGATAGCTCTGATTTTATCTTCACGCGTCTTCAACTCTTTGATATAGCTTCTAATATTTGGCCTAGGACCGAACCAGTTTATACACGGGAACAACTCTCCTATAGGGGAAATTCTTATCCTAGTGCAACCCATGCAGAATCTCCAGTTATTATAGGGCCGGACAATCTCTACTTTTACACCGTTATCCAAAAAATATATCGGCCTGTTATGTAACTCTTTCCTTATTGTTATTTTTTGGGATCTTTCAGATAAATACTCCTCAACTTCATCCAATGATAGATAGTACTTGCCGAAATTTTCTTTTCCAAGTCCAACAGGATGAAGTTCTATTAACTGGAGGACTAGGCCTTTCTTGAATGCAAATTCTATCATGTCAGGTATCTCGCTATCATTAATATCCTTCATAACAACCATGTTTATTTTAATTTGTTTGTAACCTGTCTGTATGGCTTTTTCGATTCCCTGTAAAACTCTTTCATGGGCATTAACACCTGTAATAAACTTATATACTTCCGGTTTAAGAGTATGTAAACTCACGTTTAACCTATCTAAACCAGCTTCTTTTAACCATTCACTAAGGCTCTTTAGTAAATATCCGTTAGTTGTCAACGATAAATCATCGAAGGATCCGTATTCCTTGAACACGCTGATAATTTCAGGTAATTCCTCCCTTAAAAGAGGCTCACCACCTGTAAATTTCACTTTACTAATCCCGACTCTGGAAGCTGCCTCAGCCACTAAACTATATTCATCCAGTGAAAGATAACCCAAGCTCCTAGCCATCCCCGGCTGTATAGGGGAATCCAGAGGTTCGCCTTCAATATGACAAAATAGGCAACGATAATTGCATTCATCTGTCACAATCACTCTAAGATTAAGTAGCGGTCTTCCGTAACCGTCCTTCAACACCATTATTCGAACACCGTATATTCCTCTTCTCTAAACAAAGCCGCCGGGTCTAATGTGGTATTATTAGAGGTTAAATTTGAATAGTTCATGTTTCAATAGAATGTTAATGTTTTTGGTGGACCGGCCGGGATTTGAACCCGGGGCCTCCCGGATGCCAACCGGGCGCTCTTCCAAGCTGAGCTACCGGCCCACTCTTCCATATTCATTTATCTGAAAGGCTAGAAGGCTTTAAAGATTCATCTAATAAGCTGGGTAAGCTTGCATACAGGTATGTTTCCAGGGTTCGTTAAAAAAAGAATATTATTTTAAGGGAATGATATTCTTTCTGTACGTGTTATTAATGATAATAGCTGCAGTCAGATACCAATTATATAGTGATTGAGCAAGAGAAATTATGCCCGCTGTGAATATAACTATAGTGTTCCCATAAGCAGCAGCTGCGAGAAACGCGAATGTTATAGCAAGCCAGTAGAGGTTAGCGGATATCATTTTCCCTAAAGGCCTAAGAACGACTCCGGAGACCAGTGCCATAAATATCCAAAATAGCCAAAACATCAAGAAAGTTGTTGGAGACGGCTGTGATAGAATTGGTATGGCATATGTGAAAAGATATACGAAACCCGCTATAAACCCAAAAAGGCTCCAAACAAGTATCACAAATCCTGTAGATCCCATATTATTTCTTAACTCTATTATTGATGCTAGGAAATATCCGAGGCCTATCAAACAGAGCAGTGTGAATATTAGGATACCAAGTGAGTCGGCGAAGGGTACAAGGCCAGTATATGTAAAACCAGTAATGAAGAGTGCGAATGCGAATCCGGTGTTACCTATTGCAGAAACTGATGCCCAATTTACATTTTCTTCGGTGCTCAAAATTATACACCTAATGTTTTTTATGATTTTATTTACAATAGTTGAAGATTAAACTTTATACGTTTTCGTAACCCTTTCAGTCTCCAAGCTAGGTTATCATAGTATTATTTTACATGATATTTGACATACGCCTCCAATTTCTAAGTTACTACAGAGCTATTATGTGTCAGTTATGTGTCAGCGTTGTCAAAAATTCATCAAAATTCTCTTTGACAAAACTGTAGCAAGCCTCCCGGATGCCAACCGGGCGCTCTTCCAAGCTGAGCTACCGGCCCACTCTTCCATATTATACACGGCACGACTATTGTCCATTAGTAGGGTAGTTTATATTTTTCGGGAGGGGGGTAGCCCGGGCTATAACTCACCTTCTGTACTACGGCGGCATTCGACTCTGCGGTCTCACCGGCCTTTCACGGTTATTCATCGGCCGGCAGCCTTGCTCCGTGAGGGATACCCGTTTCACCGCTTCCTCCAAGGTGCTCAGGGGGTTACTGCAGACCTGTTGCCAGGTCTGCCTCTCCGCCTCATAGGCATCTCCTGGAGGGCGTGTCGTTTCTGTGGCATTGCCACGGGTCTCCCCGTACCCCTCGCGGGGTCCCACTACCGTGGGGAGGGTGAAGTTTCCTCAGGCCTTTAAAGCCCGTGGGCCGCCAGCCCGGTCTACCCCTATATTGTCTTATGTATTTGTTTTACTTCTATATTTTTAGGGTGCATTACAGCTAGAGTTCTATCGGTGTGTTACTATTGGATACCACGGAGATAGCTGGGTCTTTAAAATGGTTGGCCAGGACAGGGTGGATGCAAAGAGGAGTTCCTTCTAGTGCTGCTGAAAATGTTTCACAGCACTCCTTCGAGGCAGCCATCATTGCCTTGGACTTAGCTTACAGGTTGAGAGATCAGGGAGTAAGTGTTGACCCTCTGAGAGCTAGCGTGCTTGCATTGATTCATGATATTGCTGAGTCGGTCGTTGGAGATATTCCTAGATGGAGCAGTTCCAGAATGGCTGGTTTGAAAGAAAAATTAGAATCTACCGCTGTCAACGAAATGAGTGTTCATCCAAATATTAAGGGTTTGTTTGAAGAGTATATTGATGGGAAGTCGTTAGAGGCGAGTATTGCTAAGCTATCCGATTATATTTCAACATGTATACAAGCAGGTAGATACCTTTCCATGGGCTATAATGTTGAGGAAATATTTTCGAATATGAAAAATGAAGCTGACGTGGAAGCTTCTTCCTGTTGCCCCCAGCTTTCCGGTTATATTAAAAAGTTTTGCAGTAAATATAATGCGTGAAACGATTAGTATTTATCTGAGGCTTCTAGGATCATTACCCCAAACATTCTAGTTTCAAGCTTGACTTTTTTGAAGTATTTTCTAAATAGCTCCATGTATTCCTCTCCGGTTAGGTGTTTCCGGTATGTCTTGTATAGATCTGCATATAAACTAGGTTTTGTACAGCCAGCAAGGAGTGATAGGATAGGGAAACCTATTCTTAGATAGAATTCTATGGCTTTCGCCTTAACAGTGGATTCCGGTTTATAGAAGTCCAATATAACGACTTTACCATGCGGGGTTAGTACTCTGGCTATCTCGCTTATAGCCTGCTCCAAGTCATATGCGTCTCTCAAAGCAAAACTTGATATTATAGCATCCATACTATCGTCCTTTAACGGTATTCCCTCAAATACGCCCTGTATAGGCTCATGTTTTTCACGGGGGAAAACAGAGAGGTTCTTCCGCTGTTCTTCGATCATTCTCATCAAGGGATCTAAAGTAAATACCATCATTGCGCCTTGCCGGAGAGCTTCTACTGTTATATACCCAGGACCAGACCCAGCGTCAAGAACTTTCTTACCTTCCACACTAGCTTTTCTGACAGCTATACGTCGAAGCCTTGATATCTGGCCAAAACTAGTAATCCTATTCACTTTCTCATAGCATTCCACTAGCTTCTCTAAATCCTCTTTTACGGTCTCCCACAATTCCCCTAAACCCTTCTCTTTCACAGTCCAATCAACCATTAAACTACCCATATATAATGTGGCATTAATAACAGATACAATATACCTCTTTTTAGAGGGGAGGTTATTGAAGGAGCAGGGAGTAACCGTAACGACTGGTAGTGTATTATTAAGTGTTGCTTGGGCAGTCATAGACAAAATAGAAAGAGATGCTATGGAATCCGGCAGAGAACCGTCTTATTACGTCTTCTATAGCCCAGAACTCAATAATTTCCTAGAAGGTTTTGGATATGCTCCTCCTAGCAGGTTTATAGTTTACTTATCCCCTTATGACGGGCAAGATGATGAGGAATTAGAAATAAGTGATAGTGTTAAACTAGTCTTCCGTAGGCTGGAAGGCGATGGTATGAGTTATAAAGAATTAATGGAATCCGCTTATAAGATACCGTTCATCTATGATTCATCCTTATTGAGGAAATACTCGAGGAACACCGATCAAACCGGTGTGGAGTATATGTTGCTTTATCTTTCAGATTCCAGGCTGGTTTACCTCGAAGGAGAACGTTTCCACGTCTCTATTCCATTCGTACAGTCTTCAGTGGCGTCATTGCATACTCACCCTGAACAGTCCTGCATGCTCTCTCACGCAGATGTAGAGAGCGCTCTTGACTCCCTCGTAAGCGGGGCCATTGTTGCTGGTGCCGTAACAACTAAATGCGCTGTTGTTCTGAGGAGGAGGAACCTAGTTACTGAGGAGGATTTCATAGAACTCAAGAAACTGGCTAGCTTCCTTAGGAGGAAGAAGCTGGATTACAGGCTGGTTCAAACTAGAATTTATGAATTAAATAAGAAAATGGAGTCTGTTATTCTAGACTTTCTTTATTATTAACGTGCTAGTAACTCTAATGCTGTCGGAATTATCTTGTAACCTCCCTCAATTATTCCTATTGAACCTTTACTACACTCTGCCTCATCGAACCTTACGAGATTGTCTCCGGTTTTTCCGGGAACTAATATGCTTAATGGAACAGGGTCATCGCTGTGTGCCTTCAAGTACCATGGAGTCGAATGGTCCGATGTGATAATCACACTCATATTTTCGTTAAGGAGGTAGTCCCTAACTCTTGCAAAGAAGCACTCGTCAATCAATTCGATGGCCTTCTTTTTAGCATCGAAATCCCCGTCATGCCCGGGTTCGTCAGGGCCTTTTAAATGAACATATACGGCATCAAATTTCTCTAAACCGTTGATAAGAAGCTCAGCCTCCTCTTTTAACAGGTCTCTCTTGTTTTTGCCTTCAACTTCGACTGGTATAATCCCTATACCCGCCGCTCTGGCAATGCCTCTTTCAACAGGCATTTCCACTATTGCCCCCCACTTCAAGCCTGTTAGCCCTTTTATGGGAGGCATTGGCGGGACATGGTCTCCTGCGTCTCTAGAGAGTACGGCATTGGCTGGAAGGAGTCCTTTAGATACACGTGCCTCGTTAACAGGGTGGCTATCAAGTATCTCTATTGCTTTCATTGTGAATTCATTAACCAGTTCCGCGGTAAGTTTGGCTTCAATAGAATCATACATGGGTTCAGCCAACTTTAATTTAGCATCGAATTTTTCTAGTGCTATAGAAATCAATCCTTTTCTTCCATAAGCAGGGTCCGTGTTAGTTATCATTGCGCTTAGTTTATTCTTTTTATGCCCAACAATTAAGACCCCCCTATGGCCTATTGTTGCTTTAAATTTAGCGTAACCCGCTCCTTCATCTAACTCGAGCCCATCAATAGATCCAGCTAGTTCATGCGCCTCTTTACTGGATAGATTCCTTCCCACACGTCTGTCTATTATCTCGAGTGTTCTCGGGTTTATAGTGGCAAAATTAGATCTTAGTGCCACCTCATACTCGTTCTTCAACATTAAACCTGCTCCTAACGCTTCTAAGGGACCTCTGCCGGTATAGTATTTATGTGGATCATATCCTAGTAGGGACATTGTCGCGGCATCGCTTTCGGGAGCTACTCCTCTACCTACAGTGTATACTAGTCCGCAATAGGACTGTGAAGCAATAAGATCTATGTTAGGCTTATATGCTTCCGATAGTACCCTCCGAGGAGCATTCATTCCATCGGGAGCGCCATCCAGGACTATGTAGGCTATTTTTCTAGTCATATCGACCACCTGTACATTATTCTAAGTTATACCTCTTCACATATAGTTTTAGTTTATCTGCGACAATCCGTGGAATCCATGCGAACCTCGAGTCGCCGGAAGTTTTACGTAGTTTAAGTTTCCTGTAAACTGCACGGAAAACAAGTTCTTGCCTCCAGTCATAGACGATTATTTCCCCCGAAACATGGCCTTGGGGGTTTCTTACTAGCCTGACGATAACCAAGTATTCGTCTCTAGATAATTCTCTGACTATAACTCTCTTAGCCTCGCCTTTGACATATGTCTTGCATTCCTCACATATATCACCGGAAGCGAGCTCTATTATTTCCCCCTTTTCATTTACTATGAAAGCCATTCTTCTAGTAGCATGTTTACTTGTCCTAGATTTGGTAAGCTCTACCACCACGTCCAATAAGAACACCAGAATTGTTGTTTATGCTATGCAGTTAATATCCTCTGCCTCCCTCAACAAAGAAATCTTGGCAGTAGACTCGGGCTGAAGTGATGGTTATGACTGTGGATGCTGTTATAGCAGGCTTGGGAATAGCTGGTGCCCGAGTGGCAAGTATCTTGAGTAAGGCGGGGCTTAAAGTGAAGGCATACGACCCTGACACTAGTTATAGGAAACCGTGCGGAGAGGCAGTCCCTATAAACGAATATACTGAACGAATAGTAAATCGTTACACGGTATATAGAACCCTTATTAAGAAGTTCGAGGTTATAGTGGATGGACAAACAGTTTATGAGGAAGAATTTGGGGATCCAATATGGTATATTATTGATAAAACCAGGCTCGTTTCAGCATTAAGAAAGGAAGCCGAAGATCATGGTGCAGAGATATATTATGAGCCATTCAAACAAGAGTCAAGTACAGGGAGAACAATAACTATAGATGCTCGAGGGCCCTTTTCGGAGAGGGCGAAAGAGACCGTACCGGTGTACAGGATTATTTATCGTCCTCAGGTTAAGTGGCCAAGAGACAGGGTTCTAGTTGAGTTCGATACGAGGAAGCTAGGGTTTTACTGGATATTCCCCAGTAACCCGAGAGAGAATACCGTCAATGCGGGAGGAGGTTTTTACGGGATATCTAAACAGAGCTTGCTGCCAAAAACAGTGGACTTATATGTACATGAGAAAACAGGGATAGATGAAATATACTCGAAAGCAGCATCTCTTGTTAGGATTAAACCAGCAATCAGGCTTTGGAATGATGATGGAACCCTAAACGTTGGCGAAGCTGCAGGTTTCTTAATGTCTATTACTGGTGAAGGTATCAGGCCAGGGCTTCTAAGCGCTGACTATTTAGCTGCATCGATTCTAGATAATCTAGGTGATTTTGGCGGTATAAGAAATTCCTATCGTAGGAGAACGGCTGGTTTAGTTAAGGAAACAGAGTTATCATCTAAGCTTTTCGAGGTCGTGGAAAAAACAGTTATCGGCGAGAGAAGAGAAATCCTTTCTAATGTACCCAAAGGATTTTGGAGGAAGTATTTCAAGGCTAAACTAACGCTAGGTACTATTATCCTCTCAGTGCTGAAAGAACCCTCAAGGGGCCTTAGATTGCTTCCTTATCTCTTCAAATCGTTCTAACGCTGTTCAATTTCTTCAGTATAACATCAGGATCAGAGGTTCTTCCTTTAATCACTATTTCATATACAAACATGTTTTTCTCAGCCTTTACGGAGACGTTTGCATTATGTAGCTTCAATTCTATACTCCCGTTAGTTTTCTCTATTCTATATCCATTGTTCTTTAGAATTTTTACCAGGTTGTCTAAGTCAACCTTATTTTCTTCGAACCCCTTCTCGAGATTAGAGAGCCTCGTCTCTACGGCAGATGCTACCTCTGGAATATCACTGTATTCTTCTTTCGTTATTTCAAGGATTTCTTTCATAACCCATAATGCTTTTTGATTCCGTGAAAGTATAATTAAATCCTCAAAATCACTGCTCAATATGAAATCCGCTAGTTTACTGGGGTCTCCATCTATGCTTGAAAACCCGTATTTTACTTCTATTCTCCCCAAAGTTTCCCTGAGATCGTCTACGAAACTTGGTGGAAGTTTATCCGAGTTCTCTGCAAGTACATGGTTTACAATGTTTCTAAGGAAATCTCTTCTAGCCACTTCAAATCACCTGAAACAATAGTTTGATCTGACTCATATAAAGCTTAGGAGTAGGCTTTAATAATTGAACAAAGCCTAATTAGAAGGGCTCTACATCTCTATCCCCATATGATACTGCTTCTGCTATAATAGTATTTTCTCTAACACTTTTTATACGTGCTTCAATAACCTCTCCTACAGTGGCATTTCCAAGGATAATCACATTGTATCCTCTATATTTACCGATACCACGCTCTTTCTCATCCACGTCCATAATCTCTATCCTTATTGTTTGACCAGATCTAGGACGGTTTTTTGTTGTATTATCTTTTGGACGTGGCATGTTGGGATATATGCTTAAACGCCTTATGTCACGAGAGGAAATGTTACTCCCCTTCTTATATCTATCCTTCACCATGGATCATGTCCCTACGTTGGTTCCATTAAGTAGAGCACCCGGGGAAGATTATATATGTTTATGAGGGGAAAATCCATTATAACGCGCCGCATGATGAGTATATGGCGCCGGCTGAACAGTGACTGAGCTGAGCTACTCTGACGGCCTGCAGGTGTCCTCCACGTGGAAGACCATTCGACTAAGAGATTCAGTGGAATAGTAATTTGGGGGTTTATAATATCCCTAATAATCAGCCTTGCATTACTTGTCATACTCTACCAGAACGCTATGCTACTATCAAAGAATTGCTCTGGTGTATCATGCTATGTTAGCGATGAAGTGTATTATGTTAATGTTGCAAGAAAGATCCTAGTCAATATATTCCACATAGATCGTGGGGGATGGTGGCCCTCAAGTAGCTCTATAAAACCAGACTATTATAACCTTGAACATCCCCCTCTTGCTAAATATTTCATAGGACTTTCAATGCTGTTATTCGGGGATAAACCGTTTTCATGGCGTATCCCGAGCATAGTGTTTACAGCTGCTCTTCCATTACTGGTTTACGCTGCTGTAATTAGATACTTTAACGGTGAGCTAGGCTTTTTAGCAGGGGTTCTAGCTGCGGTTTCTCTATTGTTTGACCCAGTAGTCCATACGATGGGAAGCTTGGCTATGCTCGACCCTTATCTTGCTTTCTTTTCAGCTCTAACGTTCGTCTTAGCAGTATACGATAGAAAGAATTTAGCGGGTATATCTCTAGGTTTGGCTCTAAGCGTCAAGTATAGTGGTTACTTCCTTGCACCATTCATCTACGTGTTGTTCAGATTGAAAGGAGAGAACCCGTGGAAAACATTATACTATGTGTTTATATTACCAGTCATAGTGCTCTTCATATTGAACATTCCTTTGATCACGCATTTCGGTGTATCGACTTGGATTGATCAGAGCGTTATAGGAGCAATAGAATGGCATACCACGTCAAGAGGCCCGGGTCCCCCGGCTTCCTCTCCATGGGGATGGCTGTTAAATTCTAACTATTTCATAATGTCCTTCGAACCTTTCAGATATCCGGCGACAGTGAATAGTGTAGTTTATATAATCGCACTGCTTTCCGCTATTATTCTACTACCTATGTTCATGCCTGGCAGAACCTTCTACGGTGTCGGTGCATTATTGTCTATATGGCTGGGATATGTTTTAACTTTTATAGCGGGAAACCATACATTATACAGTTTCTATACAATACAACTATCACCATTCGTAGCTATAGCATTTTCCGAGACATTCATAGCACTATATCTATTGATGGAGGGAAAACTCGGCAGGTTATATAGGAGAAACCTAAAACCATATAAAAGTATCATTTTTAACGCTAAATTTGAAGAACTTCCAGAAGAATTCTCGTTGCTTCCATGGTTTACTAAGGACTACGCAATACCAGCTACTTTTATTTCAGCTATAGCGTTTCTCGGAGGAATATTTTTCATGCAAAAACCCGTTTTCTTAAACGATTATACAGGAATTGGCTGCATCATAAACCACGGCTATCCATCTGACCCCATAAAAACAGGTTTGTACAACATTATTTTCGCCACAATACTGCTCCCCATGATATTACAGTTTTACAAGCCAAAACACAGTGACCTTAGAAGGTTATCACCTAGCTTACTATTACTCATGGCAGGAGTGATTCTATCATCCTACAATGCCAACAGCCTGTTATCCCCGCTTATACTGATATCGGTTCTTTACCTATATAGGAATCGCTTGATAGGCATGTATTTGATGGGCTTATCAGCATATTCCCTGCCTGTTATTATAGGAATAACTGTATCAGCGGTTTTTCTAGCAACACCAATAGAATTTCTCTCACTTGTGACAGGAATCTTAACGGGAATAATTCTAGCAGTAGGATACTGTGGAAGCTCTGCTGCATTAAACGGGTTCCTATACCTGTTTAACTATAGAAACAGTCTCAACATATTCAATATTATAGGAGGATTAACCTTTAACGAGCAAATGGCCATGCTTTCCTTGGCATTTATAGTGTTATTAGTACTTATACATAATAAAGTCTCAACTATACGGAAAGAAGCCAAAAACAGGCCGGTAAACACGGATTATTTAGTCCTAACTTTCTCGGTTGCCTCTATATTCACCTACTCCTTAACAAACATGTTTAGCCCGGAAAGAATAGCACCGTTCCTGTTATTATTAGCATTATACAACGCATATAGTAAAAGAGGACCAGGATTCTATGCTGCATTAGCCAGTATAGCGGGGATCTCCTCGGTATACATTATTCCATACAGTAATGACGTTTCAAAAATTCTATTCAAATATATACCTTCAAGCGGACTTGACCCATTCGCTCTCCACAACATTATAGGATACCTATTCCACATAGTAATACTAGGATTGACCCTTTACTGGCTAGGTGAAAGAAGTGACAATAAATATGTTAAAGGAATGGATAAATGAGCTAGGAGTAGCCGGTAAGACAGTTGTGTTAAAGAACTCTAGCAAGCGGATAGCTCTAATCCTATCCAGTATTACATGTAGGAATATTAATTTAAAGTGTAGGAGAAATGCAATTATACATGATAACTATCTTGGCTTAATTAGATTCTTGGAAGAATGCAAGTGTGAATACGAAATAGCTGGCAGTCCATGTGATACAGACATATTGATTTCCAGAGAGTTCCCCATGAAAAAGATATGCGGGAGACCAAGGCTAGTCATAGTAGGCAGGGCGCTGGGTTTTCATGATTACAATAGAATTGATTTCGTCTTCTTCACACGTACAGTGATACCCAATCAATACGTTGTTGAAATCAATAATATTAAATTCCTGGTTAGAACATCTAAATGCTCTATTAATCCAGTAGTATTATCAGATGAGGAGAAAAAACTTCTACGGCAGATCCGCGCGTCACTAGAAGAAAATGGTTATCCCGACCGAGAGACGATCTTACTTATTATTGAATCCTTCTATAATGTAGGTAGAAGCCAAGCACGCCACATAATGTACGAGATGGCTGAAAAAGGGCTTCTTGTGATGTCAAAAAACTACATTGAGATACCGTACTTCGAGTAGCTAAACGGAATTAGTTGTAAAGAGAGATTTATGGCGGCATGTTTATATACTCTGCATGAGACTAGATAAACCCGCACAAATTTAAAAGCGTGGAAGATGAGTCTTGGAAGAAGAGAATAAGAAAATATCCGAACTCAAACCCGATATGGATAATGTGTCTGTAAAAGTTCGTGTTATCGAAACCTTTGAACCTAAAACGGTTCAAACCCGAAAAGGAGAGAGAACAATAAGCGAGGCAATAGTAGGAGACGGCACTGGTAGAGTCAAACTAACTCTATGGGGAGAGCATGCAGATACTCTCAAAGAAGGTCAGGCTGTTGAAGTAAAAGGCGGATGGACTACCAGTTTTAGGGGAGAAGTACAGTTAAACGTTGGTTTTAGAGGAGAAGTTAATGAGATCGGAGACGAAGAAGTACCTCAAGTAGAGGAAATACCTGAAGAGGTACCCAAGGGAGAGTCGCAAAGGAGAAGATATGGCGGTTCGAGGAGATACGGCCAGTCAAGAGGCTACAGAAGAGGATACGGTAATAGGAACTACTGAGCTCCGTACTGAATGATTCTTAAAATAATAATTATAAATATTATATTATTTTAGTTCAACCCGTTTATACAAAATGTTTTCTTTCTACTATCACTCGACCCTAAACTCAGGTGAAGTAGTTGGCGTCTTATAGGTTTATGAGGAGGCTTAACAGCGTCGATAAAGCAATAGGAACAGTATATGAATATTTACGGAACAACTTGACTGTAGAATCTAGGTGTATAGATAGTAATATAATAGGTTCCTATTCTGCCGAAGAAGTTAGAGCCAACAGGGATATACCTCCCTCTAATAGGGCTGTAGTTGATGGTTGTGCAGCAATATCCCTAGATTTAGGAGGTGCGTCACCAGAAGCACCAGTCATCCTCCGGAAGATGGGATCCATATATGCAGGGGACACTAGCGATACCGTTTTGAATAGGGGGGAATGCATAGAAGTAGCCACAGGTGCTGTTTTACCAGCAAACGCCGATGTTGTAGTTCCCGCGGAGTATTTAGTGGATATAAGCCAAGGCAACATAGGGGTTATTAAAGAATTCAACTCAGGATATGGTGTAAGTCTGAAAGGCGAAGACCTGAAGTCAGGTGAGATAGTGATTAATCTAGGGGATATCATACTAGAGCACCATGTCGCCATGGTTTCAGCTCTAGGTATCCCGACCCTCAAGACCTGGAGGCTCCCGAAAGTATCCATCATTTCCACGGGGAGTGAAATAGTTGAACCTGGACAGGAGCTTGTTCCAGGGAAAATATATGATTCCACGAGAAGACTGGTGAAAGGTTTCTTGAAACGACTAGGTTTTACCGATATAAACGATTATGGTATAGTTCCGGATGATAAGGATACTATTAGAGAATTACTGGAGAGAGCAACAATCGAGTCGGACATGATTATAACAATAGGGGGTACAAGTGTTGGAAAGAGAGATACGACCATACGAGCTATTGAGGAAATGAATCCCGTATCATTCATTCACGGGTTTGCTCTAACCCCAGGAAGGCCTTTCGGCATAGCGAGAACAAGGCCAGGTAAACTAATAGTTTCCCTAAGTGGAATGCCTGTAGCTGCACTCACAGAGTTGATGGCCATCATAGAGCCAGCACTATCAATAGCTTTGGGAAGAGCGAAAAGAATACTACCTGTGGTTAAAGGAGTACTGAAGAAGAAACTAGTTACTCATCCTGGAATGCTGAATTACGTAAGATCTAAATTGTCATGCAGCCCTGATGGTAGATTATATGTAGAACCATTGAGGCTTACAGGTAGCGGAATTCTTTCCACGTTAAGAGAAGGACCTGGAATAGTTGTCGTCCCGCCTGATATAACAGGGTATAATGAGGGGGATATAGTTGAGGTAATTATCTATAATACAGATTCTCTAGACTGTACTAGGAACATGGGTGAAGTAAAGTGAAAGGACGTAAAGTGTTTAAAAAACTTGTCGAGCCAGCAGAAGCTATAAATACACTGCTAATGGAAACAAAAGAGGTTTTTCTCAAACATGTGTTAAGTGAAAGCCTAGAAGTGAAAATAGAGGAGGCTACTGGTAGATTATTAGTTGAAAACGTGTATTCGCTGATCGATCTACCATATTATCCTAGATCACTTGTCGACGGCTGCGCAGTAAAATCATCTGACACTAAACACGCGGATGAAGCTAATCCTGTAGAATTAAAGTATAAGGGCCTGATTCATGTTGGTGAGAAACCAATAGACAAAGTATCTGAAGGTTCATGTATAGAGGTTGACACAGGTGCTTGGATTCCCATAGGAGCAGACTCTGTTGTACCAATAGAATATGTAGAACTCAAAGGGGAAACAGCGGTATTGTCCAAAAGTAGCGGTGTAGGGATGAATGTTGCATTACCTTCTACTGACATAGGGAAAGGAGATTTGATTGCTTCAAAGGGAACTCTGATAACTCCGGAACTCATCTCTTCAATAGCATCAGTAGGTTTGGATACTGTAAAGGCGTCCCGCCCATTACGCGTGTCGATAGGTAGTACTGGTGACGAACTCCTAGAACCCGGGGAACTAATGGTCGAAGGCAAAATATACAATTCTAACAGATCCTACCTAATAAGCCGTGTAAGACAGCTTGGAATGGATGTGATAGACTATAGAATAATTCCAGACGATTTAGACGAGCTTGAAGCCAAACTGTTAGACGCAATGAAGAATTCTGATATCATTATATTTACAGGGGGAACGTCAGCTGGCCCTGAAGACATCCTATATAGAGCGGCTGGAAAAATAGGTAAAATTCTCGTACATGGCCTCAAAATAAAACCGGGTAAACCTACTATCATAGGTCTACTAGGAGATAAACCCTTTTTTGGATTACCTGGCAATCCCAGAAGTGCTCTGAACGTTTTCGAGAAAGTCGTGGAAGAGTATTTCTATAAAATGGGTTTGATAACAAAGAAAAATTTCACTATCGACTTATATGAATTACCCGTCAATGTTTTCGGGACTAGAGGTAGGAGAACGTATATGCCAGTCTCGGTGGACAATATTTATGCTTGGCCTGTTGCAAGGGACAGTTATATGATTGCATCATATGCTTGGGCCGACGGATATATCGAAATACCCTCTGACACTTATTCTCCTTTGACTAAGGGAGAGAAAGTGAGTGTTGAATTGTTCAAGCATCCTGTAAAGACTGTTTATTCTCTTACAGATATAGGCAATTTAAGAGAGTACTCGAATATAATTGAGACGGCCATTGGTTACGGGCTATACAAAATTATTCCTGTTCCACGTGACCAAATAGATGATGTTGTTATAGGGAATATGGAGCACTTCATTACAACAGACCTACTAATGAAGGGTAAAAAACGTAGTAATGACTTGCTGTACACACAGATGTATTCGAGAGAACTAGTAAGGCTAGAAAGAACTGGTAAATGCAGATATACCGGAATAAGAGCAGGCTATGGATTTCTAGCTAAACAGTTTAATGGCGCAATACTTTATCATCCAAGGTTTCAAGGCATTACCATCTTGTTTAGAAGAGGATATATAGATTGTGCTATTGTCCCCTCGGATCTACTGGAAGAGAATAGAGATCTCGGAAAATATGCTACAGATACTGTTGCCAACGAAGATGTTCTGCTGATCTCAAAGATCAAGAGTAACATTACATAACTATTTCTATAGAAAATAACTATAATACACTTAGGGCTGTGACGACTGCGCCGGAATCAGATAGAACTAGTGAAGACAGAGAGGTTTCAGCCGAGCCCTTTCAACTAATTAATTTCAGGGTAATCAATAGGTACTTTCGCTTTGAAGAATCTTCCCGTATGAGGGCACTGGAATTGACCCATTTTCAGGTTATCTCTTATTTTCCAGACTTTCTTGGGAACGAGTATTTCCTCCTTACCCGTATAAGGGTTGAAAACTTTTACCGGAGGCAACCTATTCACTTTTCCTCCCACTAATGTCATAACTGTCACCCTTATTGTAAGTTTCTTTCCATTAAGAAATTAACTTATGTATAATGTTTAATAAGTTTTCAACAGCTCCAACCGTGTATTAATACTAGAACAACATTCCATGTAGAGTAACTAGGATAAAGCAAGTTGATTATAATAAACTAGCAGGATACTGCACGTGTTTTTGCACAGTAATTCAATATATCCACAATCCTGGAAAGGAGCGCTTCTACATTTCTGAAGACGTACTTAATTAATGCAAGGTTCTCGTAGACCTCTTCAGGATTGGATGTATCGATATCTATTAACTCTGATCCCTCACTGCTCGGAAGATCGAATTTCAAGTGTTGATCACCACTAACGCTAAGAGAGCCCCCCTTCTCCTTCACTGTTACACCGTCTTCATTTATTGACAATGCAAAACTATTACTGCCATATTTATAAATAGCGAACAAGTTTTCTCTTGCTATAAATCCCGTGTTGCCGCACTCTGTTGTGCAATACTCCTCTTCCTTACCCTTTACACAATTATCCACGGATTTTGAAAGGCATAAGGTTTTTCCATAGATAATGTTAGCCCTAGATAAAATATCGATTACTCTAGAATACGCACTTCTCGTCATGATGTTTTTCAGTCCTTCGGTTGGTATAGATGAAAGAACATCCTCGTATTTCTCTACTACTCTCTTCAAGGTCTCACTGACTTCTACTGCCATTTCAGATGCACCGGAACCATAAAATGAATGTTCCATGGTATTAAAATGATAACCATGCATCAAGGTCTAGGAAAGCTTCAAGAAGACTCTATCCCCATATGGACCTAGCTAAATAAGATGAAGGCCGGCAAAGGATTTCTTCTATATTCTTTATTCTAGAAATTCTACGTAAACAATCTTTGCAAATCCACCGTGATGGATCTAGTTGCACAAGACAGTGATCACAGCCAAGTCTCCCACAAATTGAGCAAGTATTTACAGCTAATCGTTGCCCGCAAAACTCGCAGAGCGTTTTAGAGCATATTGTACAAATCTTCTTCTCATAGTCGTAGTGATCCTTGCAAACATGGCGGCCGCAAATTCTACATGTCGCGATTGCTGGTTTGCCACATATTTCACATGCTAGCTGCTGTGTTTCGCCCATTTTACCCGCCCAGAAGTATTACTTGCGTTTTACCGGGATACACCTAGATAAACAGTTCTACCTAATTAAACATTGGGTGGACACATGTATCTAGGGCGACATGAAAGAGGAGGAGTTCTATCCACAGTTTTCAATGAAATAATTGAAGGGGAGTTAAACAGTATGGAGAAAAGAATGGGGGAAATCAAGAGGAATCTAGGGCGTTCTTCCGGAGACGTAGAACTCGATGAAATTAATAGAATAGTGTATAGCTCTGTCCTCTCGTATCTTAGATCAGAATACAGTGAAATAAGAAAATATGGTTTGACGGTCAACATGTCAAGAGCGTCAGATTCGCCTGAGTATGTTGGTTTTACTGAAACCTAACTCGAATGCTTTCTCGTTAATTTCTGCATTTCTCAGAGTTCTAATAACCCTGATAACGGACTCTTTCGACACGAAATCCTCGAGTAGACCGGTTGATAGAAGGGATCCAAGTAGTACCATGTTTTGGGCAAGAGAGCTTCCTGCTTTTTGAGCTGTCGCTAAAGCATCGATAAGATAAGCCTTGCCTGTATGACTGGATATATATTTAATCAGATTATTTCTCGCGGGTTCTTTTACCCCGGGGACTGCTGGTTTAATAACTCTATCATTGAGAACGGCTGTCCCCCCTTTCTTTAAATAGTAGAGAAATCTGGCGGCTTCAATGAGCTCCATGCCTACTAGTATGTCTGCTCCTCCTATAGGTATCAAAGGTGCATAAATGTCTCCCATTCTAACATGTACTTCTACGCTGCCTCCTCTCTGGCTGAGTCCGTGTGTTTCAGCTACGAGTACTTTTGTTCCACTGGCTACTGCAGCTTTTGCAAGTACGTTTGAGAGAGTGATTAGCCCTTGCCCTCCAACTCCAGCAACTAGTATGTTAACCTTCTTCATTTCAGTTCGCCTCTAAATATTCCATAAATCATACCATTCTGGATCTCCTTCCTTTACCTTTACTATAGCATTGAAGGGGCATACTTCCGCGCAGACTCCGCAACCAGTGCATAATGTCTCATCTATGTATGCTTTTTTATCATCTCTAACCATTATGGCAGGACATGTAAATGCATTATAGCAGACTCCGCAACCAGTGCATTTATCAGTTACAACTTGATATAAAGGATTATTAATGCCTCTTCTCTTAGCTCTTCTATCAATTTCTAATGCACAAGCTCTTCTAGCAACGAGAAGCGCCGGTTTTCTATTCGTTTTCACATATAATATCGCTTTGTATATCGTCTTAAAGGACTGGTCTATATCAAAAGGATCGAATTCATCTACATATTCTAGGCCGACGCCTTTGGCTATTTCTTTAATACTAATAGGCGTTGTCTCTTCATATGTGGCTGTAAGACCTGTACCTGGATGTGGCTGTTCACCGGTCATTCCCGTCACCCGGTTGTCAAGTACGATGATGAGCTGCGGTGCTTTATTGTATACTGCATTTACCAATCCTGTTATTCCGGAGTGGAAGAATGTTGAATCACCTATTATGGCTATGGGGAATTGCTGCTCAAATGTATGGGCAAAACCGTTTCCGAGTCCAATGCTTCCACCCATTTCTATTATAGTATCCTGTTCTTGAAACGGTGGAAGAACTCCAAGACTATAACATCCGATGTCTCCGCTAAAAACCGGCTTTACTCTAGCTTTGTTGACCGCTTTTCTTAGTGCATAGTAAGTGCCTCTATGAGGGCACCCGGGGCACATTGTTGGCGGTCTAGGAGGTAATTCCATTTGTTTGGTTAATGGATTATTCCCGGATAGATTAACAGGTAGAGTTTCTATTCCATGGAATTCGGCTATCGCTTTGGCTACCTTGTCGAGACTCAATTCTCCGATTACTGGTATAAGACTCTTGCCTTTTATCGGAGCATTCAACCCCATATCATATGCTCTGCTTTTAACCTGCATCTCGACAACAGGCTCGAGTTCCTCGACTACTAGAATCTCTGCAGCATCCTTCAATGGCTCTAACATATCATTCGGTATAGGGAATGGAGTTGAAATCTTGATTAACGTAGTCTTTTCATAGAGACCTAACGATTCGAGAGCCTCTCGTGTATATGAATAGGATAACCCGGATGCGATTATTATTTTCTTATTCCCAGGATTCTCTATTCTATTGAAGGGTTCGAACCCCTCTAAAGCACTAACTATACTAGGCCATTTCTCTATCAGAGTCTTTCTTTGTTCTCTCGCATGTGATGGTATCATTGCAAACCTTGGTCTATCTTTTTTGAAGAACCCTTTCACCTTGTATTGTGGTAGGTCACCTATTTTAACAGGTCCTCTCACATGAGATATTCGGGTTGTTGTTCTGAATAAAACAGGGTGCTCGTGTTTCTCGCTGAAATCAAAGAGTACTTTAACTAGTTCCTTTGCCTCACCCGGATCGCTTGGTTCGAAAACCGGAATATAGCTCTTTAACCCGTAAAACCGGTTGTCTTGTTCGTTTTGGCTACTCCACATATTAGGATCGTCAGCGGTAACTATAACTGTTCCCCCGACAACACCGGTGTATGAAAGAGTCATAAATGGGTCAGCTGCAACGTTTAGCCCAACATGTTTCATAACGGCCATAGATCTTACTCCAGTAAGCTGCGCGCCATAAACGGCTTCTAGAGCGACTTTCTCGTTTGTACTCCACTCGACATGTATTCCCAGGTCGGTTGCTATTTTTGCAAGGGTTTCTATAATCTCTGTTGATGGTGTTCCCGGGTAACCCGCTACAAAACCTACACCAGCTTCCAATGCCCCCCGGGCTATTGCTTCGTTCCCTAGGAAGAGACGTATGCTTCCAGGGGGAGATAGGAGTTCTCCTTTGCTAACCATGAATATACACCAACTTTATGGATTGGTTGTTGTATGTTTTTATCTTAATCTCGGTCTTCAGGGGAGGACGGCTAGATGATTCTATGGATTAACTTTAAATAATTGTTTCTGTAATAGATATTATACGGTGTAAAAGGATGGATAATGAAATAATATACGAGGACAGGGATGTTGTAGTGACGGAAGCACCTAGGGACGATGAATTGGAGAAACTTGTGATAGAAATGCTAGACAAAGCGAAGAGGCCTGTTTCATGGAGGGAGCTTAAGAGAATGTTTAGTGGAATAGCTGGCGAAGATAGGCTTCGAAAGACTATATATAGGATAAAAGTAAGAGGCGATGTGGTAGAACTAACTGGGACCAGGTTTATACTTCCCAAGTACTTGGAGCGTATAGATTATTCTAAAATCAAAAACCCTGCAGCAGTTACGCATACAGGGTTAGAGAGCATAGCGTGATGTACAACCTCCTCCGATAGTCATAATACAATACATAAATTATAGTATCAGGGTATTATAGTTTAACCCCCGAGGTGGAAGGAGCCATGTCTTCAATTAATTTCTTCTTTTTCCGGAAATCTACGCATTATTTTTGATATCCAAGGCATAACATGTTTTATATTCGAGGGATGGCCATGGGGTACAATAAAGTTGGGGTGAGAATAATCTATATGGATAACACTGTCAGAGTTTCTGTTCCAGGGGGAATGGAAGCCGTAATCCCTAGATCTAGTTTATGTAAATTCTTTAAACGATACAACCTGGAAGCTAATGGTGTCAAATGCTGAAACCCTGTTCTCCTATCAAGTTAAAAATAAAAGCCATGCCGTCCTTAATCTAATGCATTCGGCGGGGAAAAATAGCGGGGTAGGGTAGCCTGGTAGCCCGCGGGGCTCATAACCCCGAGGTCGGTGGTTCAAATCCACCCCCCGCTACCATAATGGTGCGGGGTCCCGCCACCACAAAACTTTTCTTAGTTAGCTTAGATTAAAATGATAGGGGAGCAGTTCCTTCAAGGCCCACTGCCTCTTTTTGCCTGTAGATAGACTATACGAAATGATAGTGGCTTCCGGGTTAAACTCTGCTATAACCTGTCTACATGCTCCGCATGGACTGGTAGGCTCCTTGGTTTCTGTGAAAATATATATTTTGTCTATGTCTCTATGCCCATTTGTGACTGCATTAAACACCGCTACTCTTTCAGCGCATATGGTTAACCCGTAACTAGAGTTTTCCACGTTAACACCGGGGAAAAGTTCTCCAGATCTCGTTTCAGCGATTGCTACTACTTTAAAGTTCGAGTAGGGTGCATATGCGTTAGGCATAAGTTTTTCCGCGAACTCGAATAATTCTTTCTCGCTCACCAATATTATCTCTCCTAGTAACTCTTTTTAGTCATAGGGGTATATTTAGGGTGATTGAAGGGATAAAACAAGTGAGCATGATGGCAATAGGTAATGATTTACTGAAGAAGCCTAGATTGTTCTACGATAAACTCAGGGAGCCCTTTGTGGGAAGGGATGAAGAAGCCTTAACAATAGTTTTAGCATTGTTATCCGGTGAGCATCTAATTATTATAGGTGAGCCAGGTACAGCTAAAAGTGCCTTAGCTAGGAGGGCTGCTAGGCTTCTTAATGTAAGGTTCTTCAAGTACTTACTTACCCGGTTCACAGAACCGTCAGAGTTGTTTGGTCCACTAGACATAAATGCTTTAAGAAAAGGGATCTATAAGAGAATCACTACAAGCAAATTACCAGATGCGGAAATAGCGTTTCTAGACGAGATCTTCAATGCGAATAGTGCAGTGCTGAATAGTTTACTAAGTATTTTACAAGAGAGATTGCTATATGACGGCTATAGTGAAATAAGAGTTCCGCTTTGGTCTCTAGTGAGCGCTAGTAATAGGATACCTGACGAACCTGAGCTGGATGCATTATATGACAGGCTCTTATACCGCCATATCGTAAAACCAGTGTCAGAAGAGTTTTGGGGAGAACTTTTAGATAGAGCATGGAGTATAGAGAAAGGAGACTTCGAGGATGTAAAACCAGTTATGTCTTCTAATGATTTTTTGGAGCTGAATAAACTGGTTTTCCAGGTTGATCTAACCGATATCAAGCAAAGCTTGCTCAGATTGTTCGCAATATTAGAAGATAGTGGTATGCATCTAACTGACAGACGTAAAAGCAAAGCGTTGAAAGCTATAGCTGCTCACGCTATATTTGAAGGAAGATTGAAAGCTAAAGTGGAAGATCTTTTTGTGTTGAAATATATTGCTCCAAGTGACGCGGAGGATTTTGATAAAATAACAAACATATTACTAGAGGAGTTGAGGACCCCGGAAAAAATATTAGTAGAGCTAGGAGAAATTGAACGAAACACTGAGACTATAGGAAGAGAAGTTGAGAAACTTAAGAGTTTCGATCCTAAGCTCGTAGAGATATACCGAAGTCTTAAGACTGCTAGAAGAAGGGTTGCAATGATCTCTAGGATGAGCGATGATCCTAGGATTGCCGATAAAGTTGATTCGTTGATTAATAGGATTGATAATCTGCTTGATGAAGTAACGAGCAAGCTAGGTATGTAGCAATGACCGTGGCTGGAACTGATGAAAAGGAGGAAGGAACAAGTCTATTTGAAGGCCTAGACATAAATGACCCGTTGAAAAAATACAGAGGCTCACGCATTATTAGAATCACGAGGAAAATGGGTGAAACAAACCTCGGGCCGTCTGGTTTAAAGGTTCCGTTAGAACTGGCAGAAGAGGTATACTATGCGTTCTTTATTACTTACCCTGTTTTCAAAGACAATCTAAGCTTCGACGACAAAGACCTCTATTATAGATACGTTATCTTAAACTCTCTGCTAGGCAATGAATCGTTTCAAAAGGCTAAGGCATACACAATAGCAGATCCTACAACCTCTACTGTTGCAGCCTCAGTATTCCTACACAATCTCACCCTAGAGTTACGGAAGCAAGCCGGGTTCCCTGGCAAGGGAGACTATGCTAGAAAGGGAAGGCAATCCTCAGCACCCGGTTATACAAACGAGGGTGAGCCAAAGAGTATTGACGATGAAAAACTGAAAAAAGCAGTCGAGTCAGCGTTGAATAAGACAGTCGAGTCAGTGAAGGCTGCTAAGGAACTTACAACCTTCGTCGAGAGTTTTACCTCAGGAGCCTCTTCTATGATGACATTAGAAGACGCTGTTCCCGAGCTAGTTAAAATGGCGGAGAAAAGCGATGTGAATCAATTGCTTGATAATCTTTCAGGCCTTGACATAGGGAAAATCAAGTTTTCAAGGATAATTGATAGATCTATTAAAGGTGAGATAACAGGCTTAGAGTCCGGGACAGACTTGGAAAGACTTCACCCCTCCCAGCTTGCACTTCCAGAAGTTATGTTTCTAGCAAGCTTTGCCAACCAGAATCTGCTCTTGTACGAGAAAGGTTTACCAGCTAGGCAAGGCCCGGTGTATGTGCTACTAGACAAAAGTGGTAGTATGACTGGTAAAAAGATTGTTTGGGCTAAAACTGTTACATTGGCACTCTTCAAACGAGCAATATCTGAGAGCAGATGGTTTATGATTAGATTCTTTGATAGCGTTCCATATCCGTTATACAAAATCAGCCCTAGGGCTAAAGGAAGAGAAGTCGTTAAACTGATAGATTATATGGTGCGAGTAAAACCTCAGGGCGGAACCGATATATCACGAGCTATACGAACAGCTATCCAAGATATTACTGAGACTAAGCAGAAAAGACTAAAACCTGGTGACATAGTCTTGGTAACAGATGGCGAGGATAGAATCAATCCTGCCGATACTAAGAAAACATTAGCTATGGCAAAGTTGAATCTTATAGTTGTGATGGTTGGAGGGGATAATGAGAGTTTACGGCAGGCATCTGACTACTATATGAAGGCCTATAAGCTTAGTGATAAAGAGGCATTGGAAGTAGTTTACTATAAAAGAGAACATTAAACTCCAAATGCCTCTCGAGGATTGTCCCTGTTGACCTTACATACGTACTCCTCGTCTACTATACCTTCACGTAGCAATAATTCTTGCATTCCAGCGATATCCCAAGGATACACGGGGTTTGGTCTGTTAGCATCGTCAACAAAATCGCTTTCCAACATGTACACTGGAGGGGTTCTAGCGAATAAATACTCTAAGAGCGGTTTCTTTGTGCCAGGTACTGTAGAAAGGTACCCTTTCTCGTATGCTTGAACAGCCATTGACGGTTTACTGTGATGGAATACTATTTGCCTACTAGGCTTCCCCACTATTTTCATGGCTGTCTCATGGATTAATGCGACAGTGGAATGCTCATTATTTTCTAAGTGCATTTGAACAGGGCATCCGTAATCTTTTGAGATTTCAAGGGCTTTCTCTAGTATTTTATGGGAGATCAATGCTCTATCTGAAAAAGTTCTATAATGTTGATGGCCGACTTCGCCAACACCGTCGAGTTCTCCGCTAATACACTTGTCTCTTATTAGAGCAAGAACTTTCATACCTAACTCTAGAACTTCTAGGGGTTTAAGGTGATATCGATCTATGAGTATATCCACTTCCGCGGGATGGAAGCCGGAGAAGCATTTTACTTTGACGCCTTTACCCGAGGATTTCCTGCATTCTTTAACGATCATATCAATAATTTTCTCATAGTTGCGTAATGTGGGCTCTAACTCATAATCCCATGGAGGAAGACTCAGGAAACCGAGAATCCATATATTTGCCTCTTTAGATTTCGAGGCTATTTTTTCTCCCCCCAGCCCCTTCACTGGGTTTGGATGTAGGTGCGGATCCGCATAGCTGCATCTCATCTAAATGCACCTGCCATGTTTACAGGGATAAATTGAATTATTCGAGTTTAATAGATCTAAGGTAATTAGTGTTGAGAAATGGACGACGATTCCATTGGCATAGGAAAAATACCATACTCAACTCTACAGAAAATACTTAGCTTGTGCTCTACCGCTACGAGAAAAGAAATCATTATAGGCCCCAACCTGGGTGAGGACGCGGCCGTCATCCGCATAGATGATACAAAGTATGTACTAGTTGTGCATACAGATCCGATAACGGAAGCTTTCTCCAGACTGGGGTGGCTATCGATTAATGTCGCTGCAAACGACATTTCTGTTACTGGAGCAAGACCATCTTGGTTTACCGTAACAATTTTAATGCCCCCGGGTTCTACTGATGAAGATATTGTAAGCCTAGCCGAGGAAGCTTCCGAGGCAGCTCGTTCTCTAGGCGGTGCGGTCGTAGGAGGCCATACAGAGGTTTCCCCTGGTATAAGTAAACCTATACTCGTAACCACTGCAATGGGTATAACTAAGATAGAATACTTTGTTAAAACTGGTGGGGCAAAGCCGGGAAGCCTCGTTTTCCAAATAAAGCCTGCCGCCCTAGAGGGAACTGCAATTATAGTCCACGATTTTTACGCGAAACTGGTTTCTATGGGAGTACCTGAACATGTAATTAGCAGAGCTAAAGGATTCATAGATGAAATTAGTGTGGTGGAACCAGCAGTTACCTTGGCTGAGAAAGGTATAGTTGAATCAATGCATGACCCGACCGAGGGAGGATTGATTGGCGGTTTAGTAGAGCTTGCTAGGGCTTCACGCGTTTCACTAAATATAGATGATAGTAAAATTATTGTCCGAAAGGAAACCAAGTTAATTTCGGATGCTTTAGGTATTGATTGGATGAGACTAGTTAGCAGCGGTTCTATTATTGGAACATTAAACCCGGAGTACATTAGTGAGTTCTCGAGTATTCTACATAAGCTTGGCTTAGAGTATTCCATTATCGGTGAGGTTTCGAGATATTCGGGTTTCGACGTGTTCTTAGAGAAAGAAAATAAGTTCTATAATGGATATGTGAGGGACGAGATATCTAGGTTGTTCGATGAAGAATAATAGCTGGGTGAGAATCCGTTGAATATTGTTAAAGAATGCGATGACCCTCCTTGTATTCACGTCGTCTTTGATGTAAGTAGGAAACATTATGCTGTTTTCATAGAGGATTCTGAAGGCACTGTTCTTTACATACCATCAGATAAAATAGAACTTGCCTATAATTTGGTTGTTGAATTGAAATCTAAGCATTACAAGGAAGCCGTAGATATGGAAATAGATGAGCTTGCCAGAAAATACTTGGGTGCTGAGGCCTTGGATGCCTTGGATGAAGACGAATTTGAAGAATAAAAAGGAAAGTGGTTAGCTAAGATATTCCTTTGGTATTTGGCTAATGTTAGCTCTTATAGCTTCCACGCTTTCTAGGAAACCTTTCTTCTCCTCATCCGTTAGTGGTAGCTCGATTATTTTCTCGACGCCATTACTCCCTAGAACAACAGGCACTCCTGCAGATACATCTTTGACCCCATATTCACCATCTAAATAGACGCTTGCAAGGAATACTCTTTTCTGGTTCTTAAGAATAGACTCCGCCATTACAGCTAGTCCTGCTCCTGGGCCATAGTTACTACTGTAACCCCTTAGGTTAGTAATAGTAGCTCCCGCATCTACGGTTTCTTTTACAATTCCATTTATGGAATTCCCGTCTAGCATGTTGGTTAGTGGTGCTCCTCCCACAGTTGATAATCTGGGCACTGGAAGCATTTTCTGACCATGCATCCCTAAAACTATGGGAACTATTGATGATGGGGACACGTCTAGCTTTCTGCTAGCATAGTAGGCTAGTCTACCTGAGTCTAATACACCGCTAAATCCTATGACGCGGGATCTGTCCCACCCTAATCTTTTATGCATTAAATACGCCATGGCGTCTAGCGGATTAGTTGTTAGCATAACGATGGCATCAGGGGCATACTTCTTTATTTTTTCGGCGATATCTGCTATGACACCTGCATTTTTGGCTGCTAGTTCTTCTCTAGTCATTCCAGGTTTCCGTGGGAATCCTGCTGTAACTACTACTAGTTTGCTTCCCTTCATCGCACTGAAGTCTGTTGATCCTTCGATTCTTACATTTATACCGAGTATCGATAGTGCGTGAGAGATATCGAGTGCTTGGCCCTGCGGGACACCGTCGATGACGTCAACTAACATTAAATCATCGAGTTTCTCTAGAGCCATGAATAACGCTGCTGAGGATCCTACTTTCCCAGCTCCTATTATTGTGATCATGTTTCTCCACCTAGTTTAGAATGTTTGGACACCGATTCAAGTGTTTTCCACAAATACATTTATATGTTTATTATACCCGTTTCAACAGAATAGCCTAGAGAGACTGGAAGTTATCATGTGGATCGCCCGAAGTGGTTCCAGTGATCTTGTGTATACTTGGTAGAATTCAATTAACCGTTTTATTAGCGATTTATCGCTAATGGTGCTTACTATATACGAGGTCCCCTTATTTGTGTTCAATTCTATTAATTTTTTCAACTGGTTTTTTATCAGTTTTGATCGCAAATAGGGGAAATCCAGGTGTTTAGCTACTGTTTCAACAAGAAGGCCTGTATTTGGTTTATAGGGATAAAATGCCACAACATCCATTTCAGTTAGGTACTTGATTAAACCTATTGAAACAATATTAAATCCAGCAAAAATTATAGTGTCCAACAGTACAATGGGTTTCTCATTAACACATTTTTCTCTATCCTCCATTAAGGAGATCGCAAGCCCTGATATTATCGAAGAAGCATTCAAGCCGTCAACTCTTAATATGGAAAAACCAATATCAAGCGGTGTCAAGTCCTTGTAAAGCATACAACCTACTAGAGTAAAACCCTTTTCAGCTGTTCCCACCTTCGAGACGTACCCGTCATCGCAGGCTATTATACAAGGCAATTTTAGATACCTAAGCTTTTCATTATTCTATCAAGTATAGAAGACTCTCCTAGGAATGGTTCCTCACTTAAAACGTTTATAATTGTTTTAGCGTCAGACTCCAAGGATACCACTCTTGTTTTCCCGTACCTGCCTCTACTAATTAATCTAGCCGATATTAGCCCTAGCATATCCAGTTCTGAGAGTATATCACTAACCCTCCTTAAGGTTACGGGATCCAAGCCTATGTCAATCGCTGTTCTCTTATAAATATCATATATCTCACCGGTAGTTCCGTATCGTCTGCCAGCTAAGGTTGACTGGATAACAGATAGGAGAACCAGTTTACCGTGAAGAGGAAGCGTCCTAGTTATCTCGGTTAACCTGTTCTTTTCTAACTCAACTCGTGCCATTTTCACATGTTCTAGCACGACTTTGTCTTCTCCCAGCCTATCAGCTAGTTCCCCAGCTATCCTTAACAGATCGAGAGCTCTTCTAGCATCCCCGTGCTCTTTTGCGGCATATGAAGCGCATAACTCTATAACACCGTTCTCTAGAGCACCTGGAATAAACGCCTCTTCTGCCCTGCTTTTCAGTATATCTATTAACTGGTCAGTCTTATATGGGGAGAAAACCAGTTCCTCTTCTCCCAGACTGCTTTTAATCCGGGCATCTAGATGTTCTATGAAATAGATATTGTTTGTTATGCCTACGAGAGAAATGCTTGAATCCTTTAACTCACTATTCATTCGAACAAGCTTGTATAATAGATCATCCCCATGTTTCTTTACGAGGAAATCGATTTCGTCTAAAACAGCAATCAAAATGGTATCTTCCAATAAGTTAAGTCTCTTTACGATCCTACCCAGGACTTCCCCTGTCGATAAACCAGTAAATGGTATTCTAAGATCTAAAGCTTCAGCTATATCAGCTAGAACACGGTAGGGCGTGTCCCGTTGTCTAAGGTTAACATATACATATCGTGTTCTAACACCTAGCTCACCAGCTTTTTTGACCAGTTTATCTAGGACATATTTTGCTACAGCGGTTTTACCTGTTCCCGTTAGACCGTATATGAACACATTACTAGGCTTCTCCCCCTTCAGGCTGGGAGCAAGAACTAGTCCTAGCCTCCTAATTTCTTCGTCTCTATGTAGAAGCGTTGGGGGAATGTAATCTGGTAGTAGAACCCTTCTATTCTTGAAGACTGATTTCTTCAGCGTTCTCTCGAATACTTCGTCTAAAACATCATCCACTATAATCATCCTCCACAGGCTCCATTAGAACACTACCATATAACTGATTTATAAGAAGTACGGGCGGAGGGGAAAGCATTATAAAACCACAAATAAACGGATACGTATAATATGGATGGGCCGGTAGCTCAGCTTGGAAGAGCGCTCGGCTTGCACCCGAGAGGCCCCGGGTTCAAATCCCGGCCGGTCCACCACATAACTATCGTGTTCTAGATAACGGCTATTTCTTGACTATATAAAACTCGCTAACCCGGCCTTTCCACATGTCTCTAATATACTCGATTATTCCTATCCATGGAGAGATTGAAATTACAAATAAAGATACCGGTACCAGTATATATTTCTTTATTCTTCTTAGTCTAGAGCATGATGCAAAATAGCAATTCAATTCTATTCCATAAATAGTGTTTAAGTAAGTGAGAAGAAACAAACTAAGAAACAATGGATCAAGAGGATTAGCAACGATCCACAGAAATAAACCCAGCAAACTAGCGTGCCATATAATCAACTCTAAAAATAACATTAACCTCCAGTATACTTTAAGCGGTCTGTACCGTAAAAAGATATCAATAATATTCTTATACCACCTAACTTTTTGTTTAACTGATTCCTTATACGTAAACGGGTGCTGCTCGTATAGGAATCCCTCTAAAAACCAACTCTTGAGAATTCTTGAGCTTTTAACCCGAAAACTAAATCATCCCCGAAAACATTTATATTCCATCCTACCTTATCTTCTAAGTCACTTCGATAGAGTAAATGAGATCCTTTCCAACTGAATTTAGATCCAAAATACTTGGATGGGAAATATTCTGTACCTAATTCCCATACAGGCCTAATCCCCTCGCCTGCTGCAGTAACTGTACCATAATGCATTAAATTGGAATAAACAACGATTCCCTGAGAAATAAGCGTGTTATGTTGTGGAAAACTATCAATAAATTTACGGATACTCAAAACGGTATCTTCTCCTAATATGCTTTCTTCATCCATGAGATATATCCATAATCTATCCGAGATCAACCCCTCTTTTCTTCTCAAGTCTAATGCATAGTTCAATGCCTGTGCTTTATGCAAGGCATGTCTCTGCGTTACATATTCCCTTGGAACATACACTACTCTTACTTTACTACTAATATTCTCAAGTAGATATTTTTCAAACTCGTTTCTCCCGTCTAATTCTTCGGTTATGACCCATATTTCATATCCTTTACTCCCAAAATATCTCGGCACCCAGAAATCTATGCTCTCAATAGACATCCTTAAAGCTTCAACGTTGAACCCTCTGGTCGTTATTTGGAAGATAACCTTGTAATCCACAGGCATGTCCCTAATTTTTGCCTCAAGCTTCATATTTTTCCCAAAATCTATAATACCTACAGCGATAAGGATAACTATAGGTGCATATAGAATCCATACATATTTAATATAACTAAGAATTTTATACCATAAAATACTATAGATCTTACTGAAATATGAATAATTTATTAGATAATAATAGAACACATAAGGTGAAACTAATATTAAAACAAACAATAAAATGTATATCTCTACATGAAAATTAAAATTATTATGTTTTTTAATATCATAACTCGCATACTCCCTTATCCTTTCAATCTCATCACTAGAAAATGGCTCCATTATCCCACCATGTGACTCATATAATGCAATAATATTCCATTTCCCATCTTTAATAAAATGTTGTAAGCTACTAATTAAAGATAAAGAAGCAAAGTCGTAGCAACCGGTTTTAGTTAGCCCCTATGAATGATACAATTAACCTTATATTCCGCGGCTCACATATATCTAATTGACCCCTTCCACCCGAATCCCACTATTGTGAGGTGAATAGTTGTGGCATCCGCGATTGTACTTATAAACGTAGAAATAGGAGAAGAAGAGAACGCGTTCAATAAACTAAAGGAGATCCCTGAAGTAGACGAGGTATACATGGTTTATGGTGTTTATGACCTGATAGCAAAGGTTGAAGCACCTGATATGACTAAACTAAAGGAAATAATAGCCGATAAAATAAGGAGAATGCCTGCTATCAGAAGTACACTTACAATGATGGTTGTCGAAGGATACAAGAAAGGCTAATCCTATTAGTCTTTTTCATAGATGACAAAAACACTCTTCCTCCAATAACGTAAATGACCTTGAATGTTTTCCATAAAACAAGTAGTGGGGACACATTCTTGCCCCGTACACAATCTTTTTTGAATATAGGCCTAGACGATACAGACACTCCTGGAGGAGGTTGCACTACACATTTAGGAGCACTCTTAGCGACATATCTCATGAAGAATGAGAAATGTAGGCTACTAGACTATCCTAACTTAGTCAGGCTAAATCCAGGTATACCATGGAAAACGCGTGGTAATGCGTCTGTAGTCCTACGCATAGATAGATCCTGTAATCTATCCGTGGAAGAACTAGTAGAACTAATATCCAGCTTCATAGATTCATATCAAGGTAATTGTAAACATAGGAATAGCAGTCCAGGTATAGTAATATATAACGGATATCCCTGGATTAACGATCTAAGAGGCTTCTACTTCAGAGCCCTCAACGATGTAGTCCTACTAGATGATGCTAGGAAAATCATGGATAAACACGGCATTGTATACAATAATGGAAGAGGAGTCATTGGAGCCCTTGCAGGTATAGCGGGTTTGGCTCCAGGCGATCCCTATACTTTTGAATTGCTTGCCTATAGGGATCCTAAGTATTGGGGCGAAAAGCGATACATAGATTATCAGAGTGTTTTCAAATATGATATGTTAACCGGGGAGTTAACGTTTTCAAGCATTGACCCGGAGAGAAGGAAGCAAATAATAACACCACATGGCCCAGACCCCGTCTACTTCGGTGTAAGAGGAATAGAACCCGGAAAACTCCTCCTAGCACTAGAAACAATAAAAGGAAACGAGCCAATACATGGCTGGTGTATATACAGGACAAACCAGGCAACTTCTATCCATGAGAAAACAACTACCACACCAAGATATCATAGAACAAGTAAATATAAGTGCACAGTAAGCGGCAACCCTCAAAAGATACCTGGAGGACACATAATACTAGAAGCAGAATGCCATAACACCATTGTAAACCTAGCCTTTTACAGGGAAACATACCCCCTCAATAAAATAGCGACAATGCTACAACCAGGTGACCAGATCACAGTCACTGGACCGGTGAAGCAAAGGTCAACATCTGTTTACCCGACAATTACGGTAGAGGTATTGTATGTAGAGGAGTTAGCTACGAAACCCGTGGAAGTAGCGCCTCGCTGCCCCAAATGCGGGGCACGGATGAAATCAAAAGGAATAGATAAAGGATACGCTTGCCCCAAATGCGGGTATTATGATAGAACTGCTACAAAAATCCATGTAGTAATTCCCCGTGATATAGTTCCTGGGAGATATACTCCTACTCCTATGCATATAGCACATTTAGTCTCACCTAACTGGCTGCATCCTCTCATGCTGAAGAAATTCCCGTTGTTTCCTGTTAATGGTTTTTGCGGCCATAGTATTAACTCCCCAGTTAACAACCCCCCTGTTTCTAATGGATCCCACTAATCAGGAAGGCCCCGGAGACCCCCCTGTTTCTAATGGAGTTATTATGATATCATTGTTATGATTATATTTAGTTTGTAAGTTTTTGTACAATGATCATCAACCCATAATTGTTACACTACTAACTACAGTTATGCTCAATATCGACATGTTGATACAAGGAATTCTTTTGTTCCACTAGAAGAGGACGGGTCCGAGGCAACCGTCTTTTGCATCATATTGATACATGTTTTGCATCATCGATAACAATATACCTCCTAGGCGGACCCCTTTGTTTCTAATGGATCCCACTATAGTGTTATTCTATGTTAGAAGATAAGTTTCATAAATCATTGAACAACAATACTCTAACTGGCGGTTTGCTCTTGTATGTCGAAATAGTGTTCCATGGTAGAGGAGGCCAGGGTGGTGTAACTGCTGCAAACATATTAGCTGGAGCTGCTGTTAGGGAAGGAAAGTGGTCTCAATCATTTCCTCATTTTGGAGCCGAGAGACGAGGCGCGCCTGTCAGGGCATATGCCAGGATAAGCGATCAGCCCATACTAAGGCATAGTCAGATAACTAAAGCGGACGTATCTGTAGTCCTTGATGATGAGCTTTTCAGTCTAGTAGATATAGCTGGCAGCGTTAAGGACAACGGGGTTATTGTAGCAAACGCGCCTTCCGATTTCACCGTTAAGGTCGGAGGGTCACAGTCATTATATTGCGTGAATGCTACTGAAATTGCTAGGGAATTAAAATTAATTGTAGCAGGATGGCCTGTGGTTAACACTAGTATTCTGGGGGCATTAGTTAAAGCTACATCGATAGTTTCGCTCGATAGTATCATAGCGGAAATAGGATCTTACTGGCCTGGCAAACCGGGTGAGCTTAATGCTGAGGCTGCTAGGAGGGCGTTTGAGCGCACCGTTAAATGTATATGAGTAGTGGTTTTATCCTCTCATCTTTAAACGATAATTGGTTTAGATGCGAGGGGGTCAATTTTGGGTTATAAAATAGAGGAGCCTCAGACTCTGTTCATTGCTCCAGTATCCAAGCCTGCTCCGGGCTCGGTAGGAAAGACTGGTACATGGAGAAATGAGAAGCCAGTAATAAATGAGGAGAAATGTGTGAAATGTCTTTTATGCTGGCTTTACTGCCCTGAGGATACTATCTTGAGAAGAGAAGACGATATGGTATATATTGTATATGACTATTGTAAGGGATGCGGTATATGTGCCAAGGTGTGTCCCGTGGATGCTATTGAAATGGTTCCTGAGAGGTGATAATTATTGGCTATTAAAACCATAACAGGGAATAAAGCAGTCGCGCACGCAGCTAAGGCGGCCAGAGTCAAGGTCATAGCAGCTTATCCTATAACTCCTCAGACAACTATAGTTGAGACCCTGGCTGAGATGACAGAGCATGGAGAGCTTGATGCTAAGATGATCAGGGTAGAAAGCGAGCATTCGGCTCTAGCTGCTACGTTAGGGGCTGCTGCCGCCGGGGCTCGAAGTTTTACAGCAACCTCAAGTCACGGGCTCCTCCTGATGCATGAGGTTGTATGGTGGACTTCGGGGGCAAGGATCCCCGTAGTTATGTCAGTAGTGACTAGGGCGATCGGGCCTCCATGGAATATTCATGTTGACCACAATGATATATGGGATCAAAGGGATTCAGGGTGGATTATAAGTATAGCTGAGAACAATCAGGAGGTTTTTGACCTTACGTTACAGGCCTTCAAGATCTCAGAGGATCCTAGGGTTTATCTACCGATGATAGTAGGACTTGACGGGTTTATTCTGTCACACACGGTTGCACCGGTGGATATTCCTGAACAGGAAAAAATAGATAACTGGTTGCCGGAAAGAAGGCAACCATACGTTATAACACCGGAGTCGGGTATTGTCATGGGTAACCTTGCTACAGACGAGAATTACTATATGATGAGGTATTCTATACAGGCAGCTATGGTGGAGGCCAAGAATGTAATAAAGGAGATCGATAGTGAGTATGGCGAGATTTTCGGTAGAAGCTATGGTGGACTAGTAGAATGCTTCCACTGTGACAATGCTGATTATAATATTGTAATAGCTGGTTCATGGTCTGGAGATGCTAAAGAAGCCGTGTTGAAGCTGAGGGAGGAGGGCTATGATGTGGGTGTTATGAGAGTAAGGTATTTCAGGCCATGGCCTGATGAAGAAATGCGGGGATTGCTATCTAGATCTAAGGGGGTGTTATTCATAGATAGAAGTATTAGTTTCGGAGGAAAAGGGCATTTGATGACGGAAGCTTTAACGAACCTCCCGGCTCTAGCTAATTTACCGGCTGTTAGGGGAGTTATAGCCGGTTTAGGAGGAGTAGACGTTGTCGCTGAAGAGTTCTATGAACTTACTAAAAAGTTCATAGAGGAAGTAGAAGAGAAAGGCCGTTTCTACGATCCATTATATTGGCATATTCCTATGGTCCACAGGGAAAAATACAAGCCAAGACTCCCAGGTTATGAGTTAACTTGTTATAAGAGGTGAATAGAGATGCCAATTAAGTTACGTGATTTTCCTCGGACACACTTCAATATGCCAGGTAATGCTGCCTGCCCAGGGTGCCCTGAAACAATGGGGATAAGATATGTTAAAATGGCTCTTGGAGATAAAGCTGTATTAGTTATCCCGGCAGGATGCAGTAGTGTTATACAGGGAATCTCACCTAAATCCGGTATAAACTTCCCAATACTTAATATAGTGTTCGCAGCAGCTGCAGCAGCTGCTTCAGGCATGAAGGCCGGCTTCGAAATGCTAGGCAGGGATGATGTTCAAGTAGTAGTATGGGCTGGAGACGGAGGAACAGCTGATATAGGATTACAAGCTATGAGCGGAGCAGCAGAACGCGGGGATGATATTATCTATATATGCGCCGACAACGAGGCCTATATGAACACTGGTATACAGAGGAGTGGTGCAACACCTTATGGTGCATGGACAACTACTACATGGACCGGTAAAAAAGAGCACAAGAAGAATATTCCATTCATAATGATAGCACATGACGCTCCGTATGTAGCAACAGCTACCGTTGGGTATCCCCAAGACTTTATAGAGAAGATACGGAAGGCTGCTAGTGTTAAGGGGTTCAAATACATACATTTACTTGCCCCATGCCCTGTGGGATGGAGGTTTGATCCTGCTTTAACACCTGAGATTGCACAGTTAGCAGTTAAGACGGGTTTATGGCCATTATTCGAGTATCATAACGGTTCCTTAAGGATAAGTAGTTTCAGTAGAATGTATAGGAATAAGGAGAAAAGAACTCCTCTGGAAGTATACTTGAAGCTTCAGGGCAGATTCAAGCACTTAAAGGAGGATGATGTCAAGGTTCTCGAGGAATACATAGACAGGCTATGGGCGTGGCTAGATCTTCTCGAAAAGGCGTCTCACCCTAGTGACACGGCGAAACAACTTGTAAAAGAAAGCAAGTAGAGAATAGAGCCTCTTTTTATGGTTCACTAACTAGTATTTAGACGAACAATAACGATGTTATGGTGTCTTCCTTGGGGGATAGGGGTAAGATAGAGGCCGCGAAATTAGCGGTTGAAGAGTTCAGGGATGCTGTTCTGGACGCGGGAATCATAGGTATAGGGACAGGGTCTACAGTTTCTCGGGTAATAGATGTTTTTGCCGATGAAGGAGTATTCAAAGGCAAAACCGTCGTCTCTAGCAGTATTGATACTGTAATTAAGTTATCATCCAAAGGTATACATGCAGTTCATCCTTCATCCGTCGCTGTTGTGGACATATATTTTGATGGAGCAGACGAGGTTGACCCTTTCGGTAATATGATAAAGGGGAGAGGCGCGGCTCTATACGGAGAGAAGATGCTTGCATATAAATCCTTGATTAACGTGTTTATTGTAGATGAATCGAAAACTGTAACTAAACTGGGGTCCAGTAAACCGGTACCACTGGAAGTTAATCGATGGATGCTTGGCACGATTGAAATATTGCTGGATAAGATGGGTTATCGTTATGAGTACAGGAAAGGAGGTAAGGACGGGCCAGTGATAAGTGACTTCGGCGGGGTTGTGCTGGATGTTTATACAGGCCCTATAGAGGACCCGTTTAGTATTGAGGAGAAACTTCTTTATGTTCCAGGTATAGTTGAGACCGGCCTATTTCTAGGCTATACTGACTATATAGTAGTGGGTTGGGATAAAGGTGGAGGAGAAGTCAGGAGATACTCAAGATCAAGAGGAGTTAGCTACAGTTAATGATACACGGCGGTCCCTAAGCGATTTAGACGAGGTAGATAAAGCTAAGATAGGTGAAGCACTGGCAGGCAGACGTTTTGTAAAGATTCACGCCAACCCGGATGTTTTCGTTTATCTGGGAGTAGACGAGGACTATATCCTAGTAAAAGACACGTACTGCTCTTGTAATGGTTTTTTCATTCAAGTATTGGGTGAAGGAAGGAAGAAGCATTGTAGTCACCTTGCTGCACTTCACAATATAGGCGAGGGCTATACTGATTTATCACACATATATGATATTGGTGAACTTTTTACAATTATTCTCGAAGTATTTTATAGTAATAGATCGAAAACTCTTAGGCAACTAGTTTATGGATTAGAGGGTTCAGTTGAGAAGTAGTTTCAGGTATATACGAGTGTGCCTTTGATTCCGTTGACAGAGTCTTCGAGGTGCTCTAATGATCCTATAACAGCCCATTTACCTGTTGCTTCGACAAATCTAATGCATGCTAGTATTTTCGGCCCCATGCTCCCCGGGGGGAATTCCCCTTGTTCGTATAGTTTTCTTAGTTTTGAGACGTCTATTTTACTAATCAACTCCGCGTTAGGTAACCCGTAGTTTAAGTAAACACCATCTACATCTGTTGCAATAACTAACCCGTCTGCCTTTATGCTTATAGCTAGGATCATGGACGCTAAATCTTTGTCTATCACAGCTTCGACACCCTTCAGTAGCCCGTCTTTTTCTATTACTGGAATTCCTCCTCCGCCGCTTGCAATTACAATATACCCTCTCTCTAGGAGCGGTTTTATCACAGGGTGCTCCATGTTATGTTTGGGCATAGGGCTAGGCACTACACGCCGGTATCCTCCACGGGGGTCTTTCTTCATGACCCATCCTTTTTCCCGGACGAGTTCTTCAGCTTCTTCTTCATTATAGTATGATCCTATGTATTTTGTGGGATTAGAGAAGGCAGGATCGTTATGATCTACGATCACTTGATTAACCAGTGATACCACTTTTCTTTCCAACCCCCGAGAAACTAGTTCATTGCCTATTGCTTGCATCAACATATAGCCAAGCCATCCTTGAGTCATCGCAGTCGCTATATCCGTGGTTAATGGCGGATGTTTTGTTTTCATAGCTTCCATCCATTCGAGGATCATTCCTACCTGTGGGCCGTTTCCGTGCGTCACAACTATATTGTAATCTTTAGAGTAGAGGTTTACTATCTGTTTCGCAGCTATTCTCGCGTTCATCCACTGGTATTCTGAAGTGCCTGGTTCTCCTTTCCTTATGAAAGCATTCCCTCCCAGTGCTATTACTAGTGTTTTAGTCAAATCGGTCTCGCCACTGATACAATGGGTCAGGGGTTTAGGCTAATAATATCCAGGTATCTATGTTTTCTTTATCGAATAGAAAAATAGGTGTTGTTTTAGTGGGATTATTTATACAGTAGTTTGAATAATGTTACTTGGTAGATTAATCCCGATGCTACTCCTATGTACCAGCTTAACGGGTTGGGGAATACTAGGAAACCAACGGTTTGCAACTCTCCTCTGATCCAACTGTATATATATGATGTTAGAATTGCTAGTATGAGCGATATTATACCTGCCCAGTTAATATCGTCAAGCCATTTTTTACCCGTTCTCGTATAGAGCTCTCTCTCAGTATACTTCCTTTTTCTGAGTATGTAGTAGTCAGCGAGCATTATTCCCGCTATGGGACCTAGTATGACTCCATAGTTAGAGGAGAAACTCGTAACATAGTTAACATAGTCCTGTCCTTTATCCACAGCCCACCATGGAGCTATTATGAATCCTATTATGCCTGCTATAAATGCTGCTTTCTTGAGGGATAGCTTGAATGATGCTGTAAGGATATCTATTATTGGGGGGATGTTTGCGGTAATATCTGTCGAGAATGGTGCTAGGAACGCAAATAGTTCCCCTAGTATCAATGCAATTGCTCCTGGTGCTGCCACCATGACAATACCTTGTGGAGTGACTATTCCCTGCCCATACATTGCCTGGGTATACAGTACTAAATAGTATCCTAACAGTGTACCGAATATTTGTGCTACAACTATACCGACTAACGGTCCCCCTACAAGTCCTCCCCAGAGTGTTCCTGTATTCTTTTTGAGCCCTCTAGATAGATCCGATATGTTGAGGGCTACTGTCGCCCACCAATTGGTTTGTACTGCTACATATGTTATGAACGCGGCACTCCCTAATCCTACCCCGGTTGGTAGTGTGATGCTAATATTTTTGCTGTGTAGGAATACGAGTAGCCATAGGAAGTATAGCAGTAGAAGAGGACCCCCATAGTTTGCCACGTATCCTATTCCCTTTAATCCTCTTGATGTTACTATCACGGCGAGTGCTACATAGGCGATAAGAGCTATTATAACATACCTGTATGCTAAGCTTACTACTTGGGTTCTTTCTATACCTAGTGCCCAGAGGGCTATCATTGTTATTGCAAGCGATCCGCCATATGCTTCGACTCCAAGCCACCCTGCACCTACTATCCCTCTTAGAAGTACCGGTAGATGTATTCCCTTCTTCCCAAACGAGGGCCTCAACTGTACCGGGAATGGTATTCCATGTTTCCATCCTGGATAGCCGTTAAGAATCATTACTAGTGTTACCGCAAGATTTCCTACTAGAGCTCCTATAGCTGCCTCCATGGGTGTTAGATTGAGGCTTCTTGCTATGGGCCCTAGGAAAAACATTGGTATGCAGGTATTCATTGAGAACATCATAAACCAGAATGTAAGGCTTCCATACAACCTTTTTGATTCAGGAATAGGTCTAAGTTCGGGATGCTCTTCTTCCGCCCAGTTTGAGCCAGACCCCATAATACCCTTCGCAAGATGAGGGTAGATATATTATTTAAATTTTCTGTTCACCGGTTCATGCATGCTAGCAACTTTTCATAATTGCATATATAAATATATGAGAATTATTTATCTAAGGCATTATTACATTACCTAAAAAGCCTCCCTAGTATCGTGAAAAGTATACAAAGGGTGAATCAAGCTAGTGGTGTCTTCGAATAGCCTGGAAAGGATTTCTCTTGTCTCGCTATTATTACTATTCGTAACACTGTCATATACGGCATTGAATTACAGGTAATCAGCAAGGATCTTGAAAAATACAGTGAAATTATTAAGAAAACAATGGATCTCGAGGAAGTTAAGCAGTTCATTTTCATGCGTAAAAAATTAAGGTACAAGTAGAAGAGGGTAATGGAATAGTAAGAGTTTATTGGGTAACCAGTACTAAGTACCATATATCATTGTATTTTTCGACAAGTCCCAGAGCAAAACCAGAAATGTAGTCTATGTTAAAATAAAGGAAGACGAGGCTAAACTAGGAATCAGCAGTAAACAAGGAGATTTGTAGTGTTATTTTTGGTGGTGGGCCCGCGGGGACTTGAACCCCGGACCTCCGCCTGTCCTAGGTTTCAGGGCATGCTCCAGTGTCGCCCTGGACCCCTTGTAAGGGCGGCGTCCTAACCAGGCTAGACGACGGGCCCCCTTCTTAGGGTTTGGTGCGGGGGGTGGGGTTCGAACCCACGCAGGCCTACGCCATCGGGTCCTCAGCCCGACCCCACACCCGTAACCACCGCTATGGTTACGGGTAGTTTTTTGAAGCAAGGA
>WALV01000020.1 GCA_015522645.1 Candidatus Tiamatella sp.
GGAGAGAGACTGACAGGAGGACTGATACATAGATTGAAACCAGGACTACCTGTCTACATAGGTATGCCAGTGAAACCAGTGTTCAAACCCGAAGGAGAGAGAAAAGGCACGGTCGAGGATATACTATACTTCGACGAATACGAGTAACATCTGTTTCTACGTAATTAATAAACTCTTTTTTCAACTTGAACCGCCTTTCAACAATATCAATATAAAAAGCCCGGTTATCCCTTACGCTACCCTAGAGTAGTAATAGGGGTGCAACGATTGTCCAGTGACCCTATAGGAGATGTGTTCCAAAAGCTTATAGAGGAGATTTACTGGGTCGAGACTCTGGAAGAGGCTGAGCGCATTTTAGCCGGGAAGCTTAGGTTACTCGACGAGGACCTGAGGGAGGTTTTACTGGAGCGACGGCGTGTTTTCTGTAATGACGTTCAAAGCATTAGTGAGCCTATTCAGCTACAGTTCGTAGCTGAACAGGAAAATGACAGTCAGATGAAAGTCCTACTTAATATTAGAAGCCTGATTAGCACAGGTTACCTACTTCAATGCACTCCTTCCTGGCATAAAATGACCCCGGAAACTAAGGCCAAGTTCTTAGCACCTCTTTACAGGGCTAGTTATGCTTTCGAATTATTCATAAAAACCGGAGATAAGAAGTATCTATCTGATGCTGAGAAGATGCTGAATATCCTGTTTGACAGGAGCAAGGAGCATGGGCTGCTAGAAGAGCTGAACGAGCATATTGAAGTAGTGTTAAATGATTATTATGATGGTATGGAGGAGTGAATTATTGGATAATCCTAGAATACTCCTACTAGGCTTCGGTAACGTTGGAAGAACACTAACTCGTATACTATTGGAAAACACTTCAGCGAGAAACTACATATACCTTGGAGCATGTGATTCCAAAGGATGCTCCTACAATCCAAGAGGGTTTAGGAGAGAAGAAATACGCGAACTACTCGAGGTCCCGCGTGGAGGATTAGTTGAGACCGTTTATGGCGCAAGGGAGGACCCGGGAAGACTTATAGAAGAGTCCTATCCAAATATCGTTGTCGATGCAAGACCAAGTAACTATGGAGAACCTCACAAGGATATATACGAACTTTTGAACAAGGGTTCCTACCACATTGTCACAGCTAACAAGGCTCCGTTGGCAAGGAATCCTGAATTAATAGTAGACAATCCCCTGCGTAACCGTCTCCATTATAGGGCAACCTTTATGGCTGGAACACCATTATTCGATGTAATCACATACGGACTACTTGGAAGACCTGTTGTAAAGGTTCGCGGTGTATTTAATACTACAACAACCTTCATGCTTACATTAGCGTCGCAGGGATACAGCTTCGATGAAGCTCTCGGGAAGGCTATTAGTGAGGGTATAGCCGAGCCAGACCCGCCTTTGGATGTAGAATGCATAGATCCCGCAGCTAAAGCCTCTATTATAGCTGCGACATTAGGGTACAAAGTTCCGCTGGAAAGAGTTAATAGAAGGGGACTTAGAGATTCATGGGTTAATGAGGGTTTTATAAGATGTGTTTCTACAGTCCAAGTAAACAAGGAGGTAAAGGTTACTGCTTTTCCTACCATTCTAGAGCCCGGTGATCCCTTGCGTCTTGCTGTAGGCAAGAGAAACGTGGCAACAGTCGATGTAAGCGACGGTAACTCGATACTACTCTCTGGCAGCGGAGGCGGGCCCTATCAGACTGCTATGACTTTGCTCTCAGATATGGAGAAGGCGAAAAGTCAGCTATGGTAGACGATAATAACGGTTCACCAGTTGTACAAGGTACTTTGGTTATTTTGGACCTAGATAGGTTTAAGGAGTATACTATCCAACATGAACTCGATGATTACAAGCCGAACACTGTGACAGGCACTCTTTCCAGGTTAGTGTCTGCTCTAGCCTCTAAATATTCGGGTAGCATATTACATGGGCTTGACTGGGAGAGAGGTACCGAGGAGGCAGTGCTTGTGTACCCTGGAACGGATCCTGCTATCATTTGAGACGACTTGATTAGTCTAGTCCGCGAGGTATGTAACCTCGGAGCATCCATAACGATCGTAGCTTCCCTTGAGCCTCTTATAACTCCTCTGAAGCTAAATCGGAGAGAGCTTAAACGTGTTTTCGGGAGAGTATATACCATTCTAAGGAAACTCAAGCATAGAAGAGGTGGACTCGTTTACATTGACGGGGAAGTCGTCAGGGTTTGCTGACTTAAATGAGTTGAAGGGACGAAAAATGATCGCTACTACAACAGGGTTTCCTGTAGGGTTAACCAGGTATAGCGTAGTACTTCCTCTGGATCTTTTACTAATTATCCTTTTCCCTCATAGTGGTGCAATCCAGCTTGGAGTGTTTAATACATTTATTCTAAATGCATATGTTATACTGCTGTGGTTCCAGTGACGGCCATACCGATGGATGGCCTCTAGTCTTATAGTAAAAAACATTTCACCCCTCGGGTAATACCTTTTCTCCCGGCACTGCCCCACTACGGGTTATTTAATGTAAGCCTTCGCTGTTTTAGTGTATGAATCCTTTATATTGTTGTCTGAGATAAAAATTATTCTTAGGTGCATATCCCTTGCCCGGAACACCTCCTATTAAAAAGAAAGAAGTACTCAATTCCTTGAAGGATCTTCTCTCAAAGGATATGGATCCTCATAGCGGTCGGCTATGGTCATATGTCTACGAGACCGGTGTAAGCGAGCTGCGTGAACTAGCTGAAGAGTCCTACATTCTGAGTCTTTGGAGGAACATGTTGGATCCCACTGTTTTCCCCAGCGTACTTGAACTGGAGAAAAGCGTGGTCAGCTTTGTCGCCGGACTCTTCGGCGCCCCCGATACCACGGTAGGTAACTTCACTAGCGGTGGAACTGAGAGTAATTTCATGGCTGTACTGGCTGCGAGAGAATGGTTTTACGCTAAGAACGGTAGATCGGGTGTGCCTAAACTAATTGCTCCAGCCACAGTTCACCCCAGCGTCATTAAATCCGCATGGCTTCTCGGTGTTAAGCCAGTGTTAACTCCGGTTGACAGTGAATACAAGGCTAATGTGGATGAACTGGTAAGTAATGTAGATGACAGTACCGCTCTAGTCGTCTTATCCTCCCCTAACTACCCTTTCGGAACCTTTGACCCCGTTAGAGACGTTGCCGAATTCCTGGAGAAGAAAAATGTTTGGCTTCATGTTGACAGCTGCCTCGGATTCGCTATTCCTTTTGCTAGAATGAACGGCCGGGATATACCGTTGCAAGGCTTGAATATAGAACGCGTGGACTCTATGAGTGTTGACCTGCATAAATTAGGCTATGCACCGAGGGGTTCCTCCACGATCCTATATAGGGACAGGGATAGAAGGAAAAACGCATTCTTCGTATACAGCAAGTGGCCAGGGTATCCTATCGTGAACCAGATATTACTCTCATCAAGGACGTCAGGCCCCTTGGCTGCTTCCTGGAGTTTGATAAAAGCTCTAGGAGTAGAGGGCTACAAAACGCTCACAAGGTACGCTTTTGATGCCAGGGAAAAACTCATAGGTGCTATGGTTAAGCAAGGCTTCAGAGTTGAAGGTAATCCGCCTTATATAGTTCTAGCATTCAGTCATGGTGAACTTGACCTTGTTGACTTCTCCAGGAAAGCCGGTGAGAAGCACTGGCATGTGCAAGTCCAGCCGGGGAGTAAGAAGATGGGGTATCCTATGACCGTTCACTTCACTGTTACACCTGTCCATATAAGTTTAGTTAACGGGTTTGCTCGGGACTTAGATGAAATAGTCAGTGAGACCAGGAAATTATCTGAGTTAGGTAAAGACCCTATGTTGGAAGCTTTAAAGACTGTTTCACCGAGTGAAGTGAGTACAGCTGCACCGCTCATCATGCAGCTACTAGGTGGAAGCGGTGGTGGACTGGAAGGTGCTGACTTGAGCTTCATTAGTAGATATATCTATGAGCTAGATCCAGATGTTGTTGAGGCTTTATTCCGGGAGGTGTCGAACGCTTTACTGTGAAAGGGGAAGGTGCATATTTTGACAGGGAAAATTGGGCGTGCAGTTGCACTCGCAGGTTTCCCTATACTTGTTTTCGCATCTCAAGTAGTATGGGTCTCCTACTCCCCTGTCACAACTAAGGTTGCCGCAGATCTAGGCGTCAGTAAAGACGCTGTTGGACTCCTAGTAATGCTGTTTCCCATCTTCTACCTAATAATGGCTTACCCGGCTGGGAGACTACTGGATACTTGGTTTAAAGGCTCCTTGATTACTGCATCTATACTGTTTATAGGTACAGGGATAGCTAGAATCTTGGCTCCAGAGAACTACGCTGCCATATTCGTAGGGCAAGTGCTAGGAGCTATTGCTCAGCCGTTCGTTGTTAATGGAATAACCCCTTATGCATCCGCATACTTTGAGGAGAAAAGGCGCCCGCTCGCTGTATCGATGGGGAGTGCTGCCATGTATGCAGGCATGATTATAGCTATGGCTATCGGAGCTTTCGTTTATGGGGAATGGGGCGTCTGGGGGCTATCGCTTTATTCAGCTATAATAGTACTTGTCGGCGGTGTATGGACGGTTTGGATGGTCTCAGAAGCGGACATTATAGGCACTATCGAGGTAGAGCATTTACCGACCCTTGAGAGTTTGAAGACTATAATTAAGAGGAGAGAGGTGTGGATTTTCGCGGGAATAATAGGTATAGGCCTAGCTATCATAGATATACTTATGACTTGGATCGAACCAGCCTTATCTACGGTTGGTTTAGAGAAAATTGCTGGAACAGCTACTGCACTCATGGTTGTCGCTGGCGTCTTGGGTGCGTCAGCCCTGCCGAGCATAGCAGCCAAATATAATATTAGGAGGAAGCTATTGATAATAGCGTCATTCACAGGTATGTTGGCATACGGTATTCTAGCCTCCATGATTTCGATCATTCTAGTATATGTTATGTTGGCAGTTAGTGGTTTCATGTTAATGGCTGGTCTACCAGTTATCTTTGAGTGGATTGAGAAGACAACGCCTTTTACACAGCAAGGTGAGACTATAGGGGTTATAATGATTACCGGACATATAATAGCAGTATCAGCGCTAGCCGCCTCTACCCCGTTAACCGGGTATTATAGATGGTTCTTCGGTTTACTGGCTTCTCTGGCTGCTGTGGCAATGGTACTGGCTGGAGTATTGCCTAGTGACAAAGGATTAACTAGAATAAGAAATAGTTTAGAATAGGTTTAGACAGCTATATTTTCGCTTTTTTCTCCCAATCTACCTCGTCGAGACTGCCCCTCAGGCTTATAATTTCAGTCAAAAGCTTTTTATCAGGGATGTCGAGCCTGTCGTTCGTTATCCACGAATAATACAGCTCAGCAGCGTCTTCGAACACATTGTCCCCAGTCTGTCTAGCCGCGTCAAGTAATATTATAGTTGCCACGGATTCAGCTATTTTCGTGAGAGTTTCCTTGGAAAGCCATTCAGCCTGCGATGTCTCACCACTTAACCTACCTATAGCTTTAGATAGTCTAGCATAAGCGTCCTCCGCGAGTTTCTGATTCTGCTGGTTCCTGGTAAGCTCCTCCATGTCTTCTAGTAGAGGTTCATGGGCCTTCTTCTTCCACATGGCTTCCAGCATATCAAGAGCTTGTATATTGCTAGTGCCTTCCCATATCGGTGTTATTAGAGCCTCCCTGTGCCATCTCTCTACCGGGTATTCGTGGAGGAAGCCTATCCCACCGAAGACTTCCATCGCTCTCCTGGAAACGAATGCAGCAACGTCTGCAGTATAGTTCTTAGCTATGTGAGTCATAAGCCGGGCATAGTGGTATTTCCCTGAGTAGGGGGGCTCGTCGTGCCAGGCGTCGTCAAATAGTGATATGGCCTTCATGGATACAGCTAGGCCTGCCTCTATTAGTAACTCCATTTCGAGCAGGTCTCTAGCTAGAAGCGGGTGATCCTTGATTAGCCTACCGAATGCAGGCCTCGTGGAAGCATAACCGTATGCCTCAAAGTATGCTTTTCTGGCTATACCGTTAGCCGCATGGGAGTTAGCGAGCCGGCTGACCATTAGGTCCTCCATTGTATAGTATATGCCTTTCCCAACATCCCCTATGAGGTAGGCTTCTGTGTCAATGAACTCTACTTCTCCAGTCGGAACAGCCACTGTACCACTCTTCCACTTCAGTCTCCTAATCCTATAGTTTATACTTCCATCCCTGCTAACTCTTGGGACAAGATATAATCCTAATCCTTTCGCTCCACTCCTACCTCCCTCAGGGCGGGCTGTAGTTAGAGCCATACTGGCTACTCCCGCACCGCTTGAGAAGTACTTGTAACCGTTAAGCTTCCAGATGCCGTCTTTTTTCTCGGCAACAGTTGTGTTGGCTCCGAGATCGCTTCCTCCCTGTACTTCTGTAAACCATGTAGCTCCCCACATTGGAGGCTCCTGTATTCCAGATAGTGGCTTGTAGTAGTCCCTTATTTTCTCGTCGCCATACTTGTAGAGAGCGTATGCAGTCTGGATTGTTATTGTGAGTATACATGATATTCCTGGGTCACCGATCAGGTAGAGGCCTGTATAGTGGTGATGCCAGGACCTCCCCTGGAATGGGTGGGTATTTATTTTATATTTAAGGACGAGGTCAAGTAGAACTTTTTTCTCCATAGGATCCAATAACGCTATATCCGGGTTGTCGCCCAGTATGCTCCAGTTTACCAGTATAGGAGGGCTCAGTAAGTCTACTCGGTAAGCTGTTTCATAGACTTCTCTGCCAGTGTATTTCCCTAGTTCACTGTAATCAGGGTCTTCTTTGATGTTATACTTCAAGAGATTCCTGTAGGGCTTATCTAGTGTGTAGTGGTCTAATCCGTATGCTGGGCTTATAGGTTCTAGTCCGGCTAGTGGCATAATTTGAACACCATTATATCGAGTTAATGTTTGCTTATATAAAGTCAATATACTCGAATTCTGTTTAGAATATATAAATAGTCTTTTCATGCCAGTAGAAATGCTATAATTTTTCTACTCTTAGGTACTCATTAATTATTGCTTTCATCTGCCAATATTTCTTTTAGAGTTTCCAGGAGAATATTGTTTTCCTCTGGTAGACCCACTGAAATTCTATAGTAACCCGGTATCCAATCTCTCGATAAGTCTCTTACGGCTATACCTTTAACTCTTAGTTTATCACCGAGCCCCGGGAATTCGCTTTTCACTAGTATAAAGTTAGTTGACGACTTATAGGCTTCTATGCCTAGCTTATTAAGCTCTCTTATTAGCCTCTTCCTTTCACTCCTGATTCTCCTCGCATTCTCCATTACGTATTGCATGTTTTTTAAAGCAGCTATCGCTGCGTATACGGATGGTCTTGGGAGAATGACATTGAAGTCGGAGAGGCCTTCCATGAACTTTTCACCTGCAAGTAGATAGCCCACCCGTAGCCCGGCTAGGGAGAATGCTTTATCGAGGGTTCTAGTTACCGCTAGATTACCATATTCATTGACTAGATTCGAGAATGTATTCCCAGAGAATTCATAGTACGCCTCGTCTATCACTAGCAAAGTATTCTTGTTATCCAGTAAATCAACGACTAAATCCTTGTCAAGGAATTCCCTACCAGTTGGATTATTCGGATTATCTATTATTACTAGGGAAGGCTCTCTCGCTTCCTCCTGCAGGATTTCCCTCTTCAAAATGAATTCCGGAGGTGTAATATGGAATTTAACCATTTTCCTCGAATGTCTCTTGGCGCATTCAAGAGTGGGGAGGAATGAAGGGTTTAGCATTATTACTTTCCTATCAATGGAAAAGCTGTGTATTATCTCTCTGAGAATCGTGTCTGAGCCTGGTGATAGTTTTATGCTTCTCCACGGTATCCCGGTATACTCCTCGATAGATCTCTTCAGCTCATCTAGGCAAGCCTGCTCACAGTACCTGTTTACCTCCCTTAAGCCTTTCTCGGCCTCCTCCAGTACACTCCTAGGAGGAGGATAAGGGTTCTCGTTTAAGTCAAGCCTTATCAAGCCCGTACCTCCATAAGTAATTCCTCATTATAACCTATCACAACTTTGATAGGGCCAGATAACATTCTGTCTACTTCTTCGTCTCCGGTATCTACCCTTAGATGCTTCAGCTTCAAGATTTTCCCCTTGGTTCCTACGACAATAGTATTCTCCTTCCCAACCCTCCTCAATACTTCAGGAGTGAATTGCTTGCTTGCTCTTCCAAATATGAACCCGTTTCCACCTATAGGGGTAACTATAATCCTAGCTCTCCCATAAGTATCTATGAGTTCTAGGATTCCTTTTTCGTTTAAATCCTTTCCGACAAGCTTCCCATTATATACCGCGTCTATTCCAAGCAAGGTTTTCTCCACACCTATCTTACCGGCTATAGCTTTCAGTGTTGTTCCCGGACCAAGGAGGTAGACATAGCCGTCTTCCATGTTCTCTACTATGTACTCTGCAATCTCCCTCTTCTGGGCCTCCTCCGATTTGCTAGTATTCGATGCCTCTTTACTAGCCTGGAGCAAAGGCTCGATCCCTGGAACCTTTAAGTATGAATAGAGTCTCGCAGCCAGTTTATTTTGCCTGAATGCCTCCTCGTCTATATCCATAACCTCCCTCTCAACTAGAGGCATATCAGCTGTGAATGAATCCATAATCCTCGCAGCCGCATACGGAGACACGACGAAAACGGAGCTAAACATCTTAACTCCAGATGGAATAGCAAGTACTGGGATCTTTAAGTCAACAGCGTCAGCTATATCCCTCGCAGTACCGTCTCCTCCAACAAAGATTAAAAGATCCACTCCCCTGTCCACCATTTCTCTAGCGATTTTCTTCGTGTCATCTGCAGTGGTCTGCTCTCCTATACTACCCACAACCTCGTATATGAAACCCGTTCCCCTTATATAGTCCTCACCCATCTTACCGGGAGCTACTAGGAAGTTAATATCCCTCCTCTTTACAAGTGATAAAACTTGCCTAATCCTCACTGGTGAAACAGGAGTAGCACCAAGCTCTAATGCTTTCCTATACGCATCACCGTCTGTTCCTTTGAGGCCTACAGAGCCTCCCATTCCCGCTATAGGATTTACAATGAGTCCTAGCTTCATAGAACATTACCACTATTAAACATTAGTTTCAAATTATTTATGTTGAGCCTACGGCTAATAAACTAGTTTTCATTTATTAACAAGTAAAAGAGTACAATCCTGCATGAAATGTAAATACCTTCCTATACCTCCCTGTATAATAGGTGGGCTTCGATGAGGATCCTAGTTGTATCCGATATCCACGGGAATAGCACTGCGCTCAAAGAAGTTATCAGTCATGTCAGCTTTGACTACTTATGGGTTCTAGGAGATCTTGTAGACTATGGCCCTGATCCTGGAGGCGTGGTTGATCTTGTACGCGAGCTGGATCCATCGGTTATTGTAAGAGGGAACCATGATCATGCTGCCGCTTTTAATGTCGACTGCGGCTGTGGTCCTTCTACACATGAATTAAGTGTTCTTACTCGGAGTAAAATCACACTTCAATCACTTTCAAGGAACGATCTCGATTGGCTGAAACGGATTCCCTTAACAGGGAACGCTGAATTATGCGGTTCAAAGATTCATATGGTACATGGTTCACCTGATAACCCACTTTACGGGTACCTATATTACCATAAGGGACCAGCTATCCTTGATATGTCCCTTGAAAGGCTTCAAAGCCCTGAGGCCGGTGGGAGTATTCTATTACACGGTCACACTCATTACCAGGGTCTGATCCATTACAGGGATCTACTGCTTGTCAATCCAGGGAGTGTTGGACAGCCTAGAGACGGGGACAATAGAGCTGCATACCTAGTTATAGACGTGAATACTGACGAGGCAAGGTTTGTTCTAGGCAGAATCAAATATGATGTAGATAAATCGTTGAAGATGTATGAGAGGTCTGGTCTCCCGGAATGGGCTACTAAGCAGCTAGCTAGAATACTCAGGAATGGAAAAGTTGACTAGTACATTAATAGATAACCTTTTACCCTTAAATTAACAACATATTACTCCTAGGGAGGATCGTGTTCCAACGGTTATAAGGTGAGTTATCTTGATTATAAAGCCATTAGCGTTTGACTCCTTCGGTGTTAGAAGCCAGGCTACTCTAGTGAAACTAGAAGAACACACTGCCCTAATTGACCCTGGAGTAGCTCTAGGCCCAAAGCGGTATGGTCTACCTCCTACGGATGAAGAATTCCGTGCACTGGATCTGGCGAGAAAGGAAATTATTTCCAAGTGTAAGGCATCGGATATTGTTCTGGTAACTCACTACCACTATGATCATCACCCCTTCCCTGACGACGATGAAATGTATGAAGCCTGCTTTACGGGGAAAACGGTCATCGCTAAAAACATAAGAGAGAACATTAACAACTCCGGCAAGCGGCGTGGAAAGCTCTTCGAGTCTAAGGTAAAGGAAATAGCTGACAGGCTTGAATGGGGGGACGGTAGAGAATTCGACTTCAACAATACGAGAATAGTCATTTCTCCCGCAGTATGGCATGGCGAGGTCAAAAGTAAGGTAGGTACAGTTGTAATGGTCCTTATCCAGGACAAGGAGAATAGGGAGAAATTCCTTTTCGGCAGTGACGCGCAGAACCTAGCGGATCCAGCTGCTTTGGAATGGGCTGTCAAAGCCGATCCTAATATAGCAATAATAGACGGGTACCCAACAATATTTCTAGGGTGGAAGATGAGTCAAAAATCCTTTGAAAAAAGCCTAGGAACGCTTGGAGACTTTATAATGAATACCGGGACAAAGACTATCATACTGGACCACCATATCGTGAGAGACATTAATTACAAGGAGAAAATCAAGCCAATACTAGACCTGGCCGAGGAGAAACAGAAGAAAATACTTACGGCAGCTGAATACTATCAGCTTGAGAACTTCTTCCTGGAAGCTTGGAGGAAAGAAATACACCAGGGAAAAAGAACAGTAAACGTAGACAAGTACTACGAACTACTCCATAAAACCATAGATAATTAAACTAAAAACCGACTCTAACATCTTTAAGCGAAAAGTTTGATGTACTCTAGTTTGAGGAGATATTTCATCAGGTTTTACGCCTTAATACATTCTTCTAAGTATATCATACACTTCCAGTTACCTCCCTATTATTTAAGGGATAACCTTTGAATGGTGGGGTTATGATTTGGGGCTTACCGGCATATACCCCCTCGACAGTCTCATAGGCAGTATTCCAAGGTATTGGATTCTCGAGTTCTATGGTGAAGAAAGTGTAGTTAGTAGTCTACTACACTATATTACTGCATATAGGAGTAGGTTTGGCAGTGTTCTCGTTTTATTAAACAAGGACTTCGGGGGATTGGATCCTTATACCGTTATGAGGCTCACTCGTATCCTGAACGGGGATTCCTTGAAGATAGACGTGGGCAGAGGCTTCCGTTTCTCGGATACTGTTAAGTTGCTCCGGAAGGCGGGAAACTCAAAGGATTATGATAGCTTAGTAATTGGTTACCCATACTTTCATATGCCCCGTGGCCTCAAGGGTTATTCCAAGGCAACGGAGGTTACTGGCTTGGCTAGAGAGCTTTCAATGGAAGATATTAGGGTATTCCTGTTTAACCATGTGTCCCATATGGGTGTGTGGATGCCTGAGGGCGGTAATTATCATCACCATAGTATTCACGTCATAGTTAGAGTTGACAAGGTTAGGGGAGAGAGAATTAGGGCTCGCATTATTAAGCATCCATCCAAACCCATTGGCGGAGCAGTGTCCTTTAGGTTAGAGGGGGTTTTCTATAGGAAAGGTGTTTATCAACCCTTATCGGTATGGTTCTAGTTAGGTTACGTGTTTCGATAGCTTATTTTGCTTTATGGTTAGGATTGTTTTGCTATAGTCTATCAGAGTCCTGTAGTCGTCTATTTGCATCATAGGCTTGTTGTAGTCCTTTACAGACTTTGCTATCAGTACATAGTGATTCTCTGGCGACTGTAATCCTGTCTTCGTTGCTTTTGTTTCGAGTTCTCGAAGGATAATTTTTGCTTCCTTGACGGTTACGTCTCTCCATTTGGTTTCTATGAATGTGGTAGTTATTCCCGGTTCGCGTGCTATTATATCTACCTCGTATTGCTTGTACCACCACGGCCCTATTTGAAGTGGCGGTGTCTTTATGTATCCTGTTATGCGGAGATCAGGTATAATTGTTTGAACTATTTGCTCGAAGACTTGTGATGTATGTATATCGAGGTTTCTTATCGCTTCTTCCACTGCTTTTTCCTGGTAACCGGCTTCTACGAGGTTCCTAAGCGTTGTGATATATTTATAGTAGTATAGAAAGTAAGGGTCTTTTATTCTTATTCTACTTCTTTTTTTCTTTCCTAGAGGGTATACTGTTTCTAATATATCTAGGTTTTCCAGGATTGAGGCATATTTTGAAACTATTCTAGGGTCTATGCCTGTGGCACTCGATATTTCTGATATTCTAGTTCTACCGGTTGCAACTGCCTTTAGAATGAAGGCATAGCTTCTCGGTTATCTCATTTCCTGCCTTAACAGATTTTCTGCTTCTTCCAATAGTATGGATCCTGGGCTTAATACTACTCGTATTACATCTATTGAATTCTTGGCGTTAAGGGTATGAATAAGATAGGCGGGTGTACCACCGACAATACTATATGACCTTGTAGCCTCTATGGAATTCTTTTAGGCCAGAAATCGCTAGCTTCTAGAAGCCTCATCGGATGTAAATGTATTTGACTAGTCCTCCTACCGTGGAGTGGTGTCTTATATCCTAGGAGCTCATTTTCGAAGAACGATACAGATGACCCGGATAGTATTAGGACTATATTAGTTTTATCTAATACATTGTCTATGGATCTTTGCAATTTACCGGTGAAACTTTTATCTGCTTCTACTATGTATTGGAACTCATCTATGATAATGGCTAGTCGTTACTTCCTCTTGAAAGTCAAGTCGATCCCTCTTTCATATTGTATTATGCATAACATAATATGAAAGATAGAGACACTTCCACCGAACCCCCCTGTATATAGTAGATTTTATAAAGGGTGGAGCCATTGGGTCGTACAACGCCTTCTCTCAGGGTAGTCGTGAAAAGACAGTTATCCAGGATTGAATCCATTCTAAACCTCCTGCCCGAATGTGAGGCAGAGAGAGCCAGAAGATTGTTTGATGATATTGACGAAACGATCTCACTATACACACACTCTACTGGTCCTACTGACCCGGTTGAACTCCTACTAGTCCATCTCATACGTAGAATTGCCCGTGGTGAATGTAGAGATGCATTTCTGGGTAATAGACGCGGAGCCATGGAGGACAGGAGTATTACTCTATATACTGTGGGAGAATGGGAGGCTGGAAAAGAGGAAAGTAGACCTGGAGTATAAGGGGTATATACTACCCAGCGAAGATGCTGACCCAAAGCTATTGGCAGAGGATTTAGAGTACTCCGGACTAGTAGGGAAAGCTTGGGTTGAAGAGTGGAGGCTACCTCCCTACTATAGGCGTGAAACAGAGGTAGTTATCTTCACCGTAGAGAGATTCAGGAACTATGGGAGAGTGGCTACTATAACTAGACGAAGAAATGCTGGTAAAATAGTCAACGACCATCCCGACCCGTTAGTAGAGGCGTTATGGTCCTCTGGCTACCACCCCTTCCATAAGTTATCCATGGAAAACGGTAGACCCGTATTGATGGATGATCCTGATAGACTCGATTATGAGTCACCACCACTAAGAATCGCCTTCCTAGAATATGATTCAGACAACAGTAAGTACAGGATACGGTTACCCGATGTGGGTCTCCAGCTAGTACATAGGGAGTCAATAACGGATGTACTCAAAGAGTATCATGTGCATGTAATTGCCTCACCCCTAGATGTCAGGCTCAGAATACAGAATGTAGATCCTTCTATAAACTCTATTAATGCCATATGGGTTGAGACTGATAATATGCTCACAGGGTTCAATGGCTTGATGGAGTGGGCTAGGCTTAGTAGGATACCGTTGAGGGAGGCGGCTCGCTCCAGTATAGGTAAGATACTAACTACTATAGAAGCGTTTGAAGCACGTAAGAGGAGGTATCTTGCAGTAAGGGGTTATGGTAGGCTTGAGCCTTTCCGCAGTCTTATAGGGCTGGCTGAGTATGATAGAGGTGGGTCCATATATTCTCCGCAGCCCGGTGTTTACTGGGGCGTTATTCAAATAGACTTCAACAGTTTATACCCAAGTATAATATCCCGCTATAACATATCAGGCGAAACTGTAGAGGATCCTGATTGCAAGAACACTATTGAACCACCCGGCTCTGATCACAAGGTCTGCATGGAGAGAAGAGGGATCGTTCCCAGTGTTATGGATTTCCTAATACCCAGGAAAGACCGGTATAAGGAGTTAATGGAAAGAACCGTCGATCCCGGCCTGAGGAGTGTTCTAGAGGAGAGGAGGAGTGCGGTTAAATGGATACTCGTAGCGAGCTTCGGGTACCTCGGATACAGGAACAGTCTCTTCGGCTCCATAATGGCTCACGAGTCTGTTACGAGTGCTAGTAGGAGTATAATGAAGAGGTCAAGAGAGATAGTGGAAGAGGCTGGTTACAGGGTTATACATGTCCTGGTTGACAGTCTCTTCATACTCACAGGAAGAGAAACCAGTGCCAGGAAATGCTTGGAGCTCGCTGAGGTTGTTTCCAGGGAAACCGGGTTCCGTGCCCGATGCGAATCTGTTTACAGATGGCTCGTTATACCTAGAACCGAGAGTGGAAGCGGTGCTGGGAACAAGTATTTCGGCTTGCTAAGTAATGGAGAGTTTAAAATTAAAGGACTCCTTGCTATTAGAAGGGATACTCCTGCCCTAGTTCGTGACTTCCAGAAGGATCTGCTGGGGCTATTGAAGGATATGGATGACCCTATAGTACTAGAGAAGCTATGCAGGGAGATGCGGAGTATTCATGATGTATACATGAATAAAGTGAAGGAGAGGCGTTTATCTGCTAGAGACCTAGTAATTAGGAGGAGAATCAGGAATCCTGGGTGGAGTTTTAATAGGAAAATAATCTCTTCACCTGAGGGTATTATGAATCGTTCTGCTGAATATATCCTCATAAGACGAGGGGTCCCATCAAGTCCCAGGGACTTTAATGGAAGCTTAGACACTAGGTTTTACCTGAGATTTCTTGAGAGAGGATTCAACGAGGTTGCAGGCGAGTTATGCCAGTTAAAGAAGGCTGGATAAAGCCTTCACCAGCTCCCCGATTTCCTCTTTGAATCTCCCCGGATCTGCTCCTAGGCCTATTCTTATGTATCCCGGTAATTCGAAGCATTCCCCCGGATTTACTAGTATGCCGTATCTCTGGTATAATTCTATGGAAAGCTCCAGTGTATCCTTATTTCCTACTCCTAATAACTGGAAGGCCCCTGCTTCAGGCCAGTAGGGGATTACCGCCTCTCCCAATTGTTTTACCGCGTTTTTCATAGTCTCCACGTTCTCCCTCACTATACGTCTCGCCCTCTCCCTTAACGCTTGAACCGCATCCTCGTTAGATAATACCCTGCTCGCAACGTAGTCGCTCATAATTGAGGGAGCTATGGTAGTGTAGTCTTTTATACTCCACGCTCGCTCGACATGGTTTTTATCCGTGATGATCCATCCTATTCTTAAGCCTGGTAATCCGTAGACCTTTGATAACCCATGGACTACTGTAACAGTCCCAGTGTCCCCTAGTTCTATAGCACTTGGCCTATGATCTTTCTGCTCGGACCCCCAATATACTTCATCGAAAAACAGTTTTACATTGTTTTTCTCAGCTGTATTAATAAGCTCTTCCAGCTCCCTTTTCTGAATATATTTGCCTGTAGGGTTATTAGGGTCTGTTATAAACACTAGGTTCGGCTTTTCCTCTTCTATAATGTGAACGGCTTTGTCGAGAGGGAACTCCCAGTTCGGCGGCTTACGCCTTAATTTAATGGTCTGTGCACCCATCCATTTGAGGAGTCCTGGGACTTGCATATACGTAGGAATATCCACGACTATCTTTTCACCCCTACTTGCCATGGACATTATGCCAGCATAGTTTGCTTCTGCGCTACCATTCGCCACGACAACATTATCTATATCCAGATCAGACCTGTAAAGAGAGGTGATAGCCTCCCTAAGCCCCGGGCTTCCACGAGTCCAACCGTATCCGAGGGGCAACTGCTTCAAGTCTCCTATGTTAACACCCAACTTTTCTATTTGTCTAATTGAGAGAGGCTCTAAGCCGCTCTCACTGAGAAGTATTCTACTCGTAGTTTCATGCATGCTTTGCCATCTTTCTAGGCAGAATCTTGGGAGCCTCTCTACAATATCTCCGTAAAGCAAGTGTTTCAATCCGGTTTGAACTATACTCATAGGCTTATACCTCTCGTATTTTAATAGTTTTAACCAGCTTATAGATGTAACCTCCGACCTAAGAATTGTCCATAGTATTCTTTAATCCGGCGAATACAAGCGCGTCGTGGAAGAGTTTCCGAGTCCAAGGACTAGTAATATACAATACTATTAGGTAAATAACTAAGCCTATTGCCAAGTGAAGCGCCAGTATGGGGAATTGAGCCCAGAAATGCGTGACAATTATCTTATAGGCGCCGACAAACATGTAGTAAATTGACATTGCCAGTGCACTTACCGATACCGCTATAGCTTCCTTGACTGGGAACTTATAGCTAACCTCTATTGATGTCTTACGGGCATAGTATATTAGCAAAGGTAGGGTTGTTACTAGAAGTGCAACTACAACCGACTCGGCCGCTAGCAATGGATTTGCCCGGTAGTAATAGAGTAGCGGTATGAATAGCATGTACGCTGATATTGTCGATACTAGTCTGGTTACCGGGAGTTTGAATAAATATGATGAGATGAGTGCTCTATTATCAGGGATGCCATTCAAGTCTACAGTTTCTATTCCACTTAGCACGGCACCATAAATCATTGTAAACCCGTTTATAAAAGCGTAGATAGAAACTGTTGATATAACTATGTACGCTTCAATATAGACGGGATTGTAGAGCGTGGCTATGGCCTTAGATAGAATAAGGAAAACAGGGAGCATGTACCCTATAAAGAATAAGAATAAACGAAACGTCTCCTCTATATCCTGTCCTCTCCTCGACCTAAGGCTCCTAGCGTAAAGAGCCGATGTACCTGCCCCAGAAGCTTGGAGTAAAGGTGCTTCTGCCGAGAAACCAACGTTTAAATAAGCTACTGGAATCTCGCTTCCAGTTACCCATGATACGGCGGCCCTCAAACCGGACCTGAGAAATGATTGTAAAAGCCCTGTGGTAGGTAGATACCAGGCCCGTAGCCAGTCCCTAGCCAATCGGGGTGAGAAGCTTTTTGTAAACACGCCCAACCCGTATAGCTCGACTCCTACATATAATACTGCAGCTAATAATGCTAGACTAACAGATAATACCACTCCGTCTAGCCTAAGACCAGCGTAAACCAAGAATAAATAGGCGAAAACTATCCTAAGCGTTTCATATATAAATCCTCTGTAAGCCCTAATTTCCGGTTTTAGAACAATCACCATAGAACCGAAGAACGAGTCCAAAGTCTGTAAAAACATTAGCATAGTCCCCAAGAGCATGTAGGTTAATCCCCAGCCCAGAATGTCCTCCTCGAAAAACGAGACTAACAGATAGACTAATCCTCCTGGGATCCAGTAAAGCATGGTTAACACGAGACCCGTAGTACCTGCCTCCTTCCATCCTCTAGCCGTGAATCTAGGAGCCCACGTAGCCCATAAGGTGATCGGGGTGGATAGCATTAGTGAGGCTGATAGAATAATTCCCCAGAGGCCGTACTCGGCTACTTGGAGACGCCTAGCTACTATAATAGCGAAACCAACAGCTATGAGCATCCGGTAAATCATTGCTGAATAGTTCATAATCGTCGAGTATCTCAGCCTGATCCTGTGCTCCAAAAGCCGCATACACCGTTAAGAATTATACCAGTATACCGGAGTATTAAACAACTCCGAAACAGCCCATGCTATATGGAAGGTTTGTCTATATAGCAGGTTTGAGATTATAGCGGTTAATTAGTTAATAATAACAGCTACGTACAAGGAAGGGAAAAATATTGGGTTTCTAGGGGTCATTCTTCAAAAACTTCTTGACAACACTAATGAATCTGTCTGTTTCTTGGAGTATTAATCCGTGGCCCGAATACTCGAATATGATAAGCTTGGAATTGGGTATTTTCCTTGCTAGAATCCTACCGTTCTCGTGGGGAACTATGATGTCTTTTCCACCTGAAATAACTAGTGTAGGCGCTTTTATTTTATCTAGCTCATCATAAGTGTCAAACTCTGAGATTGCTTCCAGCTGCCTCATATACGCATGGGAAGGGATTGGGTATTGTAGTGCCCTCAAAATATACGGCTTCAATTCCTCATAGTGCTGCTTAACATAATCTTCCGTTAAGAGAGTCTGAATCAACATCTCAGCGAGAACCTCAACAGAAACACTAGACCTGTCCAACAACAACTGTTCCATAGCCTCAGGCCTCGGGGGAACAGCCTCCGGGCCACCAGGCGAAGTCACGCACAAAACTAGTTTCCTTACAACCTCAGGATAACGAATGGCAAGAGACTGAGCAATCATACCACCCATAGAAACACCGAGAATATAAGCCTTCCTAACTCCAAGGTGATCCATGAGTCCCAGCACGTCATCCGCCATAAGGTCAATAGTATACTTAGTATCAGGCTTATCACTCCTACCAGCCCCACGATTATCGAATACTACAACCTTATAATCCTTTGAGAACTCCTCGATAATCCTAGGCGGCCACCAGTTAGTGTCAGCACCTAAACCCATAATCATTACCAGAGGAAATCCATCACCGTGGACCTCATAGTATAATTTTATCCCATTCACGGTAGCATAAGGCATAAATGATCTACCATATTAAATACCTGCTACAAAAGCATAAAAATAACAATCATTATTCCATACCAACTAAATACACATAGAAAGTGTTTTCGTGTCCCATGGTAGGTTATAGTGAAACAATGGGTTAGCAAATATTATGAATGTAGGGAATAATTCCAGTATTTACGTCTTATCATTAGAAGTTATAATAACTGATATTACGCTATAAAAACGACTATAAACATAGGAAACCCGTCGGAAAAAGAACACTCTTAGCCGCTATTATCGATAGTGAAGCTAGAGCCAACCCGTTCCTTGACTGAACTAAGAGTTATAATCTTATCATTGGGAGAAGAAATGTATGCATGACTGGACCCGACGTGATTAGAGGACCCAGGAACTCCCGGCTCCGAAGACTAGCGCCCTTTTCTGGCTAGTCTACTGGTTCTATTTTACTTATTTCGTCTTAGGGTGTTTTTATTTTAGTAACACCATCTGATAAGTATCTTAATATTAATGTAATAACCTGTGTTATTAGCGTTTTATGCTGTAAGCCACGATTTTTAGCCTGAATAGTTAAAATGCATCCGATATAATTGGAGATTAGTGACTTCCAGATATGGAGAACGTATATCTGGAATTATTATCGATTGATCCAGTTCTAGTGACTCCTTTTTTCTTTCTCTACTCCTTAC
>WALV01000021.1 GCA_015522645.1 Candidatus Tiamatella sp.
CATTCAGAGACAACTGGGTTTGAGTCACATTAGTATATGACTTAGGCGGATCTATTAAAAGTGTGTGAGTACCCTTGTTCAGGGAGAAACTAATCGTTCCGTCATCAGACGTCTGGCCAGCATAGACCCCGTCAACGAAGATTTTAGCGCCAGGTACGATATGGCCCCACGGATCCCTTACCTCTAGGTTCACCTTATACGGGATATACTTCTCGAACGAGAATGGTTCACTAGAGCTCATCCCCCTAATTATCAAGGTGGAATCGCTGGTGGAGAACATCATAGTATTATCCGGGGTGACGAAAAGGTATCTAGAGGAAACCGGTATACCGGCTGTTTTATACACGAAAACATCCTTGAGACTCTTAATAGAGACGGCGTGGATAGAACTGGGTGTCTGAACGAAAACATAGTCCCTACTAACCTCCACCCTCACACTCCCAGGGATAGAGTAGGTGGAGAGTAGGGATCTACTGGACACGTTGAAAACATACAGGGTACCGGTGGAAGTTAAGACGCCTAGAATGCCGTTGTAAAGCGATGAGCTTATAGGGGCAGAGTCAAGGCCCACGCTCAATATGTTACCTGTGACCATGTCAGAGAATATAAGGGACGTGTGAGTGGAGTCGTAAAGCACTATCTTCGACCCATACGAAGCTATAATGGAAGAGGCATAACCAATAGGTTTCATATACTTAACGGTGAACCCCTCAATAACGGCTGCATAATGCTTGACAACCCCGGTGGGAGGGGGAACAGACTTCCCGCCGGGGACAGTGATCACTAACCCGCTCCCACTAACACTCTTCGCGTCAAAAGAATACATATACCAGCTCTCATTATATTTCACATAAACATCCATCCTAGTAAAGGGAAGGGGCACATAAACCTCCCCAGTACCAGAGGATCTCGTTTCAAAGCTGAAGTCGTAATCCTTGAAGTAGAAAACCACGTCGCTTGAAGGCACGATATTCCCGGAACTATCAACAATAATATATGGAACCACCATATAGCTAGTGACACCGGGCGGGAGAATAGGGTCGTAAAGCAGTGTAACCCCACGCGTGTTAGGAACCATATCAATAACGTTCCCGAGGAGAAGCCTGTGAGCATTAGTAATGTTCTGGCTAATAGTTGAAATATAAGCCCAGGTCTTAGAGTCAATATCGAAAGCATACAGCTCACTCCCCCTAGGAGTAGAAGTAAGCATATAGACAATACCATTAGAGTAATAGGCCTTCACCAAACTACCGAAACCCACGATCGACCTATAAAGAACACTGCCCTGGCTATCAGCTATCAAAACATCACCCGCACTAGAATACGCGACAACGAGAACAGGATTCTCCCGGGGATAAGGTATAACCTGCACACCCGAGCCAATGAAGGGGATAGACTTGAAAACCTCCACCCCCCTAATGAAAACAAGGTCATTACCCATAATACCTACAACAGTACCATCACTGAGAATACAAGCAGAACTAAAACTATACGGCAACCTAGCAATACTAGTACCACTAGAAACCTCCCCGGAAACCATCAAACCAGCATTAGATAAAGCCAAAACCAGTAAAAACCCGGCAATCAACAAACCAATGGACCCACGAGGCAACAAGCAACCACCAACCCACACCAAACAAGTATCCTATACTACAACCATCATATCAATACTAAAAATAATAACAATAAGACCCTAAAAAAACCATTACCAAGAAAAACACTACTAGGAGCAATACAACGAATAATAAAACACCAAGCAAACAAACCCAACAATCATACTTCTTAAATACCCATTACATAAAAACCTCCCAACGGCTCAAACACAAATATAAGGCCAAGACCAAACAACTATAAAACAAAAGAGGTGAACCTCCGTCATGAATAGAAGATCATCAAAAGGAATAAGCGACGTAGTCGCAACAGTAATAATAGTAGCAGCAACAGTAGCAATAGCCCTAGTAGCAGTGGCATACTTCACAGGAATAGTAGGAGGATCAACAGGATCACAAAGGATATCTCTAAACCCAATTAGTAGAATATGTGTTAATGCTACTAATCAGAAGAATACCTATTTATATCTTAAAATAGATAATACTGGATCCAAGAGTGTTGAAATCACAGGGATACAGATTAGCGGACACTATATAGATTTATCCAGTAATCCTATAACTGTTCCAGCAGGTAGCTCATATTTCAGGAATATTACAAATATATATGACAAGGTAGGGATTAATTTCACTGCAGGGTCAACCTATACTATACAATTTTATACAAGTGGTAATGTTAAGCTGTTATCTCAAGTAATACAGGCATATAGCATTGATGACTGCTCAGGATTACCTACCGCTACTACAACATCATTTCCATAGTCTCATGGATAAAAAGCCAAAGAGCATGTTCAAATTTTTCTTTTTCTATACTACTAATTTTATATCTAGAAATATAATTGATAAATCAAGGAAGGGGGAATAGAAGAGTATAATAGTCTATTTTTAAATGAGTGTATATTGGGTGTATAATAGGTAATTACAGTTTAAATATGATTATATAAGGTGAAGGGTATGCGTTTTTTTAGAAGAATAAATATTAATTTTGGTTCAAAGAAAGTAGAATTGAAAAAACAAAAGAAGTCTACTCACTTGATTCCTCCTTTGCGGGTGTTTCCTCGGCCTCGTAGTTTGTTTGATCCCCGGCTTGTTGCTGGTTTGCGTGAGGTTATGTCTTACCGTGTTGGAGCGGGTTTTTACCCTGTTGATGTTTGGGTTAGGGTTTACGAGACTCGTGAGGGTGGGTTCCTGTATCACGTTGATGAGCCTAGGTTGAATGTTGCCGAGGTTTCTATGTATGAGGATATTATGAATCTCCTGTATTTCGAGCCTCCTGAGGTCGAGGATTCCTCCAGTTTTTTCGAGGCTGTTGTTAAGAGGATGGAGGAGCTTCTCGGTAGGTATGCTGTGATTTATGAGGGTGCCCGTGTTAACTATATTCGTTATTACTTGCTGAGGGAGGCTTTGGGTTTCGGTTATATTGACCCGTTGATGCGTGACCCGCATATTGAGGATGTTTCTTGTAATGGTTATAATACTCCTGTTTATGTGTGGCATACTAGCTACGAGTATGTTGAGACTACTATGAGGATTCCTGAGAAGGAGTTGGATAGGCTTGTCCTCAAGCTTGCACATGTAAGCGGTAAGCATCTCTCGATAGCTAACCCTATTGTCGACGCTATTCTCCCCGGGGGTCACAGGCTTGCTGCTACTTATAGGAAGGAGGTGACTACTGGCGGGTCGAGTTTTACTATTAGGAAGTTCAGGGAGAAGCCTATATCTATCGTCGAGTTGATTAAGTTCGGCACGATGGACCCGTTCATCGCTGCTTACGCTTGGCTTATGATGGAGTATAAGAGGAACGGCCTCATACTAGGTGTTACGGGTGCTGGTAAGACCACGTTACTCAACGCTGTCGCGACTCTTATACACCCGAGCTATAAGGTTGTCACTATAGAGGACACGCCTGAGCTTAGGCTGCCTTTACCCAACTGGGTTCAGCTTGTCGCTAGGGAGTTCGCTATGAGGTCGGATGTGGTGACTTCTATCACACTTTTCGACCTGGTGAAGCTGAGCCTCAGGTACCGTCCTGAGATCATTATGGTTGGAGAGGTACGTGGAGAAGAGGCCTATGTATTGTTCCAGGCGATGGCAAGTGTGTCAGGGGATACGCCTATTGTTATCAGGGATAATGATGGCATGGTTAAGTTCACGAGTATAGGAGAGTTCGTGGATAAATATTACGAGGAGAGTGAAGAGAGGGTTACCAAACCTGTTGAGGGTGTGCAGGTTCTGAGCCATGATGGTTATAATGTTACTTGGAAGCCGTTGAGGTATGTTTTGAGGCACAGGGCTGATAGTATTTATCGCATTATCGCTGAAGGCGGTGTGGAGTTAAGGGCTACAGGTAGCCACAGCGTTTACGTACTTGACCCGGAGACCCTTGACGTGGAGGTCAAGCGTGTGGATCAACTCGCCCCTGGAGAGTTATTGTTGACTTTTGTGGGCGAGCCTAGGTGTGGCGAAAGGGATTACCGTGATGGAGGTTTGGTGGAGGTTGATAACCTTGGCGTTTTGGATGAGGATATGGCGTTTGTTTTCGGGGTGTATATTGCAGGTGGCTGTGTAAAGCATCACAGGGGATCAAGGATATGTTTTACTATGGGGTTGAGTGAGAATAGTTTGACAGATAGAATGCTTAGAGTAATGTCTGAGAAATTTGGTGTGAAGCCTTATGTAGACGACCGCGGGTCCTATAAGATATTCGAGTTCAATAATACAGGGCTTGCAAGAGGATTTGAGAAGCTCCTCGGAGGGAAGCTTGAAGAGAAACGGATACCGCAAGCGTTATGGAGTTCTCCTTCTAAGGTTGTCAGGGCATTCTTTGAGGGATTGAAAGCTGGTTCTAGAAGGACTCTTAAGGAGAGATATGTGAGCTATGTGACTGCTAACGGGAGACTAGCCCAGGAACTGTTGTGGCTTGCGAGGATGAAGGGATTCTATGCTTTCTTACATGTTGAAAGACCTGCAAGTATGAATGTCGGGAGGGAATACTATAATGTTAATGTTTACTTGGATACTGATTATATGAAGCCTGATGTAGCTGAACGAGTTCCAGCTGGGTCGCTGGTTAGGCTTGTAAAGCTTCTGGGATTGTCTTCGCTCCCATATGATTTAGAGCGTATTAAAGGGAGGAAGTTTGTGAGTGTGAGGACTGCTGATAAGGTGGTTGAATGGGTTGGGTCGAGGAAAATGCTTGGTAATGGGGTAGGAGAGCTTGTTAATAGAATAAAGGAATATGCCGCGGGTAACCTTAGGGCGGTGGTTGTTAAGGAAGTTAGTTTAGAGCTGTTTGACGGGTATGTGTATGATGTGAGTGTGCCGGGGACGGAGTCGTTTGTGGGCGGTAAGGTTCCCGTGTTACTGCATAATACTGGTCATGGTGGTGTTTCCACTATGCACGCGGAGTCTTTGGAGGGTGCTGTTGATAGGTTAACTAGTCCTCCCATGAATATTCCTAGGAGTTATATTCCACTTATTCACTTCGCGATGATGATACGGAGAGTCGACAAGGGCGGGAAGGCTGCTAGGAGGGTTACTAATATTTGGGAGGTTAACGATTATAATGACTATGTAGAGGTTTTCAGGTGGAGGGCTAGTAGGGACGAGTTCGAGAGGAGGCTCGGGGATTCCGTTACTCTCAAGAGGATAGCTAGCGATTTGCTTGACAGGCCTGTTGAGGAGCTCGTGTATAAAGAGATTCCTGTTAGAGCATTGTTGTTCTATAATATGGCTCGGAGGAACTTGATTACTTTCCGGAATGTAGCCGAGGTTATCTCCAAGTATTATAGGGATCCATCTATGCGTGACCGGATTCTGGAGGAGTCTAAGGAGCTTGCCGGTAGGGATGAGGGTGGTACTGTCCGGGAGCTGCTGGATATGGTTCATAGGTGACGGTATTGTTTTCCCGTGGGGGTAAGAATAAAACCCTGGTATAGTCTAGTATATTCTTAGGGGGTATTTGTTGAAGAAATACATATTAACCACGATACTGGCTTTCTCTATTATCATATTAACCCTTGGCAGTTTCACCGGCACATCGTTTGCAGAGTCCTCTACGAGTAATGGTTGGGGTGTTTTCAACGTTTACACTAACAGTCTCGCCGTCTACGACTACGATGGAGACGGGGTTCCCGAGGTGATCGTTTCACCTGACAAGATTATTGACGTGCACGCCATGTTCACCGGTCCCTATAGCGGTCTGCAGAACCTGGTGGTAGTGGGGCCCTATCTCGTTAGTTACGGTGCTTCTGGCGTGAAAGTGTATCAGGGTGAGAAACTGGTCTATGAGAGGTCTGATGTTTACTCTGTTTCCCCTGATCTCACGGATTCCGGGATCCTGGTTGGGGACAGGGTTTTCTCGGTTTACGGGTCTTGGAGCATAAATGTTCCAATGAACTCTCCAGTCCTAGCCTTCAACGGGACTTCGCCGGTTGTAGTGTACAGGGATTTCGTCTCCAGTAATATTAATATCTGGGATAATGGCAAGGTAGCCAATTTGAACATTAACGCTGAGCCAGTTGCGGCTTTCGTTATGGGCGATAAATTCCTCATACTCTCTAAGACCCCGGAGAATCTCCTCTTGATCAATGTTAGGAACCTGACTTCGAAGGGAGCGGAGACCTACGGTGTCTCCCTGCCGCCGAATTCATCGGTGGTAGGCTTCGACGTACCCTCCTATAGTTTCATGGTATACTATGATGGTATGATTTACCTTGTAGGTATGAATGGTTTGGTGAACATGTTTACAGGCAGCCTACTATGCAGATCTGGTTTAAACATGTATATAGCCACGGGAAACAATATCATACTGTTCAATGGTTATTTGGGTTCGGTAACAGCTACCTACCCTCTCCCCCCTACGAGTAATCCCAGGTTAGCGGCGTGCAGTGATGGAGTTATTGCCGTGGCTTATGGTTCGAAGGTAGCGGTGTACTATCCGGCAGCGGAACCGGTTATCAGTATAAACGTTCGGAGAACAGCTTACGTCCTTACCCCAGTGTCATACGAGGTTGATGCGAGGAATGCTGACATGCTAGAGGTCATGGTGAATGGTACGGTTGTTAAACCTAAGGGTGAGATTGTTTTCAATGAGAGCGGTATGTATAGGATGGAGGCGTATGCTTCTAACAAGTTCGTGGAGGCTCAGACTTATGCTGACATTGCAGTGTTGCCGAGGCCGCTTGTCATTAAATTGAAGTTCAATCAGACCCCAGTCTTGTATAAGGATCTGAGCGTTACTATAGAAGCCTTCGACGGGCTATCGGGGGAGGAGGTGAACACTAGCTGTAATTTAAGCGTTCCCGGTATAGGGGAACCTATAGATACTAGTAGCTGGAAGCCTGTTAGTTTCAGTGTTCTACCTTCATCCGGGACGTACACTGTTTCCGCTTCATGCGGCGATAACACCGTATACAAGGAGACCGATGCTTCTGTCGCTTTAATCGTCACTCCAGCGGATACGAAGCTGGTTGTACAACACCCGTATAATGGAACGGTTCTACTGTCTGTCTACGATGAGATGGGTAACTTGGTTAAAGGGAAAATAATTGTTTCATATGGGAATAATACGGTTGAAGGCGATAACCCTCTGACCCTGAGCCTTTTACCGGGTACCCATACTGCTGAAGTCGCTTTTACACCTTTTGAAGACTATTACAAACCGTTGAAGGTTAAGGTTGAACTGGTGTACCAGAAGGGAGAGGCTGTTAACACTACGTCTCCATACTTGGTGTTCGTGGAGAAAATTCCAGTCACATCTACGAAAACTATAACCAAGCAGGTTCCTATAAGGCTAGTAGAGAAGGAGAAGACGGTAAACTACTTGGTGTTAACTGCTGCAGTAGTGGTTACCGCTATTGCTGCTCCAGTCGTTTACGAGTATCTCAGGAGGAAGAGTGTGCTCAGCGTTGTCCGCGATAAGATGGTTAAAATGTTTAGAGGCGGGAAGGCTAGTGAGTCTCCTGAGCCTCCTGGAGAGGCGGTAGGCGAGAGTCAGGGGGATAGGGCTGTTAAAGAGGATGCAGGGGGAGCTGATAAGGGTTAAGCCAGTATTTTCACAGTCTCCTCCTTATCGTCTCTCTGTACAATAGCGTTGATTTCTATGAAATGGTTTATTCTAGTCGTCTTCACTTTTGGTAGTAGAATTTTCTCTACTTGGAAGAAACCCGCCCTGTCATCCATTAAGACACTTATTTTCACAGGCCTCCTATCCCCCTGTTCTATGTATACCTTCTTTATACTGAGGGCTGAGAGAGCGTGAATATCGCTCTTCCCTTTCTTATAGGGATACCTCGCTCGTCCCTCCGCCATATCCGTCCCGTCCCCTATCTTCACGGCTCCCGCTTCTAGTGTTAGGGCTTCCGCATCCATGCTTGTAGCATATATAGCGTGCAGGATTTCCTGCCTAATCGTGTAGAGATATGGATGGGATTTCCCGAGGATTTCAGGTAAAAGCCTGTTCAATATGTCTATCGATATCAAGGCACCGGTGAACTCGTGGTATAATCTATGTATAGAGTTGCCGATGTCGTGTAGCAGTGCACCTATCATAACCACCAGTTTAGCCTCCTCTATGCTTCCCACAGTTTTATCAACCAGTGTCGTCGGCTCTACCCCCCTCCCCACGAGTATGTCGAAGATTTCAAGGGCCGATCCAGCCACTATCTTCGCGTGAATAGGCCCGTGATCATTGTAGAGAAGACGCGATACCGCGTTTACATTACTCATCTTCCACAGTTCTTGAACCTCCCTGTCTTTAGCGAAGACTGTGTAGGCGTTGTATAGAAGCCTGCTTGACTTCACGTGTTTCTCTATGAGATCTGGGCCTACCTTACTCGCCATTGCTCACACCTCCTCCTGGCCTATTGAGTCACTTATCCACTTAAGGTAATCTGGGTTTCCACCTATTATGGGGAGGGCGATTATCTCCGGCACCTCGTAAGGGTGGAGCATCTTTATTCTTTTAACTAGTTTACCTAGGAGGCCTAGTTCTGTTTTCAGTATGAGTAGGCTTTCACTGTCATTTTCCACTTTTCCCTCCCACCAGTAGATGCTATCTAAATTGTTAACAATATTTACGCAAGCTGCAAGCTTCTCCTCTACTAGTCTACGCGACAGCTCCCCTGCTTTATCTCGGGGCGCTGTTACGAAGACCACTATCCTCTGGTAGAAAGTCATGCTCCTCCGCCCCACCGGGTGACTAGTATTTCCCGCGTGCCTCCTTGAACACTTCCGGGATTAGATGCACTAGGTCTTTCGTCATTATTCCATCGCCATATAATTCGACTGCCATAACCCCTGCTCTACCGTTAATATATGCGGCTGTTGCAGCAGCGTTGAACAGGTCAACCCCACGGGACACTAGTGCGGCCGTTATACCTGTTAACACGTCGCCAGCGCCTCCTACACTTGTTGCTTCATGGTGAACCCTGTTCAACCTATAGCGGCCCTCTGGGCTTGCTATCACATCCACAGGTGCCTTCAGCAATACTGTTGAACCGTATTTCCCAGCTATATCAAGTGCAGCTTGAACCCAGTCACCAAGTTCTCCTCCAACATTCCTTCCAAGTAAGAGGGATGCCTCCCCCCTATTAGGGGTTAGGATGGATTTACTGGAGACTTTCCTATCCAGTTTTGCGAATGCTTTCAATCCATCGGCATCCAGTACTAGGGGAATATCCTTCTCGCCGGCTAGTTCAACGATACCACTAATAGCTTGAGCGGTCTCATGGTGCGAGCCTAAACCTGGGCCTAGAACTATTGCCTCCATCTTACTCCATTCCTCCCTATAAACCTCTACGCACTCCAGGTCGAGACAGTCTTTCGGGCAGCTACGGACTATTAAGTCAGGGTCGAATCCGGCTATGATGGAGGAGGACCTGTTCCCAGTGTATATGAAGGCGAGGCCCGCGCCTGTCCTGAGGGCCGCTAGCCCTGATAAGGCTGGAGCACCTGTATATAACTCTGATCCTCCTATAAAGGCTATTCTACCCCCCATACCCTCGTGGGTATCAACCGGTTCACTCGGAATCCTATGCTTAACATCTCCGGGACCCGCGTATAACCGGGCTTCCCTGGGTATCCCTATTTTAGCTACAACCACGTCCCCAGTATACTTAACCGCCTTCCCGAGACCCGGCTTCATGTACTGCATTGTCACCGTTACATCAGCCGTGGCAGCTGGGTCCGCAGCCTCTCCCGTATCACTGTTTACTCCAGTGGGAGCATCTATAGCCACTTTAAGCAGGGCTTTACCCTCGTTGAACTGTTCGACAGCCGCTTTGACAGGGTTTCTGAGCTTCTTACCTGTGAAACCTATTCCTAGTAGTGCGTCTATGAACACGTCTCCCGACACTTGCTTCCTCTCACAGTAGTCCTTTACTAGTGAAACATGGATACTATCAAGTCTACTAATCAGGTCTAAATTAAACTTAGCGTCACCGTGTGACACGGATTCAGGGGGATAATACAGCAGCACAGTAACCCCGGCCCCCCTCGAGGCTAGGTGCCTCGCAGCTACGAAACCGTCACCAGCGTTACCACCCTTGCCCGCGAAAACAATTACATGCTTACCTTTCACACTACCGCCAAGCTTATCCTCTACCACGTCAGCAACACTCCTACCTGCATTCTCCATTAGATAAATTAGGGGGAGTCCTAGGAAGACAGTGTTCGTCTCAGCAACCTTTATTTCGAGAGTACTGAGCGTCTCGTAGTCACTCATAACTGTTCACCACATCACGTACCGAGGCCGGCAATACTATATTAGATTCGTCCAGGTAGAATAATAACATTGGCCCACGAATATGGCCGGGTTTTCTTCTAAAAAGGGAGGGAGCGGCTATGGTTAAGGTAGATGTTCCAGGCATCAGGGTAGAGGATAGGGTAACTCTCCCAGCTAGGGAGACAGCGGTTATAGTTGTCGACATGCAGAACGATTTCGTTAGGGATGAGGGTAAACTGGTGGTGCCAACTGCTAGGGAAACAGTTGAACCAATCAAACGGCTTTTAACTAAGGCTAGAGGTAAAGGTGTGAGGGTAATATATACACAGGATACTCACTGGGATGGTGATCCAGAGTTCTCTCTATGGGGGGAGCACGTGAAACACGGCTCCTGGGGCTGGGAGATTATTAGCGAGCTAAAACCTTTGGAGGGAGACATTGTTATACTCAAAACAAGGTATGACGGTTTCTACGGTACGCCCATGGATGATATATTGAGGAGCTACGGTTACAAGAACCTTGTTATCGTAGGTACTGTAGCCAATATATGCGTGCTCCATACAGCTGCCAGCGCTGGCCTAAGATGGTATAACATAGTGGTCCCTATGGACGGGATATCCGCTTTGACGGAATTCGATTACTACCTAACGTTAAGGCAAGTTTCATGGCTATACAATGGGAAGGTCGTGAGGAGTGTTGATGGGGTAGAATTCAACTAGAGACTAGAATAGTACTACCTCTATTCCGGGGTTGGACTACACTCACTTTGGCGTCGTCTAATCCGTTGGTAGCCAATGCTTCCCTGATTACTTTGACTGCCCTGATGGCCGCTTCCCTACTACCTGTTATAGTATACAGTGTGGGTCCCCAGCTTGACTGCATCAAATTTATCCCTGCTTCTCTTACATTATCTATTAACTCTATGCTTTGACTACTATTCGCATCTGCCCATATCATCGAGAAGTATTCCCCGGTTAGCATGTCTAGTTTTAGGATAGCTTCCAGGAATAAGTCGGGGTCACCTACATCGGCAGCGTGTTTTATTAGTGTTATTATCCTCCCCCCTTGAGCGTTGAATTCCCCACTGGTACATGGCAGGTTATCCCACGTATTCTCCTCCCACTCCTCCTTAGGGCCAGGCGGTCCCCCTGAGTCTACGAGGATTATACGCCAATTCCTAGGGAGGCTCACACGGTAGAGTGGTTTGATTTCCATTGTATTACCATGCTTCCGGCTGCCATCGACTACTAGTCCACCGTAATTGAATAGTAGTGCCCCTACTCTACTTGTTCTATGACGGCCTAGTCTCACCGCTTCTTTCCTCCATTCAAACTTCACTCCTTTATGTAGTGATAGTGCTTTCGCTGTTGCCATGTAGAGTTGAGTGGATGAGCCAAGCCCCCTGTGGGGTGGTATGCATCCATGCACTTCTACGCCGTATTCTCCCCCGACGAGCTGTGTGATCCTATCTATTTGTTCGTCCCCCATGCAACTGGGGAAATAGGAGTCTCCGTCGGTTATACATACTGTTATATGCGGGGATGAGAGGTATATTCCTGCACCCCTCCAGGGTGTTGGATGCGGGGGATACGTGTAGAAGCCTAAGTGGATACGGGCGAATGCCCTTATACATGTCCTCATCTAGACCAGCCTTGCCAGTATAACTATGAAGCCAGTATGGCTGGAAGGTGTGTTGGCAGGCCTTGTCTTTCCAGGCGAAACGATCCACTCCCTCATCCATGACTCATAGGCTCCGAGCCAGTGGTAGCTGTTTGATCCTGTTAACTGGCTTCTAAGCCTTTCTACCTGGCTTATAGTGGGCAGGTAAACGGCCACCTTTCCACCTGGCTCAATGTAACGGTGTATGTTGAGTAGCGCTTTGAAGGGATTCGGTATGTCGAGTAACGCTGTGTGGTATGGCGGGTCTTCTAACTCTACTTCCTCCATATTAGCATGGACTAGTTTCACGTTTCTATATCCTAGTTTACCCATATTACTTTCAGCGACACTTATCATGTCCTCCCTCAAGTCCACGCCAATTATTTCCCCGCAGCTGCCGATTATTCTAGCGAAGAATGCGAGAGAGTACCCTGTACCCACACCGCTCTGAATCATCCTCATACAAGGCCTTACTCCCAGGAAAACGGATATCGTGGCTAAATCCTTCGGGTATATTACCTGGCTTCTCCTCTCAAACGCCTCGAGCTCCTCGACAGGACTAGCCCTCAAAGCGGTGAACTCTACTCCCGCACTGCTCTTAACTATGGATCCAGGCTGGAGGCCCAACAGCTCTCTTGCTCTAATGAAACCGCCCACGGTCATGTAAACATCTTGTTCTCCTAGTACTATAACGTACTTCTTACGATTATCCCTCTGGGCTAGAACTACTATATCGCCGGGTTTGAACGTGCTACCGCTCAATTCAGTGTCACCGATAGCATTGAGGGGTGCTCAGTCCTGGTATCTATCGTCACTTGATCCGAAATACCAGCCTGCATCACAGCACCCATGTTAAGGTTCTATTGTTGGAGGGCTAATATTTAGAATAAGAGGGGAAAGATGATCCATCCTCTAGGTTAACCTGCGATAGATATCTTTACATACGAAGGAATCAAAACCGGGTCGAAAGGTACTCCTCTGCCACTGTAGAATTTACTGAACCACTCGTAGAAGTGAAGCCTTAAGCTGTGGGCGAACGCTATGATCGCTTCGAGTCCTGCGGTGAGCAGGTTGCCTGCAATGTAGGTAAGTATAGCGAATATAGCCAGTACAGGCCCCTTCCAAATCATCTCCGTAATTATAGTGAACCCGTACATCAGGCTGGCATGTGCTAGGCTGAGCCCCATAATCCTGAAGAAAGATGGGATATTGCCCAGAAGCATGAGTACCACTTCGAAAGTCTCCATGAACGCCTCGAATAAACCGTGCTTGAGGCCTGCTATACCGTCTTCGATGAACCCTAGTATAGGCTCACCCATCATAAGCCATAATAGCGACGAGATCCCCACTATACCGACTATTTTACCGAACTCTGTATGCATCCCCCCTAGTGTAGCATCCCTTATCACCCCTCCGCCTTTATAAGCGTCGAGGTATACTAGGAAGGGTAGTGTTGCTATTGTAAATAACAGGAATATCGGGAGCTTGGTTGCTAAGAGCTCACCGTACTCTCTTCTTAGTATGGAGTTAACTAATCCTAGGAATGTTCCAAGTATCAGCACTATCCCAGCTATAATTAACGGTATTGTGAGAGCGAACCTCACGAGCTGAGCGAGCATTACAGTGTTATTCCTTTCAATAGCATACAGAGGCGTCGCTAGCGGCGGGTACTTAAAGCCGAGCCTTATCCATAGGTCTGAGAAGTGAGTCATCGGCCCGAAGAACTCTCCTGCAAGGAATCCTGTAACTATGCTTGCCCCGCCTAGGATCATTACCAGGGTCCACGTGAGTTTACTGTCTTCGCTTCTAGCTCTACGGTAGAATAGGTATGCTACGAGTACGACTAGTAAGCCATGGCCCCAGTCGGGGAACATAAGGCCGAATATTATGGGCATTGTTATTGCGAGGAATACCGTGGGGACGACCTCGTCTGGGTCGGGCTCTCCATACATTCTCACGATTTTATGGAAGGGCTGCAGGATCCTTGGGAGAATAATTCTGCTAGGGGGTTTATGCTTCTCTGACCTTCTCAGAAGACGTATTACCTCTAGTATGAAACTGTTCCCAGTCGCCTTATTCAGGGCTTTCTCCAGCTTATCGATATCTGACTTATCCACGTAACCTTGTATTACTACTAGTCTATCTGTGATTTTCGCGTTTGCAAGGAGCCTGAAGGCTTCTCTGAGGGCTAGGAGGGTGTGATAGTATTCCCCTGCTTCACCTACAAGTTCTAGGAGCTCTTTTCTCTCCTCCTCCGCTTTCTCCAGGGTGTCCTGTATTCTCTTCTCAATGTATGAGGATAGTTCTCTAGGATTACCCGGCATGCCCTCTGGAATCCTGAGGGGCTGGAATTCATAGTCGGAGAGAAGCTTAACTAGGTCCCCCTTGATATTGTATGGGCAGGATATGAGTACTATATACTCCTCCTCCCCGGCTTCGTTGTATGCCATGATGCAAGTGTTCTCCTCTACGAAGGATTCGATGTCTTTGATGTATTCTTTCGCGATGAATCCCACGATAACGCTGATACGGGATAATTGGGTGACCCTAGGGATCTCTAGGTCTATGTAGGATATCTTGTTGTAGAACTCCTTTAGTTTCAGCAGCTCCGCTGCCTTGCTCTCAGCCTCAGTGATATACCTGACTCCTTCATCGTAAGCCTTCTCGAGCTCTGAGAACTTTTCCTCAATACTCTGTACTGCTTCAACCCATCCTCCGGCTCTTAATTCTATACTACCAGGGTGGGGTGGGGCGGTTTTCAATACGTCAAAGTATCTCTCGAATTTTGACGTCTTGTCAGTTAGATGGCTGAGCCACCTCCTGAATTCCCTGTTAACACTACCGGGAAGGGCTTCCTCCGGTTGTATAGGATGGAGCAATCCCTCCGGGGCTAGCGATGCGACTGTCCTATCGAATTCCTCTCTTGGTAGAACTACCGCTGTCTCTGCAACCATTCTCGGTATGAGCGTTAGTCCCACTAGATGCACCCCTTATACTCCAAGGAATCCGGGTTCCCTGCTTGGTTATTTAAAAATGTATTAAATAAAAGCAACACTTATAAAAATCCCAGAAGTCCCCCTATCCGTTTATGGGTTGTGTTAACGGGATATAACTAGGTGTTGGTTGTGGGTAAAATAGTGGTGTTGGGAGACAAGCATACTCTGCTCCCCTTCAGGCTTGCGGGAGCAGAAGTCAGGGAGGCTTCTAGTTGGGATGAAGCGAAGAGTGTCATATCATCCGATCTCGCCGGCGAAAAAGATGTTTCCATTGTACTCCTGGCTGCCCACCTCATACCAGAGGAGAAGAGAGGGGAGTTCAGGAGCCTCGCCAGTAAAGTAGATTTTACACTTGTAAGCCTCCCTACGAAGTGGGCACCTCCTAAACCCGTGGATATGAAGAAGCTTCTCCTTGAAGCATTAGGTTTCGGGTGATGGGTTATGAGTATGAAGGGAAGCGTAGGTGATCTCGCGTCAACTATTATTTCGAGGGAAATGGAGGATTACAAGTCTAAGATTGAGGAGGCATATAAGGCTGCTCTAAAGCTTATCGAGGAGACTAGGGAGAAGGAGTATAGGGAGTCTATTAGGAAAATACAGCAGGATATTGCTAATGCAGAGGAGCGATTGAGAAGCGAGGAATCCTCTCTCGAGCTCCAGTTAAGGACTGCTAGGTCTGAGACTATTAACAAGTGGGTTGAGCTGGTGGTAGAGGAAGCCATTAATAGGGCTTTAAAGGAGAGGAGTTCCGACTGGTATAAGAGCTTCATGAGAGGCTTGGTTGAGAGGTTATCCGAGGAAGCTAGTAGTAGCGTGTTCATAGTTAGGTGTGCGAAGGAGGATCATAGGCTTGTGGAGAAGTTATTGAAGGAGACCGGGTTATATGGGAAGACGCTTAAGCTGGACAAGGAGCATGCCGGGATTAAAGGCGGTATTATAGCGGTCTCAGAGGATGGTGATATAGTTCTCGATTACAGTTTCGAGCTTTTCTTGGAAAACATTAAACCTAAAATTAGGACTAGAATAGCCAGGTTATTGGAAGGGTGAGTTTGTGTATGGCAATTAAAGGTAGGATAACCAGGATATCAGGTCCGCTCATCATAGCTGAAGGCATGAAAGGAATACAGATGTATGAGATGGTTGGAGTAGGAGAAGAGGGCCTCATAGGGGAAGTTTCCAGGATTATGGGTGACAAAGCCTACATACAGGTATACGAGTCCACCAGCGGCCTAAGGCCTGGAGACCCTGTTGAGGGTACAGGGGCTCCTTTAAGCGTTGAACTCGGCCCTGGTCTATTGACAAGTATTTATGACGGTGTTCAAAGACCGCTTAATAAGATAGCGGAGTCCACGAAGGATATTTTCATTAGAAGAGGAGTACATATAGCTCCTATTCCCAGAGACAGGAAATGGACGTTCACTCCAGTTAAACTCGAGAAGGGAGACAAGGTTTCAGGTGGGGATATCATTGGAACAGTACAGGAGACCAGCCTCATAGAGCATAAGGTAATGGTTCCCCCGAATGTTCACGGGAAGATTAAGTGGATCGCTGTGGAAGGGGACTATACTATAGAGGACATGATAGGGGAAGTAGAAGTAGACGGTAAGAGTGTGCCCTTGAAACTATCCCATAGATGGCCCGTCAGAATGCCTAGGCCGTTCAAGGAGAAACTAGAGCCCAGTGAGCCTCTGATCACGGGTGTAAGGATAATAGACACAATATTCCCAATGGCAAAAGGAGGCACAGGAGCTATACCAGGGGCGTTTGGAACAGGTAAATGCGTCTTGCCTCGTACCCCTGTCATGTTCGCTAACGGCGAAATATTCCCCATAGAAGAGATCTATAGAATGTTCAAGGATAGAGGTGAGGTGTTAGAGTCTAGTGAAGATGAAGAGATTATAGATGTGTCTAACTTAAACCTAAAAGTAGTCTCGTTCGATGGTGAAAAACTATCCATAACACCTGTAACCCACCTCTACAGGGGGCGTTCAAGGGTTATAGTACGCGTGAAAACAATGAGCGGGCGTGTCCTTGAGGTTACCCCTGTACATAAACTCCTACGCCTAGATAGCGACGGCGTTATAAGAGAGGTTCAAGCAGCATCTCTAAAACCAGGGGATCAGTTAGTAGTGCCGAGGAGATTACCGGTAAAAACAACTTTCCAGGAAATAGACCCATACAAGCTTGGGTTGCTAAGTACCACGGTTGCTGATTATGAATTAATTCATGAGTTCAGGAGTCTACTCAAAAAATTGGCCTCAAAGAAGGGTGGTTATAAAGCTTTAGCATCGATACTTGGTGTTTCTGCTAAGGCAGTTGAGTCCATAGCCAATGGTAGAAACAGGCCCAGGTTACGTTTCATCAAACAAATATATAGTGAGGCTAACTTAGCTCCCCCTAGGCCTTCAGCATTAGCTCTTCCAAGAAGTAAGCGTCCTGTAAGGATCCCTGAATATGTTGACGAGGATCTAGCCGAGCTTCTGGGACTTCTGGTGTCAGATGGGATGTTAACTGAGAGAAGTGTCCGGTTCTTCTCCTCTGATAAGCAGCTGAGGAAAAGATTCGCCGAACTTGTACAAAGGCTCTTCGGTCTGGAAGTTAAAGAAAGGCAGGAGAGAACTGTTGGTAAGGTTCAAGTTAACTCGCGTCTTCTATCCATACTTCTCCAAAGGTTGGGAGTACCGCTTCACGGAAAGTCCGGGGAGGCAGAAGTTCCTAGGGCCATACTTATGTCTCCCACTAATGTTATAGCAGCATTTCTCCGGGGCTATTATCTTGGCGACGGAGGTTTCTCTGGTAACATAGCTGAAATAACGACGGCGTCCCATAAGATGGCTATGGGACTCTCATATATTCTTACACGCCTCGGCATACTCTATAGTGTAAAGGAGAAAAAATTGAAAGGCAAGAGATACTATCATGTACTTATTTCCAGCCGCGATGAACTGGAGAGGCTATACAATATCATATCGGTGAGAGGAGATCACCCGAAGATTTCCGTGATAAAAAGGTATGTATCCTCCAAGCAGCAAGGCCGGAAGTCTAGGGGCTCTCTCCGCCTCGACCCGGAGCTTATATCGAGGGAGTCTAAGATCTGGAGACCTGGCGGTATTAATGTTAGTAACTACACTGTTAATGGGGAGAGAATAGGAGTTTCAACATTAATGCTCCTGCCAAAGGCAACAGGATCTAAGGAGCTTTCCAGGCTTTCAGGGATACTTGAAGAAGTATCGGTTGATCCTGTTACCGAGGTCTCACGGATAGAGGGAGACTTTACTGTCTATGACCTCACGGTTCCAGGGACACATAATTTTGTAGGCGGTGAACTCCCTTCAATACTGCACAACACTGTAACACTTCATAGTCTTGCGCAGTGGAGTGCTGCTAAGGTTGTTATATATATTGGTTGTGGGGAGCGGGGTAATGAGATGACTGAGGTTCTGGAGAGGTTCCCCCAGTATATGGATCCCTGGTCGGGTAAGCCGTTGATGGAGAGGACTATACTTATAGCTAATACGAGCAACATGCCTGTGGCTGCGAGGGAGGCTAGTATCTATGTGGGTATTACGCTTGCAGAGTACTACCGTGACATGGGTTATGATACGTTAATCGTTGCTGACTCTACGAGTAGGTGGGCTGAGGCTCTCCGTGAAATAGCGGGGAGACTCGAGGAGATGCCGGCGGAGGAAGGGTATCCGAGCTATCTGGCCAGTAGGCTTGCAGAGTTCTATGAGCGTGCAGGCAGGGCTGTAACTACCGGTTCACCGGAGAGGATTGGTAGTGTGACAGTCGTTGGAGCAGTATCGCCTCCTGGTGGGGACTTCACTGAGCCTGTTACAAGCCATACTAAGAGGTTCATCAGAGTTTTCTGGGCGTTGGATGCTAGATTAGCGTATAGTAGGCATTACCCGGCTATCAACTGGATAGATAGTTATTCAGCATATATTGACCTAGTGGCTAAGTGGTGGCATGAGAACGTTAATGAGAAGTGGAAGGCGTATCGTGAGGAGGCTATGGAAATCCTGTTGAGGGAGGAAGAGCTTAGGGAAATAGTTCGACTAGTAGGCTCTGAAAGCCTTAGTGAACATGATAAACTGATACTTGAAACCGCTAGGTTGCTGAAGGACGGTTTCCTGAAGCAGAATGCTTTCGACGAGATAGACGCGTTCTCACCGCCGGAGAAACAGTTCTTATTACTCAGGATGATAATAAACTTCCACAGGGAGGCTAAAAGGCTGGTTGAGAAGGGTATAACTGTTGCAAGGATAAGGGAAGCCACTCGGGACGTGGTTGTCGAAATGTCGAAGGCGAGGTTCTCTATACCTAACGATAAACCCGAGCTAATAGAAGACCTTGGGAAGAGGGCTATTGAGAAGCTTAAGAGCCTAGAGATAACCGGGTGAAGAGGTGGGGTAAATGTCGGTAGTAGGTGTAAGAGAGTATCATAGAATAAAGGAGATAAAAGGCCCCCTACTAGTAGTGGAGGGAGTGTCACGGGTAGCGTATGACGAGATCGTGGAAATAGAGCTTGCTTCCGGTGAGAGGAGGAGAGGCAGAGTCCTCGACGTATCTCATGGAATAGCCGTCGTGCAAGTCTTCGAAGGTACAACTGGAATAACGAGCACGGGAACGAAAGTAAGATTCCTCGGCCGCCCACTGGAGATACCTGTAAGCGAAGATATGCTCGGAAGGGTTTTCAATGGACTGGGAGAGCCTATAGATGGCGGTCCGCCTATACTGGCGGAGGAGAAGAGGGATATTAATGGAGAACCGCTTAACCCTTCACAGAGGGCTTACCCGGAAGACTTCATACAAACCGGTGTAAGCGCTATGGATGGGATGAATACGCTTGTAAGAGGCCAGAAGCTACCGATATTCTCGGGAAGCGGGTTACCTCACAACATTCTTGCAGCGCAAATCGCTAGGCAAGCCACTGTTAGGGGGGAGCAAGAGGAATTCGCCGTGGTCTTCTCAGCCATAGGTATAAAGTATGATGACGCACTGTTCTTCAAGAACTTCTTCGAGGAGACAGGTGCGTTAAACAGGGTAGCAATGTTTATGAACCTGGCAGACGAGCCTGCTATGATCAGGCTTGTAACACCTCGTGCAGCATTGACGCTAGCTGAGTACCTTGCCTATGAGAGGGACATGCATGTCCTAGTCATACTAACCGATATGACCAACTACGCGGAGGCTCTCCGTGAGATAAGTTCGGCGAGGGAGGAGGTGCCTGGAAGGCAGGGATACCCGGGATACATGTATAGTGACCTGGCCAGCATTTATGAGAGGGCTGGTAGAGTGCATGGTAAGAAAGGAAGTATAACACAGATGCCTATATTGACGATGCCTAACGACGATATTACACACCCAATTCCAGACCTCACAGGGTATATAACGGAGGGCCAGATAGTACTCGACAGGAACCTCCATAACAGGGGAATATACCCTCCAATAAACGTTCTCATGAGCCTCTCGAGGCTCATGAAGGAAGGAATAGGCGAGGGCAAGACAAGGGAGGATCACAGCGATGTGAGCAACCAGCTTTACGCTGCATACTCTAGAGCGGTAGAGCTGAGGAGCCTGGCTACTGTAGTAGGAGAGGAGAGTTTGAGTAATGTTGACAGGCTATACTTGAAGTACGCTGATTTATTCGAGGAGAAGTTCCTAGCCCAAGATCCCAGGGAGAATAGGAGTATAGAGCAGACACTCGATCTTGCCTGGGATATACTCTCCGTGCTCCCTGAGGCGGAGCTAACTAACATTAAGGATAAGCATATCAGGAAATACCATCCTAACTACAGGTCGAAGTGATCTTTTGAACCTCCTCTATTTCTCCTTAAACAACGCCCAGTAGCCTGCGATAATTATTATAGAGAGCAGAGTAGCTAGCAGCCATATTGTTATCTTAACCACTAGAAGATCCCAACCGGCTCTCGGCGGCTTGAACAGTAACCAAGTATAAACCACGTACACCACTATTATACCTAGTAATCCAATCCTCTGTTTACCCAATATGATCACACTATTCTAGGTAAGGGTATTTATTGTAAAATATATAATTTGGATCAACCAGCTAGGTTCAACGGGAGTCCAGCTAGTAGAGTTAGGTGTTATGAGATGGCTTTGGATGCTAGAAAGGTATTGCCGACGAAGATTAATTTGATAAAGTTGAAGAGAGAGGAGAAGATTATTAGGAAAGTAAGGAAGGTAATGGAGGAGAAGAGGGAAGTCTTACTCCTCTATATTAGACAGGCGATATCTGACTACGAGAGATATTATAATGAGGTGGCTAAATCCCTAATCGAGTTCTATGATAATTTTTATCTAGGAGTCGCTGATGAAGGGTTCTCTTCTGTCCAGAGAATGGCTGGGAACGTTAATCCTGGCCTTAGGGTGAAGGAGTTTAAGAAGGTGCTTTTCGCCGTCAAGGTTCCGAGCTACGAGATTGACGAGTCAACCTACCCTGCTCTAAGATATTCCCCTGGTACGAGCCCCTATCTAGTTGATTCGCTTGAAATGATGAAGTCGATCTTGCCTAATCTTATGAAGATAGCTGAGCTTGAAGAGATTTTAAGGCTGCTTATCAACGAGTTGAAGGAGACTCAAAGGCTCATTAACGCTATAGACTACGTTATACTCCCAAGCTATGAGAAGGTTACTAAGTTCATTAACATGGTTTTGGAGGAGCGTATGAGGGAGGAGTTCATTAGGCTTAAACTCCTTAAGAGGAAGCTTGAGAGGAGGGAGGAGGCTGCTTCCTAGGCATATATCATGTTTCCGAGCTCCCTCACTCTCTGGTTCTATATGGCTATGGTGTTGCCAGCTGGATTCGGGTAGTCTTGGTCTTGTAACTGTGCTTATGTAAATTTTTCTATAATCATTGTTGAATTTATGGAAAAAATTTATAAATGCCTCATCGATATACTAATCATGTTTCGAGGTGGTAGGACATGGCTCAAAACAGCAAAGAAGTAAGATTGAGGGTAAGAGAAGCCGACCAGAGGGATGTGGGTAGGAAAATAGCTAGAATAGGTAGAAATGTAATGAAGCTCCTCGGACTAGAAACTGGTGACTTCCTAGAAATAGAGGGGCCAAAGTCAATAGCGGTAGCAACAGTATGGCCCCTACACGGGGGGGAAGCCCAGAGAGACATAATCAGGATAGACGGGTACATTAGAAGCGCGATAGGTGCAAGCATAGGGGACTATGTAACTGTCAGGAAAGCCGAAAACGTAGAGCCGGCGAAGAAAATAGTGCTGGCCCCATTGGAACCTATTAGATTCGGAAAAGACTTCGTTGACTACGTTAAGAACATACTTAAAATGAAGCCAGTTGGGCGTGGAGAGACTATTGTTATTCCAGTATTCGAAGGATTACCCTTGATGGTTGTCTCAACACAGCCAAGCCACTACGTCTACGTCACAGACGATAGTGAAGTGTCTATAAGAGAGAAACCCTTGAAGGAAGCAGAACTAGAGAAGGCGCGGGGGTTCCCTAAAGTCACATGGGAGGACATAGGTGATCTTGAAGAGGCTAAAGAGAAGATAAGGGAAATAGTAGAGTTACCCATGAAGCACCCGGAGCTATTCAAGCACCTCGGTATAGAGCCGCCGAAGGGGGTGCTGCTATATGGGCCTCCGGGCACGGGTAAAACACTGTTAGCTAAGGCTCTCGCAAACGAGATAGGAGCCTATTTTGTAATGATAAATGGACCCGAGATCATGAGCAAGTTCTACGGGGAAAGCGAGCAGAGGCTGAGGGAGATATTTAGAGAGGCAGAGGAAAACGCGCCCAGCATTATTTTCATCGACGAGATAGACGCTATAGCACCAAAGAGGGAGGAAGTAACGGGTGAAGTCGAAAAAAGGGTAGTGTCCCAGCTTCTCACATTGATGGATGGTATGAAGGAGAGAGGGAAAGTAATAGTTATAGGCGCGACCAATAGACCGGATGCTCTCGACCCAGCACTTAGAAGGCCAGGTAGGTTTGACAGGGAAATAGAGATAAGGCCTCCGGATAAGAGGGCTAGGAAGCTCATACTACAGGTACATACGAGGAACATGCCTCTGGACGAGGATGTTGATTTAGATAAACTGGCGGAGCTAACACACGGCTATACAGGAGCCGATTTAGCAGCCCTAGCTAAGGAAGCAGCGATGAGTGCTCTAAGGAGATTCATTAGAGATGGCAAAGTAGATCTATACCAGGCAAAGGAGCTTCCAGCAGGCATGCTGAAGAACATTAAGGTAACAATGAATGATTTCCTCGAGGCAATGAAGCTGATAAGGCCTACTCTAATCAGGGAGATATATGTAGAGGTCCCCCAAGTGAAATGGGATGACATAGGAGGACTAGATGAGGTGAAACAAGAAGTCAGGGAAGCCGTGGAATGGCCAATTAAATACGGGAAAATAATCGAGAAAATGGGGATACACCCTCCGAAAGGCGTACTCCTCTTCGGTCCCCCAGGCACGGGTAAAACTTTACTGGCTAAAGCAGCTGCAACGGAGAGCGGGGCGAATTTCATAGCAGTGCGTGGGCCGGAAATACTGAGCAAGTGGGTTGGTGAAAGCGAGAAAGCGATAAGGAAAATATTCGAGAGAGCGAGGCAGGCGGCACCTACAATAGTATTCTTCGACGAAATAGACTCCATAGCGCCAGCTAGAGGGCTAAGGCATGACAGCGGAGTAACTGATAGAATAGTGAACCAGATACTGACAGAGATGGATGGGATCGTCCCCCTGAACAAGGTTGTAGTTATGGGAGCCACAAACAGGCCTGACATCATTGATCCCGCACTACTGAGGCCCGGTAGATTCGATAGGGTAATCTATGTACCACCTCCAGATAAGGAGGCCAGGAAAGAGATATTCAGAATACATACGAGGAACATGCCTCTAGGAAAAGACGTTGACTTTGACAAGCTAGCGGAGCTAACCGAGGGTTATACGGGCGCGGATATTGAGGCGGTTTGCCGTGAGGCGGCAATGATAAAGTTAAGGGAAAAACTGGAGATAGGTCCCGTTGAAATGAAGCATTTCGAGACTGCTCTCAAGAAGGTTCCTCCAAGCATAACTAAAGAAGACTTGGAGAGATATGAGAAGCTCGTAAAGGAATACAAGAGAATGACTCTGGGAGGCTAATCTCCTCCCTCATCTTTTCCCATACATAATCCTACCCTCACTATCCTTAATGTAAACTATCCGGTGTAACGGTATGACCGTCCACTCATCATCCAGTGTCAAAGCCCACTTGTCTGCCGAGACCACTCGATCCAAAGGTATTTCCCTTATCATCGAACCCGAGATATCCTTCTCTCTATGAATATAGCCTATGACCACTCCTTTAGGCCGCTCATGTAGAAGCCACCGCAACTTATCATACAGAACGCTCCTCCCCAAACATAACACCATTATCAACGCTCTGAATGTGGGGAGGGGTAGAGTCCCCCGGTCATTACCCGTGAACCACGGTTAATCCCGGGATTGTCGCCTCCCTCCCCCAACCGTATAATATGACAAAATAGAAGTATAGATTTTTCCCATGGGATGGTAGCCGGGCGGGGATTCGAACCCCGGTCACGGGGGATCTCCCAGCAGAGCCCGTTACGGACCGCTGTCCAAAGCCCCGCATCCTTGGCCGCTAGACGACCCGGCTCTCCACCGACTGGTGGTTCCCATATTTTATTAGTATTCATATTAACCTATAAAGGATATATTTATTCTTCGGGTTCAGATGGAGGTGTAACTTGGGTTTGAATTCGAAGACGAGCCTCATAACTATCACTGTTCTCCTCTTAGCCGTTCTCGGAGTTGTAGCCTATTATCTCCAATTCAACAGTGGAACGAGTGGAGGAATGACTACTACGCAAGTAACTCAAAAACAAGAAAACCTTTCATGTAAAGGTGATCAAATCATGCTTGATGACGGCGTATACCTCTATACTACTAACGGCATAGTGAAAACGAGTTTGAGTAAGGTAGCAGAGTTAAAGGATAAGCCTATAGTTATGTTGTTCTATAATAACCAATGCCCCCATTGCAGGGATTTTGACCCTACTTGGTGCCAGCTTGTTGAGAATCCCAACGTTTCATCTAAATATTATATGGTTAAAGTAGTGTGCGACTGGTTTACTGCAGCTTGTACGAGCGAAGATGCACGGTTGCTTTTTAGTAACATGGATGTAAGGGCTTCCCCCACTATAATTATAGCGAAGGCTAGTGGAAACAGTATTACTGGCGTTCAGATGCTTGTTCCCGGTGAGCCTGTATCCTTTGCGTACGGGGACCTGTTGAATTATCTGTTGACTTATACTCCAAGCAAGTAATGAGGAGAGAAAGATTTATATAGTACAGCCAACATTCTTTCTTGTGGTTTATAAGGTTTTCCCTGTTATTTAGCTGGGGAAGCCTTATTTATGGATAGGTGAGTCTTGTGGCCGGAAAGAAGAGTGTAGAAGAGAAGCACGCCAGTCATCATGAGTGTCCTCCTGACCAGATATACTTTGACCCTGTGAGAGGAGAAAAGATCTGTTTGCTGACTGGTGAAGTAATCGAGGAGCAGGTGATAGACACGGGCCCAGACTGGAGGGCTTACAACCAGGAAGAAAGTGAGAGGAGGAGTAGGGTAGGAGTCCCCTTAACTTATACAATGCATGATCTCGGTGTATCAGCTATAGTTGACTACAAGAACAGGGATGCAGCTGGTAGAAGGCTGACAGGCAGGAAGCGGCTTGACGCCATTAAAATAAGAAAATGGCAGAGCCGAAGCAAGGTTCAGACAAGCATTGACAGGAATCTCCAGCAGGCGATGCAGGAGTTAGATAAGCTGGCGAAGCAGCTTGGTGTACCTAGGCACGTGCAGGAGGAGGCGGCTAAGATATATCATATGGCTGTTAATAAGGGGCTAGTGCGTGGTAGGAGCATAGAGAGTGTGATAGCTGCAAGCTTGTATGCGGCATGTCGAATACACAAGCTGCCGCATATGTTGGATGAAATAGCCCAGAAAGTTAGGGGCAGTAGGAGGGAGATTGCTAGATGTTATAGGCTGATAGTTCGAGACTTGAATCTTAGAGTCCCGGTAATTGATTCCAAGACATTCGTTGCTAGAATAGCTGGTGCACTAGGCTTGCCGGATGAAGCCATAGTTCAGGCAAGCAAGTTTCTCGAGATAGCTAAGAATAGAGGCTTGACTGCGGGGAAGGATCCAGGTGGGTTAGCCGCTGCGGCGGTTTACTTGGCGGCGCTAATGCTTGGAATAAAGAAAACGCAGAAAGAGGTAGCTAAGATAGCTGGTGTGACTGAGGTAACCGTTAGGAATAGATATAAGGAACTTGCACACGAGTTACATATTTCCATAGACATAGAGGACGATTCCAGTAGAAAGAAGAAAGCTGAAGCATAGGCTTCAGCTTTAAATAGATAGTGTTTTAAGTAAAGGCTAGGCGTTTTTCTTCACTTTTATCTTCTCCATCAATACAGGTACGAACTTGTAGAGATCGGCAACCACGCCATAGTCCGCATTCTTAAATATTGGCGCGCTTTTATCCTTGTTTACAGCGACAACTATCTTAGCATCTATAATACCTGCTAAATGCTGTGGTGCCCCACTGATACCTATGGCTAAGTAGACTTTGGGAGCCACTTTCTTACCGCTGAGGCCTACCCAGTGCTCCTCGCTTAGCCATTGTAGGTCAGCGGCTATCGGCCTACTACAACCTATCTGTGCACCTAAAAGCTCAGCTAGTTCGAAAGCCAGTTTCAGGTCTTCCTTGCTCTTGAATCCTCTGCCGACGCTTACGATTATCTCAGCCTCCTCCAGGTTAACTCCACCCTTCTCTTTGGGTTTTCTTTCAACCACTTTTACACTGGATTCACCGTCTACAGTTATCTCCTCGACTTCCACTGCCTGGTCTCCTATTGTTGCAGGCTTGAATTTCCTAGGCGGTAGACTAATTATGCCTGGCAGTGGGAGCGATATTTTCGCCACTGCTCTACCGCTTAGTATGCCTCTCTCTATGGTCAATTTGCTGTCTTCGACCGTGAAACTCAAAGCGTCTACAGCGAATGGAACATTTTTCTTGGCTGCTAATCGCGAAACAGCATCTCTGACATTCTTCGCTGTAACGGTTATTGTTAGATCCGGATTAACACTGTCGTATACTTTCCCTAATCCCTGAGCGATTTGTTCAGGCGTGTCTGCTTTAATGATGAAGGCTTTTTTCGCTCCCTTCGCGATTTCCGACATTATGTTCCCTGGAATACCTGATCCAGCTACATATACTTCTCCACCAAGAGTTGATGCTGCACCCACGGCTTCAGGCAGGTCTTTCTCGTTTACCGCGAACACTAGAATCTTCATCTCTATCACCTCCCTAGAGCTTGATTGCACCCTCATTCACGAGGGCTTCAAGCAGCTTGTCCGCTATTTCTTCAAGGCTGTCTCCCTCGATTATTACCTGCTTCCTCTGTACTGCTAGTACTTTGGCCTCAAGTATGTTTGAAATGCTTGACAGCTCCAGGCCTAAGTCTCCAAGGGTATATTTCGTAAGTGGTTTCTTGAATGCTCTCCTAATCTGTATAAGGGTGGGAAGTCTAGGCGTGTTGATCTCCCTGGTAACGCTTATCACTGCAGGTAGGTTAGCTTCCACCTTCTCAGCGAAGTCTTCTAGGTCTCTTTCAGCTGTTATTTTATCACCGTTTATCTCTACTTTTTTCGCGAAGCTTATGTAAGGTAAGCCGAGTAGCTCGGCTAGTCTCCCCGGTACCTGTCCCGTGAAACCGTCTACTGTGGCTTCACCGGCGATTATGAGCTTCGGGTTCACGCCGAGTTTGTCTAGGAGCGCTTTTAACGCTACAGCCGTTGTTGATTGGTCTCCGGGGATTAGTTTATCGTCTGCTAGTAAATGGACCTCGTCTACTCCCATTGCAAGGGCTTCCCTTAGACTGCTCTCAGCGTCTTTCATTCTTTTAGCAACAGGCCCCCATGTTAGGACCGCTATTCCGATCACTTTATCTGCACCGATACTGGATTTGATATCGCTTGCTAGTTGAACAGCATTCCTATCTATATCACTTAGTTTCAGTGGAATAGAGTCTATGAGCAGGTTTCCTTGGGCATCTGCTTTTATCATCCCAGGGTTCAGAGCCGGTTTCAACAATACTACTATTTCAGCCAATGATTACACCTCTTTTTTATATAGCTATAGCCGTTGAATAGGGTGGTTCCCTCCGGTTTATAATGCTTGTTTACATTTTGTAGTCTAGAAATAGGAGATTCAAAGGCACGGGTTTGCTTAATAAAAAATTGGGAGGCTAGTGTTGGCCTTCTGCCCCCTTCATTTTACGGAGTTCTTCCTCTCTTAGTATCCTTCTAAGTATCTTTCCAACAGCGGTCTTGGGGAGATCGTCCCTGAACTCTATTACTTTAGGTACCTTATACTCTGCCAGGCCCTTCTTTGCGAACTCTATTATTTCCTCGGGGGTTACTTTGCCTTTACACTCGTCTTTGAGGACAACGTAAGCTTTTACATACTCGAACCATTCCTTGTGTGGTGCACCTATCACCGCTGCTTCCTTCACACAGGGATGCCTGTATAAGACTTCCTCCACCTCACGTGGGAATATACTGTACCCCTTATACTTTATGAGGTCTTTCTTTCTGTCAACTATGTAGAAGTAGCCTTCTTCATCCATTTTCGCTATATCCCCGGTTCTAACCCATCTATACCCGCAGCACTCGAAGAAAGCTGACTCGTTTTCCTCAGGCATGTCTTTATAGCCTAGCATTACTTGGGGTCCTGCTATAACTAGTTCACCCTCGTTACCAGGAGGCAGGATTACCGGTTTCTCTATGTCAGCTACAGCAGCTATCGTGTTTGGAATAGGTAAACCTATACTACCACGTTTAGCTTTACCCATTATCGGATTCACATGTGTGACGGGACTCGTCTCTGTTAAACCGTAGCCTTCCCTCAGCTTCGCACCTGTTAGTTCCTCGAATTTCTCTGCGACAGCTACTGGTAGTGGGGCTGCCCCACTTATACATGCCTCTAGGCTGCTTAGATCGAACTCCCTCACCTTAGGGTGGTTGACTATGACCTGGTACATTAAGGGGACTCCGTGGAATAGGTTTGGTTTGTGTTTTTCTATTCCTTTCATCACTTCTATTACATCCCATTTGGGGTAAACTAGTATTGTAGCAGCTCTGAGCATTGCGGAGTTAAGGACTGCGCTTTGCCCGTATATGTGGAACCATGGTAGGACTCCCATCATGATGTCTTTTGCTTTACTACCTCTCTTGTACCAGGAGTCTATTTGATACGCGTTTGATACCAGGTTATAATGTGACAACATGGCGGGCTTAGGCAGCCCTGTTGTCCCTCCTGTGAACATTAACGCGGCGATATCATTCTTAGAATCTATTTCTGCGAACCGTTCAACGGGTTTGTAGTCCTTGAATATGTCTTTAAGGAACATTACCCCGTTCTCTCTTTGGATTTTAGGGAGTTCCTTCCTCATCTTCAACCGGTAGAGGAACCCGCCTAGTGCGGGTAGGAAATCTTCTAACCCTGTGTATATGATGGTTTCAATGTTAACATCTGCGGTGTCTATCTTATTCTTGAATAAATCAAGTGATACCAGTATTCTGGCCCTCGTTTTCTCTGCTTGGTGTTCAATTTCCCTGGGCGTATATAAGACATTCATAGGCGACACAGTGCCACCTACGAGCAACGTGCCGTAGTAGGCTATAGCGAACTGAGGCGAGTTCGGTAGCATTAAGAGCACAACGTCCCCCTTACTTATCCCCTTGTCTTTCAGGAAGGAAGAGAATCTTCTAGCTTTATCGAATAGCTCACCGTATGTCATGTCTCTTCTTAGAAGAGAACTGGTTTTCCCACCGTAGAATATCATTGCTTTATGACTCGGGTACTTCCTCGCGGAGTCCACTAGAAACTGGTATAACGGTATTTCCGGTATCTCTATTTCCACTGGAACGTCTTGGTCATAGTTTTTTGCCCAGGGTTTTTTGATGTAGCCTCTCGCGTCTTCCTCGTTCATTATATGCACCTCACGGGTTTGTATAGATAATTCCTGAGGTCGATATGTGTGTAACAGTAGTATAAATGGAATAACCGTTATAAACCGGGGTTGAAATAGAGTTATCCTGGAGTCTTGCCGCCGTAGCTCAGCTGGGAGAGCGCCCGGCTGAAGACCGGGCGGTCCGGGGTTCAACTCCCCGCGGCGGCACCATGGTTTAATTAATCTCTAATATAGCCAAGCAGTAGGAGATCATCTATTGACTCCATGTAGAGTATTCTTGTGCACCTCCGGTCGACTAAGGCGTGTTTACTTATGGCTGAGATCAAAGGTTTCTTCATATTTTTCAGTGATCCTCTGAGTGAAATCGATAGATTAACACAGTTTTCCTTCAAGTAGTTAGGGATAATACTATCTATCAGTGAGGTAAGCTCATCGTGTTTTTCTATCTTGAAACAAGCTATGATTGGTATGACTCTGTCTATGCTTGTCAGGATCTCTTTTACAACTAGTCTATAGGCCTTCAATGGTTCAATGCGTGTGTAGACTAAGAGGACTCCCCTGTAAGTCGTTCTTTCTATGCTTAAGTCAGGGTCGTATGGGAATAGTATGTCCCCTACTTCTTGTTCTGCCCAGTATTCTTTCCCCGCTTGGTGGTGGATGACAAGCGTCGGACAGCGTATGGACATATTTCCCTTAGCGGGCACTCCCGGCATTTCGGATTCCTCGCTGTGCACCATTTTCTACCAAGTGCTATAACTAGCTTATGGGCTCTAACTAGGTCTTCTCCTTGGAAGAATTCTGTGAGTTTCAGGCTTATTTCTTTGTAGTTACTTGAGTTTGTCAGGCACCATCTCTGAGCTATTCTTTTTGCATGGGTGTCTACTGCGAAAACCTGCTCCCCCCTCATTTGGGATAGGAAGACGTCCAGTGTTTTCTTTCCTATTCCAGGCATTTTCTTCAGGATTTTCCTCAGCTCTTCCGGGGGGAGCTCTACTAGGATTTTCTCTCCTCCAAGCTCTTTGATGCGTTTAGCTACTTCCACTATCCACTTCGATTTCTGGCCGGATAATCCTGCGGGCCGTATGGGTAGCTCTATCAATTCCGGGCCGAGCTCGATCATTCTATCAGGTGTTATGTTTCCCCTGAGGAGCTTGTGGAGTCTTGTATATGCATATATGGCGGCCTTGTCCGTCGTGTTTTGGCTTAATATTATAGCGACTAGTAAAGCGAAAGGGTTTCCATTGAGTTTCTTGGATACCAGGCTGACGAATTCGTCTTCTCTAATCTCTAGCCCTACTTCCTCCAGTAGTTCGATGACTTTATGCCCAGTGAAGTCCTCTGGTATAACACAGTCTTGCTTGTCCTTGTTATTCCTTTTCAACCTCATCCTCCATGGATTCCTTTCTATGCTTCTCAGGGATGATTGTATAAATATCCTATTTAACCTTTGAGCGGGATAGGATATCTATCATATATCGGGCTATGATACCTGAAACCCTCCTATCTCTAAGATACTTTCCAAGGCAAGGCATTTCCTCTACTAACTTGTCAACACATTCATAGCCTATTTTTCTCTCTCCAGAAGCTATCAATCTAAGGTAAAACTCGGCTTTAGGCGTTATTTCGCGGACACAATTCCTTAGTGTAATGTAATCTATGAAGACTGTCTCCATGGAGTCTTCCATGAACACTTTAAGCTCGATGGGATCTACAGTGAACATATCGTCGAGGAATAATAGTTTCACCCCTAATTGCCCGGCTAGTTCCAGTACTTCATCGTTCGAGTAACTCCTGGCAACCAGTATGGGTTTGCAGTTAGTTATACGTGAGTTAACATATGCCTGCCTGACACCGTTAATGTCAGCGTAACCAGACTTTACTTCAACCGCCCAACAGTCTCCATTATCGTCTCTAGCCAGTACATCCACCTCTCCGATTTCCCTGCCATTCCTCTCTATCCTCAGGTTGGTATCTTCTATCGTGTAACCCTTGGATTCTAATAGTTTTATAGCAGTCCTAACACTGGCTTTCTCCCTTCTATGATGGGATATGTTCCTAGGCAGCCATTATCACCTGTTTACATGGGATATAATATGGCAATGCTTATATATTAACCAAGAATAAAAGAGGATAGGTACAAAATTGAATGAAGGTAATAATGCATTCGAGGTGGGTGAATTGAAGTTTTGCCCGAAATGTGGGTCATTGATGATAGTTGTCAGAAGAGAGGGAAAACTATACTACCAGTGTACTAGGTGTGGTTATATGGAACCTGTTAGGAGAGGAGATTCAATGAAAATAGTGGAGAAGACAGATGTGAAAAAGAAAGTGGTTTCAACTAAAGCTGTAGCGGAGAACCAAGCTATTATGAGGAGTAAGGAAGAGATAGAGCAGGAAATAGAGGAGTATTACGAGCAAGTATTAGATCAGTTGGCTGATGAATACTAAGCACCTCATTACTTAAGTTTGCTAAGTTCTTTCGTAGCTTCTTCTATATCCTTGTGAGTATCTATGCTCTTCCAGAATATACCCTGGTATTTAACAGTAGATAATTTCCCCTCCTGGGCCAGCTCGGGGAACCCGTGTCTCTCAACATCCCCTTTCTCTGGTATGTAGTCGAATACTTTTGGCGTCATGACATACACGCCTCCGTTGATCCAGTAGTCTGGTATGTAAGGTTTTTCAATGAATTTCCTGATTAGATCACCCTCTATGTCTAGTATCCCATAGGGGCTCCTGAGCGGGACTGCGGCTAGCGCTGCATAGGTGTCTTTTTCCCTGACTTTATTCATGAGCGGTTCAGGATCTAGATTTGTTATGATATCACCGTTTAACACTAGGAATAATTCTTCTGATTTCAGGATATGCTCCGCGTTTTTTATTGCACCAGCCGTCCCTCTAGGCTCTTCTTCTATCACATATGTAGCTCTTATCCCTAGTCTGTTCCCGCTTCCTATTTCCTCGATTATCTTTTCTTTCTGGTACCCGACGAGTAGGACTATATTTGTCACCCCATGGTTTCTAAGCCATTCAATCTGGTGTTCAAGTATGGGTTTCCCAGCTACCTCTATCAGTGGTTTGGGTATGGTTTCTGTTATTGGACGGAGGCGTTTACCGTATCCCCCGGCTAGAATGGCTGCTATAACCATTATGGTTCACCATATTCTATATTTTTAGTTTCAATTGTATCATAATAAGTGTTGGATAAGCCTCACACTGGGGTTCTGCTACCTCGTTATATGTAAATAATACTAGTCCTTATTACTTTCAGTTAACTGGGAAACTTTCATAATGCAGGGTGGTGTAACTATTGAGGCTCTTTAAGGACTACAAGGTCTTCACAGACTCTTATATACCTCCAAATCTCGTGAATAGGGAGGAGAAGCTTACTAGATTGGTGGATTTCTACGAGTATATGACTGAGTCCCCAGGGGAATTCTCTAGAATAGCCGTAATATACGGCACTGTAAGGGGGAGGTCGGGTATTGGGAAAACGACGCTCGCTAAATTAACTGCTAAAAGGATATCCGAACTAGCAGCTAGGAACGGGTACAGGATAAGGCCCGTATATGTTAATGTTTACTCTATGACTGGTGTAAACCAGATATTGACCTCTATTATAAATCAACTAGGTATTAAAGGCGTCAAACCCAGGGGCAGTAGCCCTATTGAGCTAATGAAAGCTATTCTCGATGACGCGCTGAGTAAGGACTATTATATGATGCTAATAATAGACGAGATACAATCCATACTTAAGAGAAGAGGCTTCAATGAGGAGCAATTAGTATATCTGTTCTTCAGGTACACAGAGATCTTCGAGGGCGTCGTGGACTCTTATAGAATATACCCTTTGCTCGTTGTTTTCGACATGATAGAATGGGGTAAAATGCCCGGGCAGATCAGGTCGATGGTGGGCCTTGAAGTAGGCCTGCAACCATACAAATCATATGAACTATACGACATACTATATGATAGGATAGAGAGAGGACTGGTTGACTCCGCAAGGTTCCCCCCTGCACTAGTAGAAATGATTACAGACTACCTAGGATACGATAAGAGTGGGGAAGGTAATGCTAGGACAACGATAAACGTAGCCCGGCAATCCGTTGAAATAGCTGAGACAGGTGGAGACGATGTTGTCAGGGAGGAATATGTAAGAGAAGCATTATCAATGGTGGGGACCTTCAAGATATCAGAATATAGTGTTGAGAGCCTGGGACTACACCAGAAAATACTGCTTTACGCCTTGTCACTCCTGAGCCTCAAGAAGGAAGGTGACTGGGTTACTATGGGTGTACTGGAAGAGGAGTATAAAACCGTGTGCGAGTGGCTCGATGAGAAGCCCAGAGTTCATAGCCAGCTCTTCGAGTATATCAAGGAGCTATCATTTAAAGGCTTAATACAAACAAGCCTCTCTGGGAAAGGCATGAGGGGCCGGACCACCCTCACCAGGATATCCCCAGATATCCCTGTTAGTCCTCTTAAAATGTTACTCGAAAAAGAACTACACTTGGCTTGATACTATGGGCATCGAAGATATTCTCACAAGCAAGGGAAGAATAAGGGTCATCAAGGTACTATTGAAGTATGGAGCCACGAATATTAACACACTAATAAGAGAGTCGGGTTTAACACACAGGCTTGTAAACAAGTATATTACAGAGCTGAAAGAGGAAAACCTCGTGACGGAAAGGAGATATGGTAGGCTCAGAGTCATAGAAATAAACTACCAGAACCCCAAGGTTTCCATGCTTAAAATGCTCCTGGAAGAATAAGTAATAATTGGTGTAATAAGTTATGGGTAAAATAGATGGAATGATAGATGTTACAGAGAAACCTGAAGTCTACCGGGAGGCTACAGCTTCTGGCATAATTAAATTGAAACCAACCACTGTATCTAGAATAGTGAAGGGGGAGATAGAGAAGGGAGACGTATTCACTACCGCGAGAGTAGCAGGTCTACTAGCAGTTAAGAACACGCCGCAAATAATCCCCCACTGCCACCCCATACCCTATACCGGGATAACAGTAACGTTCAATGTGATAGGTGATGACAGGATAAAAGCTATGGTTAAAGTGAGAACAACCTGGAAAACAGGTGTTGAAATGGACGCGTTAACAGGAGTCATGGCCTCCCTGCTAACTATATGGGACATGGTGAAGAAATACGAGAAGGATGAGCATGGGAATTACCCTGAGACCTTCATAGAAGAAGTCAGGGTAGAGGAGAAAGTCAAACTAGAATAATGGCTTGAACCTTGTGTCTTTACTAGGTTTTCTTCTCCTACCGGGCCTTCGTTTACTCTCGCCTGTGGAGGCTTTTCCTGTTAGTTTCTGCTGGCTCTTCTCGCCTGCTTCAGTACCATACCTTAAAGACTCCATTGTTTCTTTAATCTCTTTGCTACGCCCCCCAGCTAAGAAGTCAATCATCTTATCTTCCAATTCCAATTCTATAGCTAGTCTAGCTGGTATGCTGGGCTCTTGACTATACCTGAAAATGACGGTTAGATAAGGCAGGACTTCGGATTTAACTTTTCTCCTTGACTCATGGATTTTCTGGCCAACCAGTCTAGCTAATCTCTCCCGTGTTCCTCTAACCTCTTTGCTCCTCCCCATTAACTTTATTTTTTCAGGATATCCGAACCTCTCTTTCTTAACTGGACCATACTTCCTCGCGAAAGCAATACCCGGCCCTAAATAGTCGAACACGTAAGATAGAAGTTCCCATGCTGTTTTGAATTTGGCTCTAGAAAGCATTACGTCAGCCCTTGATAGGGAGTCAAACCCCCTATAGAGGTCCCTTGGATCACCTAGCTTACGTGGCATGTTATCATTGATCCAAGCCATAACTGTCTCGTAGTCGACTTCACTATTGGAGACAGCATTCTTTGCTACCCAACCATATCGAGCGTAGAATATCCTAGTCAAAGTCTTGAATATGTCTATACTCTTATACCTCTCTCTAACAAGATTAACGACTAGATCAAATGTAACCTTCCCGTATCCTTCTCCAACGTTTTGGAGGTCGTTTATAGCGGCTCTTAAATCCCCCTCAGCCTTATCGACTATATACGACAGAGCTTGGTCTTCGCAGAATAACTTTTCTATGCTACAGATTTTTTTGAGGACGCTCATTACATCTCTCTTACCAAGCGGTCTAAACTGAATCATAGAAACCTTCATGCGTAACGATCTTAGTTTATCATTCCATGGGTCATTCGCCGTCATCACAATAGGGTTCTTCGTATAATCTATGATCCGATTTATCGCTTCAACTCCGCCGTAATCCTCTCTACCGGCTATGCCGTCAACCTCATCTAGCAGTATGATATATCCTTTCTTAAACAAGCTCCTCCTAGTAGCTGCGACACCAACTATCCTTTCAACATCTTGTTTCCTCCTGAAATCACTAGCATTCAGCTCTACTACCTCGAACCCATAGGTCCTAGCTAAAGCCTCTACCAGGCTTGTCTTACCAACACCAGGTGGCCCCCAGAGTAATACAGCTCTCTTGGAAGGAATACGGTTACTCGCCCATTCCTCAATCCAAGGTATGAGAATCTTCTTCGCCTGGTCTTGGTCGACTACATCCTCTACCTTACGAGGCCTATACTTGATTATCCACGGTATCCTGTGAGCCACCGCTTATTACTCCCCCAGCTTGCGCCCTAGCATTGATAACCATGCTATGAATGCTGTGAGCTGGATATCATCATCTGATCCTTCAACGACTCTAAAATGTATTTCACCTAGGTAGTCAGCTATTAGAACCCTATATTCCTCTGGAATCTGTATATTATTCCCGAAAAGCTCTCTATGTATTTGCTTCAGCACATCCGTACCCGACAAACCGTATTCGACCATGAGCTTCCTCAGCTTCGACCTAGCTAGGTCGAAGTCTCCCTTAAGGGCTGTCTGTATCATCTCTCTAATTTCAACAGGATGCGCCAGGCCTACAACCTTATAGACCATTGAGACAGTCACTTTCCCGAGGGAAGCAGCTGCTTGAAGCACGTTAATAGCCTTCCTCATATCTCCCTCAGATATTTCAAAGATACTCTCCAAGCCATCTTCCTCGTAATCAACCCCCTCATTCTTCAATATGAATGCAAGCCGGGAAACAACGTCTTCCTTGCTAAGAGGTGTAAACCTGAACAAAGCACAACGACTCTGTATAGGGTCAATGATCCTGGAAGGATAGTTAGCTATAAGTATAAACCTCGTGGAAACAGTGTACAGCTCCATAAGCCTCCTCAAAGCCTGCTGCGCATCACTAGTCATATTATCAGCTTCATCCAAAAGAATAATCCTAAACGGAACCCCGGGAGGAGTCCTACTCCTAGCAAACTCCTTAACCTTACTCCTAATTATATCAATCCCCCTCTCATCAGACGCGTTCAACTCTAAGAAATAAGTCCTATAATCCTCACCATACAAGTCGTGAGCAAGGGCATGAGCCGCCGTTGTATTATGTAGTATGACCGGTCCATAACCACCAATGAAATTCGCAGACTCTGGTACGGTTAAGTCATATACAACAGTTTCTTTTTCAACAATTCTAATAGAATTAACATCATCCCAAAATACATTTAGTCGTAAAACACTGCTAATATCATAGATAGCTTCCGCTATTTCTTTATAGAGGTTCATAAGCTCATCATAAACAACCTGTCGTAGCTGATCCAGTTCCTCCAGTCTATTGACCCTAATGTTATGCCGTAGCATAATCTTTACTGACGAGCCATAGGAATGAAAATGTCTTCCAATGCTCTCATAACTCAAGTATCTTCTAATAGATTCGTCTAAAATATTCCTATACTCATTTACCGAGTTGATAGAACTAGGGTCATCCAATAGCTTAACTACTATGTTTAAGCGGGGCATTCTATGCCTGTTCTTATACTCAAAAACCCTAAATCTTCTTCTTGTGGACACTTTCAACGGATTAAGTTCTTCTAATAC
>WALV01000022.1 GCA_015522645.1 Candidatus Tiamatella sp.
ATGTTGAAAGGCATAGAACTAGAATACTTCTTCAAGGAGTCCAATCCTAAGTTCATAGTGACACTGGACTTGATCTACCCTACTGTAAATGATGCAGCGGGTAAAGCACTAGGCAGCAACACCGAAATCATACTGGCCTCTTATAACGAGTTCCTACCCGAGAAGCCTGAGATCCCTATTCACCCATCCATTAAAACATTGCCCGGAGGAGTGAGTAGGGCCAGATATTTAAGAGAAGTGGTTGACGAGGCATCTCCCGAGAAGCCGGTGGTGAATGTGTCAATAGATGATAACGCGACGATGAACTTCACGGGGGGAACAACCGGGCTGCCGAAAGGAGTATACCATAAGCATTTAGATATTCTGTATACAGCTGCTTGCACAGCAACCTACCACCTCTTCGCCGAGCCCCTGGTAGCTGACTACCCCGGCAAGAGAATTGACTTCGCGGAGTACGCTAGAGAGCTGAGTAGGAGCGAGGTTGTATTGGCTGCTATGCCTATTTTCTGGATTGCAGGTAATAATGTTGGAGTCATAGGGCCAACGCTAGCCGGTGCAACCATAGTTGTCCTAACTAGGTGGGATGTTAAAGCAGCGTTAGAGGCTATTCACAGGTATAGGGTTACAACTATGTATGCACCATTCGACTTGTACTGGGAGATACTCGGCTATCCTGACCTAGGTAAGTACGACCTATCCTCGCTGAGGAACTGTATGGGTTCAAGCTTCATTAAAACTCTAACAAAAGACCTACGCTACCAGTGGAAAAAGCTCACCGGCGCAGCAATAAGGGAAGCCGCGTACGGGTTAACTGAGAGCCATACAAGCGACACGTTCACATCAGGCCTCCATAAAAACGACTTGGATATTGAGCGCTCGGAAAAATACGGTGGAGCCTTCTGCGGTATCCCCTGCCCTGGAACTCTAATAAAGATCGTCGGCAAAAACGGTGAACTCCTACCGCTAGGAAGACAGGGTGAAATAGCAATAAAGTCCCCATCCGTGGTAACCGGGTACGTGGGGAGGCCTGAGGAGACAGCTAAAGCATTCAAGGATGGCTGGCTGTTCACAGGAGACATCGGCATGTATGATGAAGACGGATTCTTCTACTATATATCCAGGAAGAAATACATGCTTAAAGTTTCAGGAGTCAGTGTTTACCCCACTCAAATAGAGTTCATAATGCTCAAGCACCCGGCAATACAGCTAGTAGGAGTAATAGGTGTAAGTGACCCTAAGAAGGGCCAAGTACCGGTAGCCTTCGTCAAACTGAAACCAGAGTACCAGGGTAAGTTAACCGAGGAAGAACTCCTAGAGTGGTGTAAGAGGAACATGGCACCGTATAATGTGCCTAAGAGGATAATAATCAAGGATCAATTACCCTTAACGACGTCCGGTAAAGTCATACGGGAAGAGTTGATCAAGGAGTACGAGAGACTAGCCGATGACTGATACGTGCAGGATAGTGGGGTAAAACATTACTACCAGAGAGGAAGTAGGGATGAATGACCTAGTTAGACTAGAGGAAACAGATACGCGTATTGTGAAACTGGTTCTAAACCGGCCCGAAGCAATGAACGCTATAAACGTTCCAATGAGAAAGCAACTCGCCGTTGAACTGGAACGATTAGCATACGATGACAATATTAGGGTAGTCATAATTACTGGTGCCGAGAAAGAGGGCAGGAGAAAAGCATTCTCCTCGGGAGACGACTTGAAGGACCCGGGGTTCAAAATGGAGAGCCCAACGGCGGTCCTTGACTACTACAAGGTTACCGATGAGATGATGAGGCTATACGACTTCATCGATAATTATCCCAAACCTGTTATTGCAATGGTGAATGGTATAGCTCTAGGAGGAGGGGTCGAACTAGCTCTCAGCTGCGACTTCATCTTCGCCGGTGAGAACGCTGTATTCGGCTTCCCCGAGGTCAACCTTGGATTTATCCCTGGATGGGGTGGAACACAACGGTTAACGAGGAGAGTGGGAGAAGCGAATGCTAAGAGACTCATATTCACGGGTGAAACCATCACTGCTAGAGAAGCAAAGGATATAAGCCTGGTTGACGTAGTAACAGCGGAAGAGGATTTATGGAATACAACACTAGAATTCGCCAGGAGAATAACCGGGAAAAGCCCGCTAATGATAACAGCAGCAAAGAAATCCATAGAGAGGGGAATGGAATGCAGCATGCAATCCGGATTACTATACGAAATGCTAGGAATGATGATGTCACTCAAAACAGAAGACATGAAGGAAGGAATAACAGCATTCCTAGAAAAAAGAAAACCAATCTTCACAGGAAAATAATCAATCAAGCACCCATGGAATGATCTGTTCACAGTAATTCCTCCCTAGAACTTCGAGCCTGGCTAACATCCCGTATAGCCAGAGCGGAAGGGTTAGATTAGAGTTGAGTTCGGGTTAGACGACCTAATTAAGAGATATGGGTGTAATTTGATAGCTTTTTAGTAGGACCGCAAGGTCTCCTATGCTAATTACTTGTAGACATGTTTATTTCATCCTCAAGGAAGACAATGAGGGGAGTTATGGCTGAAGGATTAAGATAGTATGAGTTAACTGTGTCTAGAATGCAGCTGGTTGCCGCGCCGGCAGGCTGGGAGGTGAATACAAATATCTCTGATAAATTACCTGGTAATACATTGTTATCCACTATTAGATCGATCAGATCGCTCTCCAAGCCAGGTAAATTGGTGTATCCAAAAGCGTATACGGGTTTCGTGTTCCACTTTGTATTAGTAGCATTCTCCAAGTACTCCAAGAGTAATGGCTCTGCCTCCTCCATAACGTGAACCCTATATATCGATTGAGATGAAACACTGTAGGGTAACACTCCTATCCACCCGTAAATAGCACAGTTGTTATCGTTGTCTCCATCGTTCATCAACCATATATATCCAGGTAGAACGTTTGACTTTATGTCATTTAGCGACTCGTTATTATTCCACCTACCGTCAGTTGTATCATTGAACCACACGTAAAGGTTAGAGTTAATGTCTACCCTGTAAATGTGGGGAATAAGCCAGTTCATATCCCTCCTGGCATCTGTGTCTGGGAGTTGGTCTATAGCACTACTTGGGTTCCAATTATAGGGGGCTATCGCCATGTAGTCCGGGGAGTATCCTTGACTAGAGCCCCCCGGCACATTCATGTCGTCAACGAACATGACGGTTCCAGACTCGCTGGATCCGAGGGCTATCCCAGCGTCCCAATCCACACTATTGTTTTTGCACGCCCATAATGAGTAGTCTATCGTTAGGGGTTCCCCGAACTGTTTAGCTGTTCTAACAGCATATATATTGTTGTCAGTTGTTATGTATATATTGCTGTTACTTACATTCATAACCGCGCTACTATTCACGGCCTGCCACTTACCGCTGGACGTCATGCCGCTCAGGCTTGTATAGTTGAAGTCATCGTAGAACTCGTATACCTTATCCGGGTCACGGTATGATGCATACGGGTTAAATCCACCGTAATGCAAGTAAATGGTTTTCCTAGAATATTTAGGTAGATTAGTGACATTCACAAGTATCAGTGCTCTCTCCCGTGTTTTATTCAGGTATTCTATCCAGTAGTAGAGAGGGTATCCACTAGCGTCTGTAACGTATATATCACTCCCACTAGATGACAACTTGCTCCAGTCATTGAAGTTGCTTGATGAGAGGTTAATCAATACTGTAATAGAATCCAGGTTTGTATCCTCGATGTTCTCTACTTCTATTGGAGTAGAATAAGTGTTATAGCCCGAGTAACAGTAGCCGTCGCTCAGCTTTAGTCTTGACTGGAGGAGGCCTCCATTATTAATACTGGTCTCGACAGCGAGGACGGGCTCCGATACCGCGTATTCAATGTAAGAGCCTACCCTCGTATCTGGCGGCTCGTCAACTGTAATTATATTGGAACCGTTTTGAATAGTATAAGTCCTCTCGAGGTGGTTATCAACACCATCGGTAAACTTCTCGTTGAGATTATAGGTGGTTTTAGTTGTTCTCACCCTCAGAGACACATTGTCTATGAATAAGTCATACTTCGTGCCGGGATCGTATAGGCCTGTGTTAAAAGACACGTATGAAACATGGTTCTTTTTGAGAGCGGAGCACAGGCCTCCTATATTATAGTTTTTCATCCGGTAAACCGTTTCACCGTCAAGCTTCCAGGTAACAGTAACTTTATTATTCCTGGTATAAGAAAGACGAATATAGGCTATATGCTTGTCCCACCCGTTAATCCTTATATGGCCTCCCTCACCTGTATCGATAACGCTGTATCCGCTTGTCGTGTCCGCCACTTCGTATGAGGGCACTAGAATGTTGTTCTTATAGTAATAGAAGGAGAAGAACGCTATACAGCTCTGCCCGTTATACTCGCCGGACAACTCTATTTCCGTGACTACAAGCCCCATATTATTGGGGTCACTGGTTATGTTTACACCATAGAAAGTGATATTAGCCCTGGCAATCTTTAATCTCTCTCCTTCACCGGTATTAATGTACCAGTCCTTATATACTATAATTCCCTCAGTATCACTATGGTCATATACATGTAGAGCCAGGTTATAATCGGTTCCAGTAACATTTGCTTTCTGGCGATACAGCGAAAATGAAGTATTTACCCCTGGTGTCCCTGTTTCATTGTACCAGATAGCGGGGCCTGTAATTCTAGTGTTACCTTGGAGGCTTCCTATTCTCATCATTGACGCATTGACTGCTGTAGCGAACAGTATGCCGAGTAGTAATAGCAGCCCGGTAGCAATCTTACTCTTCCCTCTTTTGTTCTCAGCCATATTCAGGCCACCACGCTAACTGGGGTTAGGTATTAGTGGGGCTGCCTCCTCTACCTCCCTATAATACTCTGTAGTGTATAGGACCAATATAACCGCCATGAAGATGAACAGGATACCGATGAATATGAAGTACTCCCTCATGTGTAGAGCCATGATACCGAACCTGGTGTTATACCCTTCTGATCCCGCCAGCTGGAAGAACCCGTATTCTGTTCTCAGGGACCCGTCTAGGGGAATTGATGGGATTGTATTGTCCTGGATTATTCTCAAGAAGGATACTAGTAGGGTTAACCCGAGCTCGGAGACAATGTATCCGGCGGCGGCTGTTTCGAGGTGTATTCTCGGGACTCTCCTACTAGGGTATAGGATTGATGGGAGGATGAGTATGATCGAGTAGACTGAGGCGAATATTAGTAGGAACGAGAGGTCCCGTAGGCTCTCCATCTGGGGGAGAAGCTGGTTTCTGCCTAGTATGGTGAGCTTATAGCTTACAATACCAATATATCCATTGGCTATTCCACCTGTAACCCTGTATAAGGGTTCAACCGATATGAAAACAATAATAATATTCACAGCTAGAACTAGGGCAGACGCTGCCGCAACAACAACTCTCTCCAAGCCCCGCATATGAATATACTCTGTCGCCCTGTCAACAGACTCCCTCAGCAGCCAATACCCTCCATACAGCCCATTACTCCTAGCCATGAATACACCCCCCGTAAAACCTTTGCTTACCGAGGAAATCATAGAAGGCCTGAACCCTAACCAAGTGACCCCTACTCATACCGGGAATCCTAATAGTTAAGTTACTCGACCCATCTACAGTCAGGTTCCCCATGAATATAGTCTTAGACAGGTTCACGTCAAGCAGGTAAATATGCATGTTCAACGGAACAGGGTTCCTATTAACAATGACCAAGGTTCCATTGCTTCCTTGAAGGAATAAAGGCTCCCTCCACACGACTCTGAGGGGGAAAGAGTCCGTTAAAACGCCCTCCCTGAACTCTACCTTACACCTGAGGGTAAAATCCTCTTCGACACCCGCCGGGTAAGATGGTAGTGTATAAACATTTCTACTAGTGTAGTTCCAAACCGCTGACCAAAGCTCTTCAGGTATAGGTACTCTGATAACCGCGGGAGGCCCGGAATCCTCTAGTACAGCCTTAACGTTAAACCTTAGACCGCTGAGGAGGAAAACGCAGTTATCCACACCCAATAAACTAGTATTCGCATAGTCCAACTTCACAATAACACTACTATTATACAGGTCCATAGCAACGCTCTCCGATACAGATATAGGCATCGTGAATCGGATAGGCGTGTTGTCGACGTATACGGCACCTATATACGCCGCGTTGAATAATGCGAACACAACCAATATGACAGCCGCCACGCTACCAGGTGGCGGTAGAATACCTGTCTCCCAACGCTTATAAGGATAGTACATAGCGTAATAAGCAACTAGGAAACCCAGGACAAAACCTATAGCCGGTATCGTTATGTAATTAGGTATCCTGCCTACCACAATATACCTCACACGGCTAACCGGTTCCGGTGGATCACTAAACCTTACATTATCCCCTCTTGTAACAACGTAACTAACACCGTTATCCTCGAACAAACTAATAACCCGGTGTATAATCCCAGTAGTCCTCCAATCCCCTCTCGGGATAACGACCACAACAATATCGCCTACATCAACACCCCCCTCAAAGGAGGGCTTCACGCCAACAACAAGATCGTAAGGGTTGAGCGTGGGCTTCATCGAGTCACCTGAAACAAGCATAAGACCGACAGGTAGGCCGAGAGTTTTACCTAGAAACAATACTAGAAGAACGGTCCATACAATTATTAACACAGCATCTCCAGTTCTCAACCCTCACCCAACCTACAAACGAGACATAAGAAAGAAAAAGAAAAGCTGTGATTACCTAGGTAATTCACTATTGCTAGAAACGTAATACGTTATTGTGAAGCTACCTGACCCAGATCCACTTGATGATACTATTTCTAAGTCCAACTGGAATCCTTGGCCTTTGCTAATTTGTATTGGACCGTATGTACCAGTATTGAGCAAGTTTATTGTATCTTTCAATGTCGGAGGGGTGGTTGTATTATCATATACATATAAGTTAGCTGTATTAACTCCTGATACGCTTAATGGTTGATTGACCTTAAACGTGACGTAAATCGTTGAAGGTTCCTGGCTATTGACCATGTTAGGGTATCCGAAGCCTAGGAAGTCCTTTATGTACCAGTGTCCAGCTGTAACGTTTAGTTTTACAGTAGCTGTCGAATAAGTGGTATTGAGAGATGAACCTGAACCCCACTGACAAGCTATGTCATTGTATTCCACTTTCACTCCTAGCGACTCAGTTCCGTTATTCGAGATTGTATCGTAGTTGTTACTTCCAGCAGGAGGAAGAACTCCTTGTGTTTTAATCGTACCTTCATTAGTGCCATAATAAGTGTAGAATCCTGCGCATGCCCCTCCTAACTCTGCGGCTTTTGATGCTGTTAGACCTTGGTTGTTAGCTATTCTAATGTTTCCTGTTAGGTTTCCTACGTGGAATACTGTTGCGTTTACTACTCCTAGTGAGGATGCTACGACCATTAGTATTAGGGCGGTTATTACTAGTTTCATGTTCAACTCAGTTTACCTCCATTGTTTTTTCGGTAGGTTTGTTAGGATGTAGGAGTATATATGGGTTGTGACTAGGGCATATATACTAGTATAATGAAGATTGGGGGATGCTGTTGATCATATTAACTATCTCCCCTGTTTCGGAGTTTACTGGTTATTGGAGCATACAGGTGGATTCTGGTATAGTGATATTATGACTAGTGAGGTTGTTTCAACGTTTTCCCCGCCAAGCGGCACGATGGCCCCGTTTTTTACTAGGTAGCCTGTGTGGAATCCCCCGTCTTTTCCCTGCATGTCCTTTAGTATAGTGAGTGCTTTATTGAGAAAGCTATTGTCTACTTTGAACCCGCAGTTCTCTAGTGCTCTGTAATAGTATACTGCGAGGGCTAGTTTGTACAAGTCGTACCCGTTTTTGTTGCCTGAAGTTTTGTCAGTGAAGCCGTATCCGTCCCACTTATCCATCAGGGTGAAATAGAGTTTTAGGGATCCGGTATAGTTTCCTTTTAACAAGTCGTTTATTCCCATCAGCTCTACCCAGTCTACGTATTCGAGCCAGTTTTTCAGAGGGTATCTAGATGATATATTATCGATCATTATTGTTAGATTCCTACCGTCTACAAATATATCCTTCACAGGGTATGTGTGGTTACCCAAAGGTATAGCATACATGTACGGATACCCGAATAATACACCGTACCTAGGGTCGCCTGTCACATTGTACCTCCCGAGGGACTCGTTAATCCTCCAGGCTAGGCTAGAATTACATGTTTCCAAAGCATGCATAGCGAGATAGTTATCATGCAAGAGGTAAATACGAGTAGAGTCAACGCCGCTCCCCTCTTTAGCCGCTACAACTAAGCCAAGGTGATCCGCTTCCTGGGACTCGATGAAACGGCAGGCATCCCCCAACCTAATCACACTAAAATTAATCCTCCCTCCCCCCTTCCCTATTGGAGGCGTATTACTTGTAATGCTAGTGGTTGATGTAGTGTTAACCCTTGTTCCGCGTGGTATACTAGTTTGCGTGGAATTGTAGTGTAATGAGTATGCTATTAATGAGAGTATCGCTACTACAATCAATAACTCCAGCATAATGTCTCTATTAGCCACCTGATACACCACCATCCCTACAGGTTATGAGGCCCCTCAATTTAACAGCCAACTCCTCCCTCCTTAAACCAGGGAACAATAATATCTTAGACCTGGACGACCATCCCCTAACAATAACAGGCTCAACTCCAATAGACCTTTTAAACCAGCGGATTAACCCATAGTTAACACCGTGCCCCTTACAACTGCTACTAGAATAAAAAACGAGTTCCCCATCGGACACCACAAAGTGATCACTGGAACTATGAGGCACCACGTACAACTCGAGCACACAACCCTTCCCAGTATAACCTATGAACTCACTAATATCACAGTTACCCGGATCCATGCGGCACCATCTTCAACCTAACCTTTTCCAGATGTTCTATGATTTAAATATCATTATCGAATAGATTTATAAACAGAATAAACGTGAAGCAAATTGAATGAGAATAATATGAAAATATATATGATTTACATAAATATAGTATAAAGTAAATTAAACATAAAAGAATACCAGGATAACAAAAACAATATGCTTTTATTTTTTAAGAATAGAAATAATATAGTATTAGAAGAATACCACATTCTAAGAATAATCCCTTAAAAAGAGGGGATAACCATAAGCCAGATAAACCTGGGTAAAAATAAAATCCTTCTCCTCACACTAATAATAACAATACTAGTAGTACTAGCAACATTACATCCGGCAATCCCGGCACAAGCAGCAACCACAGAATACACAAGTCAAACACCACCTATAAGAAAACTATTCAAAGCACACGGAATGTTCACCATAGGAGGACTAGTCCTACGAGAAGAAAACCAAACCCTAACACCATACATCGTAGCATACAACAGATCGGTAATAGACAATGAATACGCGAACAGGTTCACAGTATACAACTGGACAGGAAACATAATATCAAACTACACGCAATGGTATAATATGCCAGTTGTCACACCATTGTATTATGATACAGGTAAACTAAGACTACCAGCAAGTGGACGAGTATTTTGTGATGGCTGGTGCAATTACCATTCGGTATATGTAGTTGATTCATCGACGTGGGAGTGGTCTACTATAAACGGTTTAACAGGGTACCCTATGTTCTCAGCACCTTATGAAGCTTCTAGCCTGCCAAACCCAGAATACTAATATTTAGTCCGCTCGGGATTTGACTTTTATTCTAATGGCATTTGGCAAGTAGACTCGTTAATATTATATTCCTTCGAAAATGGAAATAATAGAGTAATTTACACTATAAGTTTCCCCAGCGACCATATAACACCTGAGGACTATCAAGATAGGTTGATATCATTATCTTTTAAGAATGGGTTTGTTGTTTTCCCTATTTATGATGATTATGGAGGTTCTAGTAGGCTTGGGGTGGTTGTTTATAATACTAGTTCTGGTTCTACTTTTATTGTGGATAGGAATGTTAGTGATTCCTTGAAGGCTATTATCGCTTCCACGGCTTGGTCTTATGATGATATCGGTGAGAGGTTTGCTGATGTTGATGTTCCATGGTATGCTGGTTATGATGGTTCTAATGGCTTGTTTGTTTATAGGGTTGGCTGGGATCATATTGTGGAATATAACTTGTCTGACTATGGGTTCGACAAGGGTTCGATATCTTATGTTAGACTGGTTGATGTCGGTGGTTCTAGTTTAGTTTTGCTTGTTGGTACTAGTTATAGTATTGGTGTCTACCTTCCCCGGGTAGTATTATTGGATCCTGGTACGGGTAGGGTTGTTAAGTCTGTTGTCCTCGAGGTCTATCCTCTCCTAGTCCGAGGGCTAGTGTTGGGCGTTATGGTGGTGGGGAGGCTGTTTTCATTGGTGTGCAGAGGTATGTTCTGGTTGTTTCTCTTAGTGATCTGAGTCTCTCGAATGCTGTGGAGACAGATATTGATTGGCCTAAAGCGGTTTGGTTTAGTGAGATTAGTCCTTACGCTGTTGTTGCTGTTGCGGGAGTGAGCGGTGAGGATGTTGCTACTGACTTTTTCATGGTTAGCGAGGAGGGTGTCCCCTCTAGTGTAGATATGAGTGTGCCTGGGAGTGTTGTTGCTAATGAGCCTTTCAATATCTCCGTGGAGGTCAGGGATTTCTACGGTAATCCTAGTAACGCTCCTGTTGTAATAGCTGAGGTAGGTAATGATGGTCTCCATAACTTGACTGTCCTTACGACAGGAGTAGATGGTAGTGCAAGCGGGTATATTGTTTTGAGGGATAGGGGCGTTCATAGGCTTATTGCTTACTTCCCCGGTAATAGTAGGTACTTGTCAGGTTTCTCTAAGGCTAGTGATGTTGTTGTCACTGAGATGGTTAGCGGGGGGATTGATTTACCTGTTAACCATACTGTTGAGGGGGTCCCTGTTACGGCTAGGGTGTCTCTGGTCGACTCTGTGACCCGGGAGCCTGTTAGTGGTGTATAGGTTAGTGTTGAGGCTAATATGAGTGGTGTATAGGTTCCAGTTGGGTCTGGGCTAACTAATTATGCTGGTGTTGCTTTGGTTAATGTCGACCTTCCAGTAGGCAAGTATATTCTGAGGGTTAAGGTATCGTCTCCATATGTGGACTTGGCGGTGCCGGTGGATACTTGGTTTACTGTTTACTCGCCGGCTCAGCCGCCGCCTTCTGGACCTTATGGCGGACAAACAGTCTCAACGCTTTATAAGTGTGGTTCGCTACTCCGGGATGGGTTGCCTGGAGGCTCCTAATATAACGCCTCAAGTTATGCGGGTTCAGTGTGTAGTCTAGGTCTCTCATTGCTCTATTTATGTAGCGGGTATAGTCTTTCGCTGTGTCCCGTGTTAAGTCCCCGGTTTTCACCCTAGCCAATAGGTAGTCCTCGAACTCTCTAAGCTGGGTCCGGGTAACCCTGACGACTTTACCGGTTAAACCAAGCCTCTCAGCCTCCTTCTGCAGGGAGGAGAGGTGGATCTTGGCACTAGCTGGATGCTTCCGAATATAGTCAACCAGTAGCTGAACAAGCTTATCCACGGGAAGATCCAGCTTAGAGTATCTAATATAGTTGGAGAAGAACACCGGGTCAGCCTTCAAGACAGCGTCATCGGGGAGAACCTCTAGTAGTCTCGACACTACCCTACTGGGAACCAGTCTTTTCATTTTTATTAATTGATAATAGAAGCTCCTGCTGAGGCCTAGGCTCGACGGTTTAACTCCCCGGTTCCTAGCCTCTAGCAAAAGCCATTAGCGGACCTCCTGGGGTATATCCTCCGGCTCCGGATAAAGCTCCGCATCTCCCCTTGGTTTAATGCTGGATAAAGGGGGAGGTAATCGGAAGTGAAGGAGGCAGGGTTCCTGGAAGAAAAGCAATCCTGTTTATAACTTCTGTATGCCACCTCAATACTAGTATCTCGTATTTGGGGAGACCAGTCAACTCATTTCATTTAAGTATCCTAATTCTTATTATTATGGAGACCTTCTGCTTAGTCATGGACATATTAAAATACTGTTGAACACTGGTATATCTTCTCTTAGGTTTAGGATATTTGTTTAAAAAAATATAACCGGTTTTAATGATCCCATACACAACAATAACTATAGACAATTACTCCTCAATGATAGGTTCCTACGTAATCGTTATATGCGCCTGGCAGAATAATTTTTTCTTGGTGAGCTAACGTGGATCCGGGTCTGTTAAGTGCTGTAAAAAGGATATATGAGGTTTTAGAATCTCTCAAGTATAGTCCTGTTATTGTAGGTACTTATGCCCTGATTATTCAGGGCTGGCTTCCAGTAGATTATGTTTATGAGACGAAGGATATAGACATATATGTGCCTGACCCGATGATCGTATTCGACAGGCGGGTGGAAGATAAGCTCGAAGCCATCGGTTTCCCAATAGGGAGAAGTGAGGCGGGTGGCTTCTATGCTGATGCCGGTAAACCTATTGAAATCCTATACCCTGTTTTCGACATCTACATACCTGAGAGGTTGTTGGATCACGTATTGAAGATCAATGATATGAGAGTTCTTGAGGGCCATGCCGTCCTTGTTGCGAAGGCTTTAGGTTCCGACATAGATTATCTCGCAGATATTATACATTTAAGAAAAGTGGCTGTAGACTCTACACACTTGGAAAAACTAGTTAAGGAATTAACAGGAAAAGTAAGCCCTGAGTATTATGAAGTACTTGTAAGAAGAATCGAGAGGTTCATCGAGAAATATAAGAAGTTACTAGGCACAGGGAGGTGACTGGTATTGATGATTAATCTAGGCAGTCTAATAGCCTCGCTCGAGGGATGGATGCTCTGTATCGATGAATGTAAAGATGAATGTGTCATCTGTGTCATGCTACCACGATGGACGGCTAGGCCAGATGATAGGGAAAATGTTCACATTGCATTATACATAGCTGCCAGGTCAACAATGGACTACAGGGTTGCCGCCGCCCTCTACATCTACAGCATAAGAAAGCGGACAAGGCCTGAGCCAGGGGCGCTTGTTAAGGCTTGGAGAGAAGCTGAAATAACTACTAAAATACCAGTGCAGGCGGGAAACACGTGTTGGGAAGCAGTCCTATACAAAGGTATACTATACGCTCAGTCAATACTCGACCTCGACCGCCCGGTACTGATCAAAATAACCCCGCCACGGGACAAGAATGAGAGAGAAAAACTACGCGTACTTATAGAAGGAAAAAGAATAACAATAAAAGGAAAAACGTACCACGTCGGAGGCCTACTCAAAAAACTCGGAGGAGAAAAGCTAGCCCCCTGGATATACCTCATACCAAAACGAAACATTCCACAACTAAAAACAAAACTAGCTCCATTCCAGCAAAAAACAACAATGCAGACAGAAAAGAAAGAACTTTAACACTAGTGGTTCTTTTATCATGACTTTTTCCGATATTTGTTACATAATAAAGGTTTACCGGAGACACAGAATCGGTATAGCTTATCAATTCTAGGGTTTTGGTGCGGCCGCCGGGATTTGAACCCGGGACCCCCGGCTTGGAAGGCCGGTGTCCTAGTCCAGGCTAGACGACGGCCGCTTCCGTTCCTGGAGAATCAATTAATTTGTCTGCATGTATTTTAAATTATCTCATACCCATATAGTAATCTCGTCCTGACACGTATAGCTAATCAAAGGTTAATAAGTCTAAACGCACATATCATTAAATAACGAAGGGGAAACCGTTGAAGACACTAGAAATAGACGCGTAAAAGAGCAGGGACCTGTTAGATTACTCGAATACAGGAGGGATGAGTTGTGG
>WALV01000023.1 GCA_015522645.1 Candidatus Tiamatella sp.
AGGGCTGTCCTAACTGCGGTGGACCGATTACCGCTGAGAGACTGGAGAAGGGATTGCCATGTGAGAGATGCCTACCTAATCCTGTGAAGGGAGGAGTGGGGGAAGTCTACCGCGCCCTCAGGGAGAATGGTGTAACAGGCAGATATTCGCTTCTCTGGATACAGGAAAGGGAGTATGAACGGTTCAGAGAGTTCTTTGAGAAAGCTAATGGAAGTAGCCTGTGGAGTGCACAGACTAGCTGGGCGAAACGGCTCCTGAATGGTCAAAGCTTCGCGATTATAGCTCCTACTGGTGTAGGTAAGAGCACCCTCCTCATGACCTACGCGGTATACAAGGCATCCGGTGGGGAAGGGAGAGTGCTCTATATTCTACCTACTGAGAATCTTGTCATCCAAGTCGCAGGAAAGCTTGCTGAAATAGCTAGGAATTCCGGGGAGGAAGTATCCATAGTCTATTATTATGGCAGTATGAGTAAGAAGAAAAGGGAAGAGGCCCTTTCTAGAATAGCGGCAGGAGACTATGATATACTAGTCATAACCACAGGATTCCTCCAAAGACGATATGAGCTACTCTCAGAAGAGAGCTTCGATTATATTATCATCGATGATGTAGATAGCTTGCTTAGGAACTCGAAGAACATAGATAGGGTGCTAGTCCTTCTAGGCTTCCCCCCGGAAAGCGTTGAGATAGCATACAAGCTGGTTAAAACAAGGCTAAAGTTCTTCGCGGAGCTGAAGAATAGTAGAGAAAGCATTATAGAGGAGTTGAAAACCAAAGTAATAGGCCTCGAGAAAACTCTAGGCGAATCCGTAAAGGACAGGCTTATAGGTCAGCTTGTAATCGCGACAGCAACAGGAAGGCCTAGAGGGTTCAAGCACTTCCTGTTTAAAGAGCTACTGGGTTTCGAAGTCGGCGGAGGAAGCGATTATATGAGAGACATAGTAGACTCTTACATTGTAACTGGCAACATATACGAGGATCTTGCTAAAGTGGTTAGAGAACTAGGGCCTGGTGGATTAGTATTTGTATCCCAGATCCATGGGAAAGGAGAGGCTGTCAAAATAGTCGAGTACCTGAAGGAGACAGGGATGAGGGTGGAACAAGCATTAACCGGGAGCAGTAAAGCCGTTAGAAGATTCTCGGAAGGCAAGGCTGACTTGATTGTTGGCATGGCATCGAGGTACGGTGTTATCGTCAGGGGACTGGACTTACCCGAGAAAGTGCGTTACACTGTCTTCATAGGAGTACCCGGTAGGAGGATTTCCATAGATAACGCTGTGAAAAACCCTCAGAGACTCATTAGCCTATTATCAGGCATCCAGGATAGAGGGGATGCGAAGGCTGGTCAAGCGGCAGAGAAGATCTCATTGCTACTAGAGAAGGTTGGTAGCTATGAACTCGTGCAAATGGCTCTCCAGGGGAAAATAAGTCCAACCGGCCTGGTTGAGATGCTCGTGAACCTGATACGCGAATGGGGTTCATATGTTATAGCTGCGTATGACTCGCTCGTGGATGAGGGCAGGTCGATCCGTGTCTCCAGCTACGTTCTCGTGAAAAGAAATGGGAGGCTTTACATAGATGTACCGGATATACCGACGTATCTACAAGCTAGCGGTAGAGCTAGCAGGCTTTACAAAATGGTTATGACGAAAGGGTTGAGTGTTATAATCGACCCAGTGAAGGAGAGAATAGACGCGTTCAGTGATAGGCTTAAGTTTTATGTTTTCGAGAACAAACTCGAACCTTATGATAAGCTCAACAAGAAGGAGCTTCTGAAGGAAATGGGGCTCTCGAGGAAAGGTATAGGTAAGAAGGTTGACATTGAGACACTATTGTTCATAGTCGAGAGCCCAAATAAGGCTAGGACGATAGCCTGGTTCTGGGGTCGCCCGGCTAGGAGGAGATATGGAAGGCTAACCGTGTACGAAACCTCGGTAATGGACCCGGATACTGGGAGGGCGTATCTGGTCACTATAACAAGTACTCTTGGACATTTATATGACCTGGTAGTCGATGATAAAGAGAGCTTCCATGGTGTACGCTGGTCACCGGAATGGGGGTTCATGCCTGTATATGGCACGATAAAGAAGTGCCTGACATGCGGTCATAGGTTCGCGAGCACTGAAAACAGGTGCCCTATATGCGGTGAGACGGAGGCAATAGTCGACAGCAGTACAAGATTGAACGTACTCACTAAGCTGGCCAGAGAGGTTGATAAGATAGTCATTGCCACCGATCCCGATACGGAGGGCGAGAAAATAGCGTATGATGTATACCTAACTCTCCGTCCTTATAATGCTAATATATGGAGAGGGGAGTTCCACGAAGTTACTCCGATGGCTATTATTGAGGCTATAAGAAATCCGAGAAGAATTGATATGAAGCTGGTGAAGGCACAGATCTATAGGAGAATAGAAGACAGGTGGATAGGGTTCTCTGTATCCAGGAGGTTATGGGAAAGGTTTGGGAAGAAATGGTTCGGAGCAGGTAGGGTTCAAACACCTGTACTTGGATGGGTAATAGAAAGATACAAGGAATGGAAAAGGAACCTTGGATACGGGGTAACGGTCAAGTTAAGTAATGGAGGCAAAGTAGTATTCTACATGAACGATAAGGCTCTAGCTAGAGAGATAAGGAAGAAAGGAATAGACCGTGTAGTTGTCACTGATAAGAAGATCGTAGAGACTAGTAGAAACCCTCCTCCACCATATTCTACTGATTCACTCCTATATGATGCTAGTAGAAAACTAGGCTTCAACTCTGAGACAACAATGTCCCTCGCCCAGAACTTGTTCGAGGCTGGGCTAATAACGTATCACAGGACAGATAGCACGCGAGTATCAAGCACCGGTATACGAGTAGCATTGGAATATCTTAGGAAGAAGGGAATGGAGCCGATAGCATCGCCCAGATCCTGGGGTGAGGGCGGAGCCCATGAAGCTATAAGGCCCACGCAACCCTTGGATGCCGAGGAGGTGAAGAGGAGGATTATCGATGGCAGCCTTAGGGTACAAATCAAAATTACAAGCTGGCACTTGAAACTCTATGACCTGATTTTCCGGAGATTCGTGGCAAGTCAAATGAAGCCTGCGAAGCTATTATTGGGAGAGGCGAGAGTAACTGCTCCATATAACTTAGAGACTGTGCTGAAAGGCGTGGTTGGAGTAATAGAGCATGGGTATGACCTTATAGACCAGCCGGTGTCGTTAGAATGGATTGTGAATATAGAGCCTGGTGAAAAGATCAAGGTGGAAGAGTGCTTCGTGTATAGGTCAAGTACCGTGTCACTCTATAAGAGTGGTGATCTCATAAAGCTCATGAAGGAGAAAGGTATAGGGAGGCCTAGTACCTATGCTAGCGCTATCTACGCGAATAAGCGTCATGGATACATTATTGAGAGTAGGAAGAAAAAATTCGTTATACCTACCAGGCAGGGGATGGAAACATACGATTACGTGATGGAGAGTTTCAGTCAGTTACTATCAGAGGAGGCTAGCAGGGTAATGGAGAGTGTAATGGACCTTATATACAATGAAGCGATCGATATTGACGATGCTCTAACAACTCTCAAGGCTCAAGTTGAGGAGCTGGTTTCAGGGTCAATAACTAGAGGTGAGTTAGGCGAAACAATAGGGTCTGCTTAGAGGGACGTTGGCCTTAACTTTATTATAATAAAACTCCTTGGAACTGTCCTGCCTTTATCTCGGACTCTTTCAGTTCCTATCTTAACGTCCTCAACTCGAAACGCGTCCTCTCCTAGTCTCTCGAGTAGGTCATTGTATAGGTCTACAGCTTTGCAAATATTGAACCCCCTACCCTTTATGACTATGGTTTCTATACCGCTCTGGTATGCTGTTATTGCTTCAAGAAGATACTCCTCTAGGGGTTTTTGGCCGATGTTTAACTCAAGTATACTAGTGTTTGACATATCCAACTCCTCTCTAAAGCGCTATCGTCCTTCACATATGATTGAACGGTGTATTAACAGGTATATAAGAATTGTTAGGTTAGGACCATATTAACTCGATTAGGGCCACAGCGAAGAACGGTATACTCATCAGTATTGACGTAACGAATACCATCTTCCACTTACCATTCCGGTATGTCTTATCCGATAGATAGAAAACCTTGTTCAGCGTGGCGGAGGCGATTGATAGAAGCATGCTTCCAGCAACTAGTGACGATGGTAGTGATGAGGCATATGCTGTTAGAGAGAATATTGTTGCGGTAGCATTAACGAGGCCTCCTAGGAAAGCTATTAGAGGTAGAAACTCTTTACAGGTATTAGAGATTAAATATACTGCTAGCGTCAGAATCGAGTAAGCTGTAGCAGTTTTTAATGCACTACTCCAGTTAAGAGGGCTTTCAACCACAAACTTCTCAGGCCCTATAGTTTTCTCATGCCTTAATGATAGGAAAGTGAGAACACCCACTGCTGGGATTGTTGCGACTAATACCGGGAGAATCAGCTCTGTTGCCAGCCTCGAACTTAGGAATGTGTATACCGCCACGAGTGCGAGTACCGCGGATTTGACATGGAGGGTTGATATGACTATGAGTGTAGACAACCTGAGAAGCCTAGTCCAGGTGATTTCCTCCTGTATTTTGTCAAGTATGGATGTTATGGATGCTATAGTCGCCTCACTGTTAACTAAGCTTCCTAGAACAGCACTGGTCTCTAAACCTACTGTGCCAAAGACTTTTACGAGGAAGTAGGAGAAGAGACTGATTAGGAGGACTATCATGAAGAATATATAGGCCTTGAAGATACTTAGGCCTAGAAAGGTTATATTTAGACTGTATATTATCGGGCCAAGTATAAGGCTAAGAGTCCCGACTTCTAAGAGGGCAATGAACTCGTTATATGACAGTTCTTTTATAAGCTTCCTTGAAGGATATTTGATGGCTAGAACGAATGTTGCTAGAATACTCGCTGATACTGCTTCAACAAGTAAGCCGAGACCACACATTACTCCTAGAATATATGCAATCAAAAGAGTAAGGTATGTTGTTATTCCGGAGAGTTTTAGTAGTATCATTCGATGGATTATATAGAAGGTGAATACTATCATGAAGCCTAGCGTACCCATTATAACTATTAAGTCTCCATTAAGTCCATATGGGTGAATAGTGAGGTAGGAGATAATACTGCCATATATGCTCGCTAACCCAAAGCTTCTCAATCCCGGTAAATCAAATTGCTTCTTATTCTTGATTCTAGTTCTTTCCCTCTCCAGCCCTATCAGTGCACCGGCGAAAAATGCTATAAGGATTCTTGCTGTGAACTCGCCTATTTCATTGGTAAGTTGCAATGAGCTCACCTCCCTATTGTCAGACGGGGTTTCTTTTCTTCATCCCTGCCTTATCACGGTCTGGGGATAGGGTCTAACCTCATCCGTGCTATCGAACAATTATCATATAGGTAAATCTAGGTAAAATATTATAGTATTTTCAATCACTGCAAACA
>WALV01000024.1 GCA_015522645.1 Candidatus Tiamatella sp.
GAGCCACGGTATAGAGTACCAGATAGTAAGAAGCGAGTCAGGGTTCACGTATTGTATCCGAGAACCGGTAAGCGGTGATTACCTAGAAGAGAAAAAGAGAAGCGGATACGGTTCGTTGTATCCTCTTGTACTGGATGACAACATCGAAGAGGTTTCCGTCAACGGCCCCAATAAACCTGTCTTCGTTCTTAATAGACTGCTATCAGGGATCTGGCTCGAGTCGAACGTCACGATCGACGAGGAGGAGGCGGATTCAATAGCGTATAAGTTGGGTGTCAGGGCTAGAAGAGCTGTTAGCCTATTATCCCCCTTGGCAGAAGGGCTTACAAGTGAAGGTTATAGGGTTTCAATAGCTTATTCCAGAGAGGTCTCCAGGTGGGGTAGCTCCTTTGTAATAAGAAAATACCCTTCCAACCCACCTAGCATAGCACAGCTAGTAGAGCAGAACGTTATTTCCAGTTTAATAGCCGCATATCTATGGTTTCTACTAGATCATAAGAAATTCATACTAATAACAGGTGGTATGGGTGCCGGTAAAACCACGTTTCTTAACGCGCTGATAGAGCTATTACCTCCCTATAGCAGGGTTTTAACGCTGGAAGATACCCCGGAAATCAGAGTTATGAACAGGAACTGGGACTCACTTATTACAAGGCCTGTATATCCGGGGACAGAGTATGCAGAAATTTCCCTCTTCGATCTCGTCAAATTCAGTCTCAGGAGGAGGGCTGACTACGTGATTATAGGGGAAGTCAGGGGGAGGGAAGCACACGGGCTGGCTCAAGCTGTTGCTACTGGACAGGGTTCTATAGCAACCTTCCATGCGAACTCTCCAGTGAACGCTCTGGAAAGGCTGAAAATGGAGCCCATCAGCCTGTCTCCAGCGTTCGTCTCACTTGTGTCAGCCATCGTTCACCTTAAAAAGTCTATGAGACGAGGAGTCGTCATCTCTAGGAGAGCAGAGAGTATCGTAGAGCAAAGCGAGGGAAAGCTACATACCGTATTCAAATGGGATCCTAAACTAGACTATTTCCCTCCAGACAATATAGAGAAACTACTACGTACCAGTAGGTTACTCGAATCAATATCCGATAGGGAAGGATATTCGTTATCAGAAGTTCTAGGTGACATGCTTTCAAGGGCCAGACTACTCGAGATGAACCGTGGAGCTAGTAGGGAGAGGTTCAGGCGGGAGGTAGAGAAATTCTACATGTCAAAACTATCTGAGAGAGGTACATAGCGTTGCTTCGAAGAATACTAAAAGACGAGGATGACAAAGAAGTACCCATACTTATCACATACTTAATCCCATTCACATTTAACCCTATATACATGGTAAACGCATTAAGACACCTCGATAGAACCCTTTTCCCCAAAATGTCCAGGAACCTATCGGAATACTTGAATAACCTACTTGATAAAGGGTTAGATCCTCTCACTGCTCTCTTAACCACCTCTGAGAAAGTCAAGAACAACATAATCTCCCGGCTGCTCGCGAACTATGTTTATGTAGCTAAAAATGTCGGCTCAGCTACAATGCTCACAGTAACATTCCTCGAGAAAGCACTCGAATCTATACAGATGACGTGGGAGAACTTTAAGAACTATATGAATATTATCGTAGAAGTGGAGTTCGTCCTAGTGATGACTTCGATTATTGGAGTACTCCTAGTAATATTTAGCCCTCAAGGAGTAAGCTATATAGCTATAGTACCATTATCAGTGTTTTTCCTGGCAATAGCCAGTTTAATGGGATACATTGTTCTTTCCCCTAACATGGGAAACCCCTATGATGAATTCCCGGAAAACAAGGGGTATACCATTTTATACTACTCTATAATCATTGCTATAATATCCGGTTTTATCCTACTACCAGAGTACACGCTATATATAACGGTGGGTTCCATCCTAGCTGGAGTAGCCCTAGAATACAGGGCCCGCAGGATTAGGAAGAACTTCACTAGGTTTATAGACGAATTATCCGCCATACTGAACAGCATAGAAATAGGCTACCCGGGTACTCCTTCCATTAACAAGTTAGTCGGTAGCTATGGGTTGAAAGGGCGGATAGGAAGGCTGTTGAGAGCACTGAACAAGGGTGTCTCCATAGCCGGAGAAACAGGGTTGAGAGGATCATTTAGCAGGATAGTCAATGTGCTCAACAGTAGTTATAGATCATACTCGAAATACAGAGTTACGGCAGACGCCTATACCCTTTTGATAATAACTGGATACCTCATACTCGTCTATACAAACCATAGTATAGCAGGGTTATATGGAAACAGCAATCTAACCGGTGGGACCGCTGCTGTAATTAACGTAGCTCGCCTAGATCAGCTCATAGTCATATCTGCCTACCTGACACCCGTCGCAATAGGCCTATCGTACAGGCCGCGTATACCACCATTACTCTATGCAGGGTTAAGTGCTCTAGCTATCTATACGATAACCCATTTTCTCTAGGAAGAATAGGTTAGATCTAACACATCTAGGGATCCCATCCCTATTAATATTCTCCGGGCACCTCTCCATAACAAGGCCAATACCGGTTATTAGTTCAGACAACGTTATAGGCTCCTTCCTTATAGCGTTCTCATAGAATACGCATCTAGGGCCCGCATACTTAAATAGCCTCGGGTGAATGGATAAGAGTTTCCTCCATAGAAGCCATGCTACAATCCGGATTTCCCATTGTGCTTTAGTGCACATTCTCAAGGGTAGGAAACTCTGGATTAGCTCACGTGCATTCATAGTAATCACGAGCTTGGTCTGGACGCCCATAGGTATGATGAACCTTGCGTCTTCGGGAGGAATGCCCTTCGACACCATTTTTCTATACACGTGGAATAACCTGGAGGTCTCCCTGATGAATTCGGATGCGGCCTCCTTCTTGCTGGCTATAGAAGGAGGGATGACGAAATCTATCATTCTACAATAACGCCTATACACATTCCTCACTGGAACCCTTAGCCCCTTCAAACTCTCAGGTATGTCACCGTCGATCATATCGTAGAGCCAAGACTCGACGAGCGAATCATCTAGACTATCCCCTGAACGGGTGTACTCGTCGACCAATGCATAGCCTTCTCTAACACGTAAACGGAGAAGGGAATTATTACTAAATATTCTAATGGAATCGCCTGACCAGCACGCCTTAAGCACTCTACCGCTGAGAACAGGTAGATCTATGCATTTTCCCTTATATAACTCGGGTAGCAGGCACCTTTTATCGAAACCCAGTTTAGCATAGCGTAGGCTGAGCTGGGTGAAACTGGCTATCCTGTGTCTAACAAGCTGATGGCTACATACTCTACTGCAACCTTCAACTGTCCAAGTATAAACACTGTGTTCCCATGGACTGAAGTGCTGCCTCTTGAAGGTTTCCCTAATCCAGGCATCTACTTCTTCATCACTCATCTTGGCGATTTGTACATCTAGGTCCCTCCTGCTAAGAGATCTCTTAGCGGCGGCGGCAACTATCCTATCCCCGTCAACAGTGTATCTGACAACCTCTACTTTAACTCCCACTATAAGCCCCTCAACACGATATCGAGTGATACCATATAAAAGAAATAGTTAAACAGTATATGAAAACACAACGGTTTATAACAACCAAGCTAGAAACTCCCTACTTGGTGCCTGAATATTGAAATGCGATACACCGTTCGTTCTATGGCTGGAAAACGTTGACTCAGCAAAGCATGATCTCGTAGGAGGAAAGGCAGCAGGGTTGGGGGAGAACATTAGGGTAGGAATACCGGTTCCACCAGGCTTCGTAGTAACCAGTGAAGCATACAGATGCTTCATCCAGGAAACAGAGCTTAACCAGAGAATACAAACCATACTCAAAGAGGAGGTAAAAAGCGGTCAACCTGATGAATACGAGAGGGCCTCCGCTAGAATTCGGAGCTTGATAATGCGAAGCACGGTCCCTCCAAGCATAGTAGCCGCTGTGAAACAGGCTTACAGGAACCTGGGCAAAATAATTGGGATAGAAAACCCTAGAGTAGCTGTGAGAAGTAGCGCTACAGTAGAAGATCTCCCCGAGGCAAGCTTCGCAGGCCAACAAGACACGTATCTTAACGTTCAGGGAGAAGACGAGGTCATGGAGCATGTAAAAATGGCATGGGCGAGTCTATGGACTGCAAGAGCACTAAGCTACAGGGACTCCTTAAACATAGAACACGAATCGGCTCTTATGGCTGTAGTTGTGCAGAAAATGGTTAACAGTAGAACAAGCGGAGTAATGTTCACCATTCACCCAGTCTCAGGAGATCCCACGCAAGTAGTGATAGAGTCAACCTGGGGGCTAGGAGAGTATATTGTGGGAGGAAAAGTAACTCCAGATGAGTTCACCCTAGACAAGGAATCACTAGAAGTAATAGAAGAAAGAATTAGCACAGAGAAGAGAATCGCGCTCTTCTATGACCCTGACTCAAGGTCAAACGTGGAAGTCAGAATCCCCTCCTCAAAGGAGGAACTAGAGGAACTCGAGAAGAAATACCCTAAGATAGCTCGAGTAATAGAGGAGTACAGCATAAAACCGGATGAACCAAGCTTAAATGAAGAAGAGATAAAACAGCTAGGAAGACTCGGTTTACGAATAGAGGAAGTCTTCGGGAAGCACATGGATATAGAGTGGGCAATAGATTACGAGTTGAAAGAAAACAACATGTTCATACTCCAAACAAGACCGGAAACATACTGGAGCCAAAAAGAGGAGAAAGGGGAAGAAGAGGAACTAGAACCAGGAGCAGCTGAAATCCTAGTCAGAGGCATCCCAGCAAGCCCTGGTATAGCAGCGGGGAAAGTAAAAGTTGCACTAACAGTCGATGAGGCGGAAATACTAGTGGAGAAAGGTGACATACTTGTAACCAAAATGACTGACCCAGACTGGGTTCCCTACATGAAAATAGCAGGTGCGATAGTGACAGATGAGGGGGGGATGACGGCACACGCGGCAATAGTATCGAGAGAGCTTGGAATACCCGCAATAGTGGGCGCCGGAAACGCGACTGAAACCCTAAAGACAGGAATGCTCGTAACCGTAGATGCCACGCAAGGTGTAGTCTATAAGGGTAAGGTGAAAACAAAGAAGGAGGAAAAACCCGGCGTGGAGATAGCTGGAACTGCAGCTGGAACCCTGAGCCCGGAAGTAATGAAGGAGATCTATCCAGTGACAGCCACGAAAATCTACATGAACCTAGGGCAGCCCCAGGAGATAGACCGTCATCTACATCTACCATTCGATGGAATAGGCCTGATGAGAATAGAATTCATAATATCGGACTGGATAGGATACCATCCACTCTACCTCATAGATCAAGGAAGAGGAGTATACTTCGTTGACAAGCTCGCTGAGGGAATAGCTAAAGTAGCTAGACCAATATACCCTAGGCCTGTCGTTGTAAGATTCAGCGACTTCAAGAGCAACGAATACCGGAAGCTCAAGGGAGGAGAAAAATATGAGCCAGAGGATGAGAGAAACCCGATGCTAGGATGGCGGGGAGTATCTAGGTATGTTTCCAAAGAATACGAGCCGGCGTTCCGGCTGGAAGTACGTGCAGTAAAGAAAGTTAGGGAAGAGTGGGGATTGAAGAATGTATGGGTAATGTTCCCCTTCGTGAGAAACACTTGGGAGCTCCGGAAAGCATTGAAGATCATGGATGAGGAAGGACTCGAAAGGAGGCACGACTTCAAGATATGGATTATGAGTGAAGTACCAAGCACCGTAATCCTAGCAGAAGAATTCTCGCAAATGGTGGATGGTTTCAGTGTCGGAAGCAATGATCTAACCCAGCTCATACTAGGAGTGGACAGGGACTCTGGGAGGCTATTCAAAATGGGATACTTCGATGAAAGAGACCCTGCAGTAATGAAAGCTATAGAACAACTGACAAACACCGCGCATAAATACGGGAAGACTGTAAGCATCTGCGGGCAAGCGCCAAGCGTTTATCCAGAAGTAGTTGAGTACCTGGTAAAAATAGGAGTTGATAGCATTAGTGTCAACCCGGATGCTGTGGTAAGAGTCAGGCGTCATGTAGCAAGCCTTGAGAAGAAGATTATGCTTGACCTGATTAGAAGGCGTCTCTAAACTTTACATTTTCTTTAAATCCACGTAATCCTCCTCTTTAACCACGTACTCCCCCTTAGAAAATATATCGCGCACAACATCCAGGACCTCGTATATGGAACCATTGACATATAGCACGCCGACTTCTTTGTCCCTTATCACGTCACCCAAAAACAAGTAACACAAAGGCCCTAATCTTCCCTTCCTTGAGTATATAATTAAGAGAGCCTTAAGACCCTTCTCCTCCTTATACTCAACTACTTCATTGATGACCGGTGTAATGTCCTTGGCTAACACGACATGACCATCACTATAAACCGCTATAAAAACCACAGTATCCTTTTTCTCAACCTTAATCAATCCTGGGGTTTCCTCTGATGGCTTCCTAGTAACCTCAGGCGAGTATTCTTCTAAGGCTTGAATCAGCATGCTTAGTCTATCAGATGCAACACGGGGGTTCATTAGTTTAATACTCAAGCTATCCTTATACTCTTCCTTTAATCCCTTCCACCCAGCAACCCTAACTTCAGCCACCATGTTAACCCATTTGAAAATAAGAGTAACAAACCAAACATTATAATACATAACCATGAACCCCCTTCGATAAGGGGAACGCGATTGTACGAGGGCGAAAGACCTAAAGGATTCAGGGACTTAACACCGGAACTCATGATAGTTAGAAAGAAGGTTATATCGATAATAGAGAAAGTTTTCCAGTCATTCGGATTCGACCCTATAGAGACGCCTGCCATCGAGTACTGGGATACACTAGCTGGTAAATATGGAGCCGAGGCAGAGGACAGGCTTATATGGAGGTTCCAGGACCCCCTCAGCGGCAGATGGTATGCGTTGAGATACGATTTAACCGTCCCACTAGCAAGATACATGAAATCACACCAGGACGTCCCTATGCCTTTCAAGAGATACCATATAGCCCCGGTTTGGCGTCACGAGGAACCCCAGAGGGGAAGGTATAGGGAATTCTATCAGTGCGATGCAGACATCGTCGGCAGCCAATACCCTGAGGCTGACGCGGAACTAATTGAGCTAGCTATAAAGGCAATAGACTCCATAGGATTCACTGAGTACACCTTCAAGGTAAACGATAGAAGGCTCCTCTCGGGAATATTCGAGGAGGAAATAGGTCTAGAAAACCCTATACCAGTCTATAGGGTAATCGATAAACTAGATAAAATAGGTGAAGAAGGTGTACGTAAGGAGCTCCAGGACAAGATGACTGAAACCACTGTTGAAAAGGTTATAAAAACCATTAGCCTCAGAGGGAAGCCCTTAGAGGTTCTCCGAGAAATAAGAGTAAAATACGGGGGTAACAAGAATATTACGGAGGCACTTAACCACCTTGAGGAAATGTTCAACCTCATTGAAGATCCTAGGGTTAGCGTAGACTTGAGCCTCGTCCGTGGACTCGACTATTATACTGGACCAATATTTGAAGTATTCCTTGAGAAACCGAGAATAGGTGCTATAGCTGGGGGAGGGAGATATGATAATTTAATTGGAATGTTCCTCAAGCAAAGCATCCCCGCTACCGGCATAAGCCTCGGCCTGGAAAGGCTTATAGACGCTGTAATAGATTTGGGGATTATAAAAGACAGACGGGAATCATATACTGAGGCATACGTCGTATACTTGAAACCCGAGTTAATTAAACAGGCATGGAAAGTAGCCAGTAGACTAAGGGATGCAGGAATACCGACTAGGGTTGACTTGATAAGGGGTTCCCCTAAGAAACAAGCAAAAAGGGCCAATAGGCTAGGAGTGAAATACATTGTTTACATTGGAGAACGAGAGGTTAAGGAGAACCGTATAACAATATACAATACGTTAACAGGTGAAAGGAGAGAATACACGCTTGAAGAATTCATAGGAGGGCCCGCTGGAGGCGGATAGCATTATCGTTCCTATCCTCACGGCAAACAGGGTATACTCGTTTCATCCAAAGAGCCCTTACCCCCTTCCCAGGGGATCTGGGCCGCCCGCCCAGTAGTAGGGTTAGATAATATTACTAGAGTCCCATCATCCCTGGGGCAGGCATTAGTATTTCTATGTTCGATAATAGTTTCTAATACCAAATACCTCCAGCGGGCCCCTTGTTATATTGGCCTTTAACCCTTAAATTTTTTGTTCGGAAAGAAATAAGTGATTTAGATAACCCTTCCGCTTACATGCAACATGACGCTGACGAGGTCACCATTCTCTACGAAGTGATTGACATCAGTTGTACGACCATTCTTTAATACGATGAGGTCCTCTATACTCGTCTCCTCTGGGTGCTTGATAATTCCTCTTATTCTCTTCTTGGCGTTCAACTCTGCTTTAACTTCCGGAGCAACCTCCGCTGGCAGCCACCCGAAATACTTTATAGTGACCGCCAAATTCCCATCGTGATCCAAATCGAAATACTCGTAAGAGAGCAGTTTAAAAACATATATATAAAGTTCAAAAATAATTATCCTACTAAAAACTAAATAGAGTTTAGGTTAGTTTAACCCTACTATTCTATCTAAGGCAGGTATGGTGAATCCTAGCCCCAAACGCTCAAGCGTCTCTCTCGTCGGGACTCCTCTTCTATCCCAGCCTCTAATCTCATAGTAGTAGTTCAGAAGTTGGTTGTACTTCTCATAGTCTAGATGGCTCCCTGCCAGTGGTCCCTTGGTGGTTGGTCGTTTAAACCATTTCGCTGGAGGCATATCCATTTCTCTGCCCCAAGTCTTATACTCTCTTATCCATATAGCTCTTATCAATGTATATATTCTGTCTGCAACATCATAGAGATCGTCCCATGTATAAGTTATACCAGTAGCAGCCTTCAAGAACTTCGGGTAATAGTCGATACTTAACCCTACTTCTACCCATGGTAGACGGCATGCAACAAAGCTCTCGAAAAGCCCTCCTCTTATTCTCTGGAGCTCAATCACTTTTGCAGCTTTATCTCTATCGTAGCTCCACCTGTTCGTCTGAACTTCCCAGCTGATAACCCAAGCGTCTTTATGGTGTGCTCCAATGGGGCTAGTTCCATAGGCTAATGCCATACCTGGGGCTGCATGGCAGTCGTAAGCTGATACCTCTAAACCTTTCACCTGTATAGCGAATTCAATGCTGTTCCCCCCAAGGATCTCAGCCATCCGCCTTGTTCCAAGCGATAAAAGTGCACCTAATCCTTTCCTGTACGCTATGTCACGCGCTAGCTGCTTATAAGTCTCATAGTCTCCCCACTCGATTTTCTCGTCTATCAATCCCTTCTGGCTCGCTTCTGTTGCAAAGGCTAGTACACTCCCAAGAGCTATTGTGTCGACTCCTAGCTTGTCTGCTATTTTGTTTAGTGTAGCAACTTTACGCAGGTCGCCTAGCCCTATGTTACTACCTAGTATTGCTACATTCTCATAGTCCAGTTCACTCCACTCTTTCTCCTCGTCTTCTACAACGTTTCCACAGGGCATGTTACAGTTCGGGCATCCCCTCTGGCTTACTTTCAATTTCTCAAGCATGAACCCATCGATACCCTTGTATTCGTCGAATACTCCTTCGGTGAAGTTATACGTAGGGAGAACACTTACCTCCTGCGCCCACTGTACAGTCATCATAGTACCCTGACGCATCCAGAAATCGTATGCCTTAGACTTCCGGATGTCAGTGAAAGCCTGTGCACCTAGTTTCCTTAATTCTTTAAGGTCCACTGCCGGGATTCCACCTGTTCCTTTAATAACTACTGCTTTCAGCTTTTTGGATCCCATAACCGCGCCCATACCGGGCCTTCCACCGCTTCTACCCTCCTGGCTTAAGACTGTAGCGAATCTAACCAGACGCTCTCCAGCAGGCCCGATCTGTAGTACACCCAAATTTCTCCCATGTTGCTCTTTTAGCTTCCTCTCCGACTCAAAGGTGTCTATCCCCCAGAGATCATCTGCGGGGTAGAGCTCGGCTTTCCCGTTCTCGATATATAGGTAAACCGGCTTCTCCGACTTTCCTTCAAACACTATAGCATCCCAGCCTGCTTTTCTCAGCTCTACTGATGCTTGTGTTCCAATGTTTCCATCACCGTAACCTCCTGTTAACGGGCTTTTAGCCGATATCTGTAGCTTACCACTACTCGGTAACGGGTGCCCTGTTAGTGACCCTACACTCATAATTAGAAGGTTGTATGGTCCCAGCGGGTCAGTCCCTGATGGGAGGTACTCCCATAGGATTCTCGCTGCTAGGCCTCTGCCGCCAAGATAATTCCGGGCCCATAGCCCGGGGTATTCCCATTTTTTGATTTCCCCTTTAGTTAGATTAACCCATAAGATTTTCCCATGCCATCCTGTCATGTATCGATACACCTCTATTTGAAAATGTTTTGTTTTCCTCCATGTTGATAGGTTAGATGTAAACCACTATATATTTCATATACCCTAAATCCATTAAGTAAACTAGACTGTTCAAGACTCCATGGGTGAGGCTAATGGATAAGAAGAGGATAAGACTAGTGTTATTCGATGTCGACGGAGTCCTCGTCGACGATAAGAGTAGCTGGCAAGTAGTACACGAGCTTCTAGGAGTTAGAGAGGAGGCTGAATTCGTCGCTAGATTATACATGGAGAGCATAATTGACTACCTAGGCTGGATGAGGCACGATACAGGTCTGTGGGTGAAAAGGAAGCGTGTTCACATTAACGAGCTGAGAAAAGCCTTCGATAGAATAAAAGTTAAACAGGAGGCTGTTGAGGCTTCACGAATCCTTCATAGAGAGGGTTACGTTATAGGACTAGTTAGTGCCGGTATAGATCTTCTAGTCGGCCGTGTGGCCAAAGAGGTAGGTGCTGATGTATGGGTTGCTAACAAGTTATCATACGACAAGAGAGGCTATTTGGTTGAGGGCGGGGTTCCACTAGTCCCGGCGGAGCGTAAGGACGTTATTGCAAAGAGAATCATGGGTGAGCTCAACGCGGATCCCTATGAAACTGCTTTCATAGGGGACTCTGTCTGGGATATACCTGCTTTCCTTGTAGTAGGCCTTCCAATAGGTTATGGCGAGGACGAAGGGATTAGGCCTTATGTTAGGTATATTATAAGAGACCTAAGAGAGCTCCCCGGCATTCTCGCAGGGTATAATAGGTGATATTACTATATGAGTCCTGGCTCTCCATTTTATCTTGTGCTGTTTAAATGTGATATTTATAATCATTCAAATAATATATTATTTAACGGCGTTAAAGGTGGAATGTTATGCTAGAAATTGAAAACCTGGCTGTAGAGGTTGAAGGTAAGACTATACTCGAAAACATTAATTTAAGAGTAAACAAGGGAGAACTACACGCAATAATGGGGCCGAATGGCTCGGGTAAATCCACGTTAGCCTATGCGATCGCGGGTAAAGGAGGATACGTTATAAGGAATGGTAAAATACTTTTAGACGGGGAAGACTTAACTCGATTGGAGCCGGAGGAAAGGGCTCTAAAGGGAATATTCCTAGGATTCCAAGAACCGCCGCCACTACCTGGTGTTAAACTGTCAACACTCATAGTAGCAGCATTAAATAAGAGAAGAGGAGTTAAGGATCTGACCAAGTTATCTAGTATGAGAGACTATAAAGCCATACTAGAAGGCCTTGAAAAAGTTGGTTTATCAAAGTCTTACGCTTTAAGAGAAGCCAACGTGGGTTTCAGCGGGGGAGAGAAAAAGAGGGCTGAGATCCTTCAGGCAATGCTTCTAGACCCTAAAATAGTAATACTGGACGAACCCGATTCAGGGCTAGATGTTGAGGGGGTAGCTAAAATAGCAGAGATAATAGGGGAACTACGCGGCGAGGGCAAGGGGCTTCTAGTCATAACACATTATGCCAGGATATTCAAGCATATCAAACCCGATAAGGTTTCCATACTGGTTAACGGGAAAATAGTAGCTAAGGGAGGCGGGGAATTAGCCTACAAGGTAGACGATGAGGGTTACAAGAGTTTTAGTTAAAGGTAGGTGATATATTTTGACTACTAACAATGCAGAGGAACTCTTATCGGCTTATTCCCCGGAAGACGTTCTAGGGTACGCGAAGCCTGTAAAAACCTCTCTTATTATCAAAGGGAAGCTTTCGAGGGGTATTGTAGAAGAGATTTCAAGGGCAAAAAAGGAGCCTGGGTGGATGCTAAGACTAAGGCTTAGAGCTCTAGAGCTATTTGAGAAACTCCCGACTCCAAACTGGGTCATTGGGCTGGAGGAACTTGACTTAGAGGAACTTGCCTATTATGTTAGACCAGACGTAAAAGAGCCAGCTGTGACGTACGAGGATTTACCCCCCGAGATCAGGGATTACTACGATAAACTCGGCATACCGGAAATGGAGGCAAAACTTCTCTCAGGCATTACGTTCCAGTTTGAAAGTGAGACTGTCTACCATAAAGCAAAGGAAACACTTGAAAAGAAAGGGGTAATCATGCTCCCGATGGAAGAGGCCGTTATAAAGTACCCCGATCTAGTGAAACAATACTTCAGTAAAATCTATCCGATAGCAGACCATAAGTTCGCTGCTCTCCACTATGCACTATGGAGCGGTGGAGCATTTGTATATATTCCAAAAGGTGTGAAAGTTACCGAGCCTATTGAGGCTTTCTTCCTTATAGGCCAAAGCTTGGAAGGACAATTCGAGCATAGCCTGATCATTGCAGATGAAAACAGTTACTTACACTTCATAGAAGGATGCAGTGCTCCAATGCTGAAGCGATACAGCTTCCATGATGGTGCTGTTGAGCTCTACGCACATGGAGGAAGCGCAATAAAGTTCACTACCATTCAGAACTGGAGCAAGAATGTCGTAAACTTTAACAATAAGAGAGGAATAGCCGAGGAGAACGCTAGGATAGACTGGATAGAAGGAGGATTAGGAAGCAGGATAACATACACGTATCCAAGTAGTATTTTAAAAGGGGCTAATAGCTCTTCCTCCAGCATAGTCATACAAATGTCTAAAGGCCCCTACGTAAAGGATAGCGGGTCGAAAATGTATCACCTGGCACCAAATACTAGGAGTAAAATAATTAACAAAAGCATAAGTGTTGACGGTGGAGTTAACATCTACCGTGGGCTGGTTAAAATCAACAAAGGAGCAGTGAAAGCTAGAAGCCACGTTGAATGCCAGAGCCTTATACTAGACGATCACAGTTATGCTTACACTTATCCCCACAACCAGGTAGAGGAACCATCCGCCATAATAACCCATGAAGCTACTACAGGTAGAATAGGAGAGGAACAACTCTTCTACCTCAGGCAACGCAGCCTCACCGAACAAGAGGCAACAAGCCTAATCGCCATAGGCTTCATAGAAGACGTGATGAAAGACATGCCATTCGAGTACGTGAATATATTACGTAAGGTGATAGAGATTGAGTTCAGTAAAGTCGGTGGGCTTGGATAAGCCTTTAACCAACCTAAAGGTAAGCAAGCTTAGATTGCTCGCGGATATAATACCAGTGCAAAAGTACGGTGACTCACCAACAATAAAGCACTATACTAACTGGAGTAAACTACTTAGAATAAGAGAAGCGGAGAGAGCATTGAAGAGTACTAAAGGTGCTCTAGAGGGAATCCTAAGATTTTCCCTAGTGCTGAAACCGGAAGATATAATTATAGACAGCGCTTCCACCACATACATGTCTCCCTTAAAGAATACCCGCGATTTCAAGTGGAAAATCCCTGTTGAAAACAAGCTTCAAGCAATACATGCCTATAAATGGTATAGAGGCGCATCCCTCAGGCTAAGCGGGGAGAGTGATGCTTCAATTTACCTCTCACCTGGAGAAGGATATGTTGGATATCACCTTGAAATCAATATAGACCCGAACTCGAGGGCGAATATAACATTGATACTAGATAATTCCTCCCAGTCCAGCCTTCACTCATCTAGTACTCTAATCAATGTTGGCTCAAACTCGCAGGTCTCAATTACGACCCTGGAGAGAAGCAGGGGAGCTACTTACCATTACAAGTATGTGAAGCTGGGGAATAACAGTAGAGTTGAATCAAGAATCCTTGCAAGCGGAGGGGAAGCGACAAGGTTTAGGGAAGACTATCTCCTAGAAGGCCCTAAGGCTTCCACGTCAATTAGGGGTTCAAGCGTTTCGAAGGCAGATGAAAGGCTGGACCTGATAATTAACACTATACATAGAGCTCCCGGAACGATAAGCGAGTTAAAAACCAGAGGAATAGTCTCGGGGTGTTCAACAGTTGCGCATAGAGGGGTGGCAAAAGTATACAAGAATGCAGAATGGTCTAGTGTGGATGTCGAAAGCTTCTTATATATAACATCAGATAAAGCTAGAGCGTATAGTGTTCCTGTACTAGAAGTTGACACAGGCATTGTTGAGTCCGCTAAGCATTCAACTGCAGTAATGAATATTCCAAGCGAAATCGAATTCTACCTAATGCAAAGGGGGCTTTCGAGGAACGATATTATTAAACTAATATCAATTGGGCTACTGGAAATAGCGGCGGCTAACCTGGAATTAGGGGAACTAGGGAAAATTTATTTGTAGAATTCAGAGAGATCGATCTGAGTTTCCCTACACCATGGCATCGTTAAATAAACAGGAATAGGCTTCCCCTTCTTGTACGGAACTTCAACTATAGCCCATCCCCTAGAGTTTATGTGTTGTTTCGGTTCTAGAGTTACCTCTAGGGCTATAGAGCCATTAATCCTCGTCGGCTTCACCATCTTATAAGTTACATTGAGAACGAGCCAGGAGGGATATCGGCTTCCTTGACTGATCTTAATAGCCGGGATAGGGTATTCCTTTGTAGGACTGCATGGAATAAGACTATTGAAAGTGATATTCTTATCCGTCGGATTATAGAGGTCCCCGTCCCTGATAACGAGTATGTAGCCATTATATGCGAATTCGAGTTTAAGAGTTAAACCGTTATTCAAGTCTATTTTGTATCGGCCTGAAACCCATTTCCCGGGAACAATATTCGGCCAAGGCTTAGTTGAATACTTTACTTTGAACCCCTCTGCATTAATCCCATTAACTGTAAAAGAGTTGAAAACGTTAATCGTGTATGGTTCCCCCCTAATTTGACCTGCCGCCACACCCAATACCATGAGACCGTTGAAACCGAAGGATGTCTCAAAATATTTGGGCGACTCTAATAATTGCACCAATACCCCGTGATCATCATATACGGATGCTTTATATGCTGATTCATCATTCCCTGTAACGTTAACAACGGCCTCTCTATTATTTGAATCGATATATGATTCAAAAACCGTTAATCCCTCAACTAAAGTGACCCATCGTTCAACAAGCTTAGCGCCACCTAAGCTCTCTACATGCATGCCACATACCCCTCTTAATTCACTAAAGTCTTTCATCCATGCTCCCAAACGTACAGAAACCTTAGGTATGACTAGCATGGAGTACACTGGATCAGTGATGGAAAGGTGGAGTTTAAAGAGTATGGTAGAGGCAGACTCGGCGTCAACCGTTCTCGATCCTTGGCTCACGATGAGGGGCTTCTGGTCGATAAAACCTGTCTTGTCGAAGACTACTATAATCATGTTGCCCTGAGTATCCTCGGATGGTCCAAGAATAGTATCAAGGTTGAAAGCTGTTTTCCCACTATTTCGGATGACTATTTTCAGGATGTAATCACCTAAATTGCTGACTTCAGTTAAGTAGTATTTGATAGATATCTGCGGGTAATCCGGTATAACCGTCTGATCCAAACTAGCCGGTATCCACTCCCCGCATTCTAATCCCTTCTCTCCGGCTAGGCTTGTACGCCCTCTCGAGCCCATGAAGAAGAATACTGCTAGCTCCCCTATTATTATAGCTAGGAGGAAAGCACCGAATACTAGTACAATAACCCTTCTTTTATCCACTCTCAACGGTAACCACCGAACACTCCTCATAGGTAAGATTACCTGGTAAATAGTTTATAATGAATCCCTCTACTACCTTTTTTCCAGGAAAACCATCTTAGTAGATTTAAATTACTTTAGTGTTCAACCTTCAACCTAGAAGCGTCCAGAGGGGCGCTAACAATTAGTTAGAGGTGAATGCAATGTCCAAGATACCGTGTACACCTGAGGAAATCAAGTTACCAGCTGAGGGTGAGTTAATTAGATTCGAGAACGGACGATACGTAGTTCCCGACAAACCCATAATAGCCTACATAGAGGGAGACGGCATAGGACCTGAGATCGTTAACCACAGTATGAAAGTGATTAATGCAGCAGTAGAGAAAGCCTATGGTGGAAAGAGGAAAATAATATGGTATGAGTTAGCTGCTGGAGAGAAAGCACAGCATCTCTGCGGCGAGCTACTGCCTAAAGGAACTCTTGAAGCAATCAAAATAACTAAGCTAGCAGCGAAAGGGCCTCTCACAACCCCTGTAGGCGGAGGGTTCAGAAGCCTTAACGTTGCAATAAGAATGGCACTTGACCTATACGCTAACATAAGGCCTGTAAGGTTCTACGGCCAACCTGCCCCAAGCAAATACGCAGACAAGGTCGACTTCGTTATATTCAGGGAGAACACTGAAGACCTTTACAAAGGTGTAGAATGGGAGATGGGGTCAGAGGAAGCTCTCAAGATCATTAACTTCGTAAAGAAGGAGTTCGGGGTTAATCTTAGGGAAGATTCCGGTATAGGTATAAAGCCGATCTCAGAGTTCGCTACAAAGAGGCTTGCTAGAAAAGCCCTACAATGGGCTATTAAGAACAAGATACCAACAGTTACTATAATGCACAAAGGGAATATTATGAAATACACGGAAGGAGCCTTTAGGAGATGGGCGTATGAAGTCGCGGTCAACGAGTTTAGAGACTATATTGTTACAGAGCAAGAACTTTGGGAGAAATATAACGGGCAAATGCCAGAGGGTAAAATACTAGTAAATGATAGGATAGCTGACAACATGCTCCAACAGATAATAACGAGACCCTGGGATTATAAGATGATCGTGGCGCCGAACATTAATGGAGACTACATTAGTGACGAGGCAAATGCTTTGGTTGGAGGAATAGGAATGGCAGCCGGCCTCAATGCGGGTGACGAAATGGCGGTAGCAGAACCCGTTCATGGAACAGCGCCAAAATACGCTGGGAAAGATGTAGCCAACCCAACAGCTGAGCTCCTATCAATGAGTCTAATGGTAAGCCAGCTCATGGATTGGAAGGAAGTAGGATACCTAGTGGAAGAAGCCCTTCGAAGGGCTATTAAAGACAGGAAAGTCACCCAGGATCTCACAAGACATATGCCTGGTGTCACGCCCTTAAAGGCAAGCGAGTTCAGAGACGCCCTCATAGGCTACATAGAGGAAATAGAACTCTAAAACAACCCCTTCATTTTTCTAGTCCCATAGAATATATTTAATACTAATAGGAGAAACAAATAGGTAACAGGTTCTAACTCACTTAACTCATAAAACCAAATTATTGGTTATGTAGCTTAGGAGACCATTAATAAAAATCCTCGTCTACCTCATGACTCCTCCTCATCACCCGATGTTTAATACCATTTGCCCATTAACTACTTATCCTGGCGAAAGAGGAACCTAAGTTGATTGAAGTCGAAAAAGACCATTTTGTAGGCTGCCATCACCATATCTAAGATTCTTTTACTCTCTTCAGGTTCTCCGGGAAAGGCGGGTAAACTATTCCCTTCTCCGTCATGAAGGCTGTTATTAAGTCGGGAGGGGTAACATCGAAGGCGAAATTGTACACTGGAATGTCCTCCACGGTTATAAGGAGCTCACCCATAACCTTCCTAACTTCATCAGGGTTTCTCTCCTCGATGACTATACTCCCCGGATCCATGGTTGCCTGAATCGTGCTAGTTGGCAGGGCGACGTAGAAAGGTTTCCCTGCCCGCTTCGCGGACAAAGCAACCATATAGGTTCCTATCTTATTTGCAGTGTGCCCAGTATATATGACTCTATCAGCACCAACTATCACCGCGTCGGCAAGACCCTTCGAGAGAACCAGCCCAGCCATATTATCGGTGATCAGTTTCACTGGTATTCCCTCCTTCCATAACTCCCATACTGTTAGCCTAGCACCCTGTAATAATGGTCTCGTCTCATCCGCTATCACACTGATTTCCTTGCCCTCGTACCATGCATACCGGATTACTCCTAAAGCTGTGCCGAACCCGCTTGTCGCTACTGCCCCTGCATTACAGTGTGTCAGGATAGTCATTCCATCCTCGAGGAGTTTTGACCCGTATTTACCCATCTCAATATTCGACGTTATATCCTCCACCATCAGATTGACTGCTTCGTTTTCCACTGCAACTCTAATTTCTCCTATATCGCCTTTCTCCTTAGCATTTTCTGCAGCCTTCCATACCTTATCAAGCGCGTAGAAGAGGTTGTACGCTGTGGGCCTAGTATTCCTTAGCACCTCGTATACTTCATGGAGTTCAGACATGAACTCCTTAATATTTGTTGTTTCAATCCTGTGTGATGCTGCTGCTAAACCGAATCCGGCTGTTACACCTATTGCTGGTGCACCTCTAACTTCCATATCCTTGATTGCAGTAGCTATTCTCATATAGTCGCCTGATCTCCTATAGACCTCTTTTTTCGGTAGTAGCCGCGTGTCAAGCCATTCCAATTCCTTTGTATCCGAATGCCATATTAACGGCTTTATCTTGAGGAGCTCACTGTATTTATGGAATAGGTTATCCAGTGCTGGCATTTTCTCCACCTTTAATGTCAAGATTATATTCTATGTTTTTGGTTTAATAGGTAATATAACTGTGAATCCTATAGGTTATGTAGTATAACGTGTGCAATCAAGCTCGCCCAGGAATATATGGGGGTTGAATCGTTGGAGAATGGCTGGATGGAAGTGCAAATTAAGGCTGTAATCGAAAGCGGCAAGCTGAAAATTACAGAGTGCTTGTCAGAGCGGTTGTGTAGCAAGCTCAAGGAATACGGGAAAATACAAGATAACTACTTAGAAGTATACGAGGGAGGCTTCTTAGCTTACAGAGGCATGCTAGAAGTCAATGGTAAGACAGGAGAGGACTCTTTCGAGAAAATTCTACCATTGATCGATGATTTCCTCGTATTCCAGGTTTATCTTGACCTGAGAAAGAAAGGTAAAAAAGTAATAAGGGGCCCTATAAGGAGATCACTTCTACTAATCGAAGGATCCCATATATACGAGGTCCACGTTCTAGGAGAAGGAGAATACACTACTCCTAAAGACATTGTTAAACTAGCAGAGTATAGTAGTGCCAATGCAAGGCAACCTGTTGTAGCAATAGTGGACTCTACAGGGTTAATATCATATTACACCATGAGGAAGAGTGAGTCTATTAAATAGGTGTCTTACGAGTAGAGTTTTATGTATAAGAGGTTGTTGTCAATAAACACCTCTTACAGCTATATGACCTGTTGAAGTAAAGCTAAGTAGAAGCAGCATCGGCAAGCAATTTAACTATCTCGTCTATACCGTATTCCCTTAGGAGCCAAGGTGTAACCGCTAAACGTAACCCTCTACCTTTTAGGCATCTATATATATTGTATCCTGCTCTGTATAGATTCATTAGTACCCTATCAATTTTGTCATGCAACAAGCAAACGACGGGTGTTTCAATATCGTGAGGTATACTGTAATCGTAATCAGATAGTTGGCTCGCTATGCGTTTGGATGAATCCATTAATCTTGTTGCAAGTAATTCTATGCCACCTTTCTCTTCTATCCTAGCCAAACTGAGCGCGCCGGCAATAATGGTCCAACCAGGCCTAGTTCCCAGTAACCCGAACTGCCGGCCGCTCGGGATATAATCCGCGTTAAAGAAAAGCTTCTCCAACAGCTCCGTATCAGACACGAATAGAAAACCTGACGGCGATGGTGCCTCAGGTATCTTATGGAGATCCACTGTATATGTTCGAATACAGCCATTAAGCGTCTTGGGTATTTTATGTGGGGAGAGGTACTTTTGAATTACCCCCGCAAAAGCCCCATCTATATGTACCTTCGCACCTAACTTACATGCTGTATTCGAGGCTTCTAAAACTGGGTCTATATACCCTGTTTCCGTAGTACCCACTGTTAAGACAAGTAGAGACTTGTCATCTAAAGCATCCTCCAAGGCGTCTAGCTTGGGAAGATACCCTTTCTCCACCGGTAATCTAACTAAATCCATTCCTAGGATCCTAGCAATTTTCCAGACGCTATAGTGGGCTGTTTCAAACGCGACTATCCGCCTTGCTCCATCTAATTTAGCTAGAAAAGCCGAGAGGAAATTGCTTTCCGTTCCACCGGTAGTAGCCATTCCAGTATATTTGCCTGTAAACATCCATTCAGAAAGCTTGCCCTCTATGTATTCTATAGCCCTCTTAGTCGCGGGGAAATCATCTAAGTCCCCAAGGTTCTCATCTATGAATCCTATAGAGTCACGCACTATCTGAGGATCCGGGTGCGGGATCATGCCTCCTAACACTGTTGGACCTTTAAGTTTCTCATTCAACAACATCTCTAGTAATTTCTTGTATTCCCTCATATCCGGATCCCCTATATATCGCACACCTGGATATATTCGAGGTGTACATAGTGTTATTAATAATAATAACCCATTCTAGTAAGAACAAGGTGAACATGAATTGGTTTACATTATTAGGACTATAACTGTCCATGCTTCCCAGAAAACCCTGAAGGATTCCACCAGGCTTATGGATGTAGTAGATGGAATTGCTCAGAAAACATTGGAGGCTGCGGATAGGGTTAGAAGCCAATTCGATTTGAAGACCGGTATGGTTAGAGTTACGCTTCCCGATCTCCCCCAAGATAAGGTCCTTGAGACGATAAAAAGTTTGGACCTGAATGACAGGGATCCAGAATACCTGGTTTCAATAGGTAATATACCGGTATACCACCCCTTCTTAGAGGACATAGTGTTAGACGCTGTTTCCAGAGGATTGTTTTTATCTATTCTGAACAGGCCGCCTGTCGAGGAGTCTGTGACTAGGTTCTCAAAGCTAGTTCATAAACTCTCGCAAGCCGACTTGAATTATCCCACACGCGTAGGATTTAATGTTTATGGGAGACCCGTGTATACACCATACTATCCATTAAGTAGTAGTCCAGGGGATAGAGACCTGTTTTCTATTGCCCTAACTTACCCCAATCATCTGAGAAGCATGCTTGAACGGAGGAATATTAAGGAGGTTGAGAAGGAGCTCTCTGCTATTTCCCAAAGAATTGAAAATGTAGCTAGAACCGTGAGAGAAGTAACTGGACTGGAATACCTCGGATTAGACCTCAGTCTCTCCCCATGGATGGATGAGAGTGTTGGTAGGCTCATAGAAGCAGTTTCCGGTAGAAAGATCCCTCAAGCAGGCAGTGCGTATGGTGTTTACGTATTGAACACCCTGTTATCCAACGCTGCTGACAAAACATTGTCAACAGGCTTCAATGAAGTTCAGCTACCTGTCGCGGAAGATAATATTCTAAAGGAAAGAGCGAGGGAAGGACTCCTATCAGCTTCGAGCATGGCACGCTTGACAGGTGTATGCCTAGCAGGACTAGATTTAGTTGTAGTTCCATATAGCATTGAGAAGGTTAGGGATGTAGTGTTAGAAGTGTTCAGCTACTCCCTAACGAAGAACCGTCCTCTGGGCGTCAGAATAGTTCCTGTAGAAGAAGAGCCTGGGAATACTGTAAAGTTCGAAAAGTTCGGTGAAACAACCGTTATACCTTTTTAAAGATAGGAAACTAAATTGCTAGGCTTTCCTGGAAACTTCTTCACTAGCTCTCCTCATCGACTTCACAGTCTTCCATAGCGTAGGCTGGATCCATAGAATCCATGCTGGTACGTTCCTAATGAACTCGTATCCCTCCCTCCAGTCCGATAATCCTAGTTCCTTTGATAAGTCTTCCAAGCTCATTTCCGTATGAACGTACTCCCTCAATACCTCGAGAACTTCCTCTTCTATTACTATTTCCTTATCCCCCACTTTAACGGAGTATACCTTTTCTTCGCTCACTCTGATACACCGGAAGAAGGATAGAGTAAAGTAGAGAATATAAATACCACTCCTGGAGCAAGTAAAAGAAATAAATCGCCCATTCCAAAGTGTTGGTATGGATAAGGGGCCGTCGTCTAGCCTGGCCAGGATGCGAGGCTTGGGCCCTCGTGGTCCGGGGTTCAAATCCCCGCGGCCCCACCAATCAAGAATGATCCTCAGGTGGGATCAAGTGGTTAAAACCCGGATAACTATACTGGTTGATAACTCCGTTCCCCTACCTACTAAAATGCTGGGGGAATATGGTTTTTCTGCACTCATAGAAGACCTCGAGTATGATAAGAAAATACTCTTCGATACTGGAAGCACTGGAAAACCATTGATATATAACTTGAATTTATTGAAAATCGAGCCGGATGATATTGACTATATTGTATTAAGCCACCGCCACTATGATCACACAGGTGGGTTGAAAGAGTTTCTCGATAAAAGGTCTACAAGTGTAACTGTTATATCACATCCAGACCTGTTTATACCGGCTTACACTAATATTTTAGACGGTATTCTTAGGGATATCGGCATACCTTACCCCCGTGACCAACTTGAATCACTCGGTGCAAAGTTTCTATTCTCCCACGAGCCTGTTCAAATAACACCGAATATTAAGACCATGGGGGAAATCCCTAGGAGTGCTGGCCCTAGCCATACAAGGGGTATGACGAGAATAGTCGAAGGCAAAATGATCGAGGATCCATTACCTGATGATACAGCCCTCGGGTTGAATACGGATAAGGGGACTGTTATCTTAACTGGATGCGGCCACTCTGGAGTAGAGAACATACTCAGTTACGCGGATAAGTTATTTGGGAAAGTATACGGTTTAATTGGCGGTCTCCACCTACTAGGCGCTGAACAGTCTAGAATAAAGGAAGTCGCTTCGTATATTGCAGGTAGAAACCTTGGTTTACTTATTGCTGGTCATTGTACTGGGCCTTTAGCTCAATGGTTATTGTTAAACGCTGCTCCAAGTGCGTATAGGATAGGTGGTGTTGGTTTTTCAATTGAATTATAATGTTTATTTTTTTAACCTAATTTATCCATAAGCAAAGTTATAACATAAAATTTTTTAATTAATTAACAGTGTTAATTATAATTCGAACAGACCACACGAGGTGATACACATGCCTCTAACTACATTCGAAGAAGAAATATATCTAAGAACCCTAACTGGAAGACTCGTTGGAAAAGCCATCGCAGATTTGGGGGTAAATAAACTAGCTGTAGTAGCTCCCAGGAACATAATTTGCAGTAGTATTGCTACTGCGACTGAAACAGCCTTCCTCGACCATACCAGTGGTATAACATACCATTTCTTGGTAGATAACAATGAGGAAGACATTGCTGATAGACTTGCAGGCTTCAATGCCCAAGTTATACTACTACAATTCGGGGGCGAAATACCTATAGAACAAACTAAGAAAAGCTTTGTCAAACTACTCAAAGCCATGGCAAAGAAAAACGTGCCTGGGAACATAGTATTCCACGTGAGAATATTTGCTGCAGGAGGCGTTAAAGAAGCCTTAGAAGACAATGAAATAAAGAAGTATCTAGCTTCCAAAGAGGGCCTATTCGTCTACACTGTTGGTTTCGATGAAGGGAAAGTATATGTAAACAAGGTAAAAATAAGTGATAAAATAGAACTTGAAAAACTAGCAGAATACCAGGTAACCCTAGAGCACGCAGACCTTCTCAATAGAAGCCTTAAAGAAAGAAAAATAATCTTCCAGTAACTTTTTCTTATTCCACAATCAAGAAGCATTCTCCATAAGAACGAGGTTATATAATTCGAAAGCGGGTAGTATTATAGTAAAGCCCCTGGAGAACAGTCTAAGTCTACCCTTGAAATCCATGTGACGAGTAAAACAATTCTAGAGTTCTTAAAGATCTCTAAATGACAACTTGAGTAGACACTTTTCATATTAAATACCACAGTCTTTAAAAGGGAGATCAAACTACAATTGTAAATAATTAAACTGAGGTGTGAAACAATGAAATATAATGTTCAAACCAGTGATGGTGGATTTGTGGAAATAGAGGAGAAGAACTCTATCCTGATAACTATAGGTGCCATCATAACCGGGTTAATTGCCATTGCATTACTTGCTGAGGGTGTACTCGTTTACAGCAACAGTAGTGGAACGGGGATTTCATTCCTATTAGGGGGAATAATAGCTGGAATTTACACTGCTGTCCTATCCCATTTAAAGCATAAAGCTGATATGAAACCCAGCGAGGCACTGTTATCGACGGCCCAGGGTAGTACAGTGAGGGTGTGGAAAGCGTCAAGCATATGGATATCGATACTTCTAGCATTCATTTATTTAGGCATTCTAGCTTCTCTCGGAGTCCTCGGATACGGGTTATATATCTATAAGACGGAGCCTACAGTAAGTGAATCTTTTACAACAATAGGAGTAGGAGGCCTGGTTGTAGGTGTTGTTTTCGCAAAGATATTCGGGTTCCTCAGAACAAAACTAGAGTTCAAGGGGGAAAGAATCATAACTGTAGAGAGCAGCGGTGGACACGTTGAGCTATACAAAGACCGTTCAGTATGGCTAACTCTCGGCTTCATATTCACGTTACTCGGTGGAATAGCCTTCATACTCATACCCATACTCGTATCACTCGGTTTCATGTCATTTTTGCCAGCGCCGATGCTAGCTAACCCGGGATATAATCATATTTTAATCCATGGATATTCGATAAGACCAAATAGTTGGATTAGTGAAGTAGGATTGTTTATCTCAGGTATAGTTCTTCTAATAAATGCGGCTGTACTGAACTTCCTACGAGTACGGGCCCAGGCACGGCCCGTCAATAAGATCTGAGCTCTCCATCCCATAAAATCCCTCTTTTATCTTATTATACAGTAAATTTCCAGCTGGTGAATCAGATTGGAAACAGTTTTCGGGCCTGTTCCAAGTAGGAGGCTGGGTCGCAGTTTAGGTGTGAATAATATTCCTCCGAAACACTGTAGTTATTCATGTATTTACTGCCAATTGGGTAGGACACAGTGGTTAGAAGCCCGTAGAAGAAGTTTCTATGAATGGACCACAATAGTTGAAGCAGTAAAAAACAAAGCAGCTAAAGTTGGTTTAGACAACATCGATTATATTACCTTTGTCCCTGACGGTGAACCCACCCTCGACATTAACTTGGGTAAGGAGATTCGGGGAATTAAAGGAGAGTTGAAAGCAAAGGTCGCAGTCATCACGAATGGTTCACTGCTTTGGATGGACGACGTTAGAGAAGATCTCCTAGACGCGGACTGGGTTTCGGTTAAAATAGACGCTGTCACACCGAATATTTACAAGAAAATGGATAGACCCCATCCAAGTCTAGATTTAAGCAAAGTACTACATGGAATACTGGAATTCGCAAACACGTATTCAGGCACTCTTGTTACTGAAACCATGCTGGTAGACGGAGTCAACGACTTCGCAGACGAGATTAGTCTCATAGCTGAGTTCATAGGGAAAATTAACCCAGCGAAAGCCTACATATCCGTTCCAACCAGGCCGCCTGCTGAGCCATGGGTAGCTCCCCCCAGTGAGAAGAATATCCTAGTAGCATACAACTTGTTCACCGAGTATATAGGGGATAAAGTTGAGTTACTAATAGGGTTCGAGGGAGGAGAATTTAATATCGACTCAGAAAACCCTATTGAGAGCATTCTAGGTATAATCAGCGTCCATCCCATTAGAATAGATGTTCTAGAAAAACTTCTAGAAGAGAAAAAACTTGATCCCAGAGATATAATGGAAAGGTTGAAGGCTAGTAGTGATGCAGTGATCATTACGTATAGAGGGAAGGAATTCTTAGTTAGAAGGCTCACAAGGTAGGAAACCTTTATGTCGTATAACTATTATATGATTAATCATGGGCTTAAAGTATTGAAGCAGTCAATTGGTAAGGGAATAATATTATTGCTATTGATTCTAGTGCCAATCACTCCAATAACCACATACTCCCAGACGTCGCCTGCTTCCAGTAACGAACTAGAGCGTCATGCCCCAATACTAGGGAACACCACTATTAGTATTGAGGAGCTCCAGAAGATACTCGCGTCCCTGAACTCTACTTCCACCGATCCCGAGTTAAAGCAGATACTGGAAAACATGAATTCAAGCCTACAGAAAGGTGACTATGGGGGATATGAGAAAGCTAGAGAGCAACTAAATATATACCTTCAAAACATGATGCTACGTGAGAATGCACCATTTGACATGAATACTATTGAGAAGCTAGCGCTACTAGCCTCCACGTTCATTAACGAGACAAATGGCTCGGTAGATATGGCTAAATTCGCGAAGATTATGTCTGAGCTCTCGGAAAATAAGACAAGTAATCCTGCAGGTTACGAATCCAGCCTTAACCAAATACTGAACAGGACGAATAGTGGAGAAGGGAGCCGACAATTAAATCCCCCGAAAATACCCCAGGTACCAGGTATTTCAGGTAAACCGTCGGTAAACTTCTCATACGGTATAAGTTTACTAGACATATTAAAGTATACTATTCTACTAGGACTATTAGCCAGTTCAGTATACCTGCTCCATAGGTATAAGCATTATATAAATACTAAACTCTCATTTCTAGCAGGTAAAATCATAGGACAATACAAATACAGGAGGATCACTCCTGGAACGCCTAGGGAAGCAATACTACTATGCTTTGATAGACTGGTAGATATGCTTAGCCGGATAGGGTATACAAGGAACTCGTGGGAGACGCCTAGGGAGTATCTTGGAAAGATTCGAATAATGCCCTTAGTAGAATTAAGGGAATCAATAGCTATGCTGATTGAGAAGGCAAAATACTCGCCTAGAGAACCAACTAGTAAAGACTCGGAGAAATGCCAGAATATCCTTAGAAGGGTGGAGGAGAGTGAATTTTAAAACATTCGCATTCGGCCTACTATTGGTTGCTATAATAGCCTCGATATATTCGGCTCCCAAATCACTTTTCATCAACATGGTTTTCGAAGGAACCCCGTCTCCCTACAATACTAACTGGCTCGGCACAAGCGATCTATACCATATGCTCGTGAAGGAAGGATACAATGTATACTCGCCGACCACATGGTCTCAACTGCTGGAATCTATAAAGAAATCGAATACAACAAGAATAATATTAGTCTTCATATCCCCCGATCATCCTATAACTACCGGTGAAGCACAAGAGTTATATTCTGCAATAAAGAATAGAGAAGCCTCTCTTTTAGTGGGAGACGAAGACACTACCAGTAATAATTTACTAGCCCCCATAGGTATACGTGTCACAGGTATCAAATTAAAAGGCCCTAATGGATCACCGTACGATCCCGCTATCCTGCAGATACCCACAAATGCCTTCACAACTATCCAGATGAACGCAAGTAAAACAAGTAATATTAGCGTTGCAATGATCAAGAGATTCACTCTCGAATTAAGCATAGCCTCTAATATAACTCAAAGCGAAACCCATCCCAGTTCATTTGTCTCAGGAGGGGGAGAAGTGATCTCATACGATTATATGGGTAGGGTAGTAGGTATTTTCAAGGAGAAAACGAAATATTTCAGTGATACAGCCGTGTTCGGTGATGGTACAATATTCCTCAACACAGCCCTCAGATCATCTACTAAGCAAATGAACTATACACTGTTTGCACTAACAGTATTTAAAGCTCTATCCCATGGGGATAATCCGAGGAATGTAACTGTCATAGTAGATTCCTCACATTATAATACCATCATACCTAATATTACCGGTAACTCGAACATAACTGGAATGGCAGACTCGTATTTCAAGGCTCCATTGCCAATAGTACTCCATCCCGCCATGCTTACATACTTCTTCCTTGTAATCGAGAAAGGAGTGGAACAAGAGTTAATCTCGTACCTCGCTGAAATGCCCCTGCTTAGTGTACCTATAGTAGGCCTCATAGCTTATTTCGCTTACAGGATACTTAAAACGGGTTTCCCATACGAGCTGGTCGATGATGACAAGGATTATACTGTACCTGAGGTTACCGTATTAACTCAATCAAGATACAGGCAAACATTAGTTTCTGCGAAGAAGCTGGATAAGAATGAGATCAAGAATGCATTATTTAATTTATACTTCACGTTAAACGAGGTATTCAAGGAACACATGGGAGTTACACTGGAAGAAATAACACAGGATCCCGCTAAGACCGGAGCTGTAAGTAGAATAACCGGTATTGACTCTAAATTCCTTCTCGACTTCTCCAAGTGGATGATCTCTTATAGGGATAAATACGAGGGAAAGAGAAGGTTTACCCCGTTAGTGTTAAGATGGGGAAATACACTTGGGAAACGTGCCCGTGAAGCCGAGTTTATCCTGGAAAAACTCGGCTATACGCTCGAAGGCCGTAAAGAAGGTTTTAAGGGTGTAGAATATGGGGTTAGAAAATACTAGCTTCCCGGATCCCTCTATGGGTAAGGAGTTTTCTTCAAAAGTACTCAGAGAAATGGAGAGTGTTGTTGTAGGGAAAAGAGAGGATATAATGATAATTCTTGCCTCACTAATAGCTAGAGGCCACATTCTACTGGAAGGTGTCCCAGGTGTCGCTAAAACTACTATGGCTAAAGCAGTTGCATCCGCTCTAGATCTTTCTTTCAAGAGAATTCAGTTCACACCAGACTTGCTTCCATCAGACATTGTTGGAACAATGGTATATGACCCTAGGAGCAGTGACTTCCGCCTGAGAAAAGGCCCCATATTCGCCAATATAGTTCTGGCAGATGAAATAAATAGAGCCAGTCCAAGGACGCAATCCGCCTTACTCGAAGCAATGCAAGAGAAACAAGTCACAATAGAGGGGAACACTCTCCCCCTACCAGAACCCTTCATGGTGATAGCAACACAAAACCCTATTGAGCTAGAAGGGACTTTCCCTCTTCCCGAAGCACAAACTGATAGATTCCTAGTGAAACTGGAAATATCCTACCCAACAAGGAACGAGCTTATAAATATATTGAAGAAGCTGAGAGAGATAGAGAAGTGGCCTATCAAACCTGTAGTTGGAAAGGATGAATTGGAAGAGCTTACAAACACGCTATGGAACATACATGTATCCGAGGAGCTCATGGGTTATATTGTAGATATAGTTGGGGAGACAAGGAAACACCCTTCGGTTAAACTAGGAGGGTCTCCTAGAGCGGCTATATCCTTGCTACAGGTTTCGAGAAGTCTTGCTTTACTAAACGGTAGAGAATACGTTATACCAGATGATGTCAAAACAGCTGCAAAACCGGTTCTGGTTCACAGAATAATCCTTAAGCCAGAAGCCGAAATCGAGGGGCAAACCCCTAATCAAGTCATTGATGAAGTGTTGAAAAAGGTTCCAGTACCATGACTGTGAATACAGGCAATTGGGGGCTGACCAAGAGAGGGAAGGGTCTTCTTTTCGCTTCCGCATTACTTTATGGGATGGTATTCATCTTACCCGGGGAAACTGTGTGGCCAACAACGGCCATAGCATCCTTCCTCATAGTATTTCTCCTCACTTCCAGAATCATTTTCGAGTTCAAAATTCGTGTAGCATCTAACCTCAAGATCCAGAGGATATTCAGTAAATCTATGATAGAAGGGAGACCGCTCGAAGTTTCAGTTAAATTGGTTAATGACTCCGCCACTCCCTTAGAGTCTATTGAAATACATGACTTATATCCCCCTCTTTTCAAGCTTGTTGAAGGATCCAGTATTGCAGTTACGCTTGTTCCTTCCAAAGGGTATTCCACTTTATCCTATCGGGTTAACCCGGTTATCGGGAAGCATTGTTTTAAAGGTCCCATTGTAAGGGTCCGGGACCCAGCTGGGCTTTTCTCGGAAGATATAGAGCTCGGTGTAAAGGATTGCATTACAGTACAACCCTTATACGAGTCTATTGTGAGGAAAACTATTCTACCCGGAGCAATCTATATGCCTGGTGGAAGATCCTTATCACGTAGGAGGGGGATCGGCACACAATTCATTGAAACAAGAGAATATGTTCCCGGGGATGATTATAGGCTTATTGAGTGGAAGGCTACGGCGAGAACGGGTAGGCTAATGGTTAGGGAATTTGAAAGGGAAACTAGTTTAGAAGTTATACTTGTTCTCGATACGAGGAGTTCTATGAGTTATGGTGTCGTAAGTAGAACTAAGTTCGAATACATGGTTAGGGGAACAGCAGCTATAGCTGAACACTTGATTGCTAGGGGTGACTTAGTCGGTCTAGCATATTCCTCGAAATCTACTGTTGCCATTATTAGACCTGCTAGAGGTAAAGCGCATATGTCCACATTAATAAGGAGTCTGTCTAACATTGAGTGGCCGAGTGACGACTGGAGCCCGGGTTTTCCGGGGCTTATAAGACGAGTGTTTACTAGCCTCGGCCGTAGGGGGAGGAGGTTTTACATTATTTTCAGTGACCTGGAGATGGGTGATGACGAGTTTAATGAGCTTTTGGATGTTCTAACGAAAATTAGGGGTCTTAGAAATGATATTGTTGTTATATCTCCCTTCACCCCTTACTTCGAGGTGGAAGGTTTAAGCGGTATACAAGGATTAGTGTATAGGTTATATGCATCACGCTCAGTTAAAGAAAGAGAAGTACTTGCTACTAAATTGATGAAGATGGGAATTATGGTGGTTAATGTCGGACCAGAGGATCTTGTATCTAAGACATTAATGAGAATTGAAGCCTTGAGGACGGGTGTAACAGGCCTTGGATCTTAGGAGAAGGAAGCTGATTTCACTTGTTAATCCAGGTAGTTTCAAGAAGAAATATGGTAGAAAACAGGTTTTAATAATTGGGGCATGCATAATAATCCTATTAGCAATTGTAGGGTATGCTTCATATGTCCTCTACAATGACATTAAAATAGGATACACCCCGGAGACTCCTCCCCTAGACAAGTTATCTAATCAAATGGTTTTCCAGGCACCCATACTTGGGAGTATTTCAATAGCTAAATTATTCGTTCTCACAATAAGGGGGTTAGCTATTCTTCTAGTCCTACTCGAGTTTATAGTTATATTAAAGGGAGATAACACGGGGAAAATAATCGTATCACTATACGGATTACTGCTTCTAGCATTAGGCTCTGGGGAAGTAGGTTTAAGAGAGGTCTATCTCATTCTAATATCTACCCTCGTACTATTATACTTGCATCCTATCACACGTGGTTGGAGGCAGCTGCTTAGAGGGCATATACCGAACATTAGAATCGGGGGATCATTATCCATAACTGGTTTCACAGTCATCCTTTATTACTTGTTACCGATAGCTCTTTCAATCGGAGCGGCTGGTTTAATAGTCGATATTTCTGAGGCAATAAAATCAAGGGAACTCGGTGTACCGCCTCCACTACCGGATATTTGGAGTATTTTCTCGCAATCCAGGCTCGCTATTATAATAATATCACTCGTAGTCATAGGAATATTCGCATGGTTCGTAAGAGAGTTGGGTGAAACATTAATCTACATGTCACTGATAACCCCGGATGAGGCCTATAGGAGAATTAAAGGCATGATTAATAGAGATATAATAGAATTAAATATGGATAAATCATGGCATCAATCCATCCCGACAGGGCTGTTTGTAAGTCTTGCATCGATTTTTGCATACGGCTACATCATCATTATATCAGATAGGATTGATAACGTTTTCCAACGATTGTTTGGGAGCTCGCCGTGGTACATTCCAGAGCTACTAGGTGTAGGAGTACTAATTCTCGCTTGGGGCTTGGTTAGAAGAGAGTTTAGGAGGATGTTAACATTAAAGGGGAAAATAGGGTTTAGTGTAAAGTCGATTATGCTATTAATCGGGCTTGTAGCTCTAATAGTTTACTTCTGGTATCAAGGGCAAACTACCCTAGACCCAATATACTATGCACTAGGTCTGAAAGAGCCTTCAGGTAAAGGGGACATCATACGCAGCTTGGGGTTATGGCCTAATGATTTCTATAGCAGGCTTGAAAGTATATTTAAAAGCTTCGAGTCAACAGCTAGATTCGTGGTTAGATTCCTATGGGGGTAAAAATAACTGGTAACCTAGTCAAGGAAGGCATATTAGCTATACTATCAATATTCCTAATAGGGAGTAGCATCTACTTCTTCCTGCTAAGCGTTAATCTAGCAGTGAATCAACCACCAAATATAACAGCCTCACTCCTTGCCGCTCTTATAGGTTTCTCCATACTGTCTGCTGGTGTAACCATTCTTAAATCGTGGGCTATAGCTAGAGCTGCCGAGAAAATAGAGGGTTAGACCTCATATTTTATAGGAAACGTGGAATAGGTTCTCTCTTATATCATGGTAGCCCATTCCTAGCTTAATACTCTCAAAAACACTCTCAGGGTTTTGTATAATGCTTGTTTCCAAATGCGTTAGCCCTGTGGAGGTTAGGTAAATAGGTGGTAATGTAAGGCTCGGGCCGATCTCGATTCTGTACTCTGCTTTCCTTGACAACTCGAGTATTAGGTCTATATCTGGCCTAGAAAAAGCTGCACCCGTTATATATACTATCCTGGCTTTAGGTACGATTTTATATGCAAAGTAGTCTGGGAGGATATCTCTTCCTGTTTGACTTCTGTCCAGTATGTATACCTTATAGCCCCCTGATTTGTAGATGTCAGGTATTTTTTTCAGAGCCCCAATGAAAACCACAATATCATTTCTCTTTAAAATCCTTAGAATATCGCTTATCAAATCCTTCTCTACATAATCTGTTCTATTCAGATAATACTGCCCCACAGCATTTAACGCCGCTTGACCCAGAGCTCTTTCTACTATGCAGTTAGATGAAAGCAGTGGAATGAAATCCCTTATGTGCCCGAGATTTTTTGCCTCCGGTTTACACTTATCTTCCATTACATAGCTATAGGATATCCCCACTCTACCGTCTGCGAGTTTAACTGCGGAATATCTTGCACCGACTATATAGTCTTCGACTCTAATATCAGTAATTCCAGAGGATATTGAATCTATATTGCTGACTACTCTACGCCAGAATAGTGTGTCCAAGTCTTTCACAGTATTGTATATTGCGTCTCCCATTCCTTATCCCGGAATTAAGTGATACTGAATTTGTATATCCCATTTGTTTCCTCCAAGGATACTTTACCCTTGGCAGCAAGGTATTTCAGGTGGCTTAGAGCTTCTCCTAGAGCGAAATATTTCTGTGCAATTGGGAATTCACTCCACTCCTTGAATGCTATATCCCATGTCATCTTTGACGCTACCTCGTAAGCGGTTAATGGTTTTCCAGCTTTATCTAGAATTGATAGAACTTCCCCAAGCCTATGATTGTGATGGATCATTAGTTCTTTAATCCGCTTCTTAGGTTCGTCTATTATGCCGCGGTGGCCGGGATAAAGCTTAACGGGGTCTAGGGCTGAAAGTTTTCTAAGTGATTTAAGATAGTCGTATAGCGGGTTGGTTGACCAGTCTATTAGGGCTATATTAGGAGTTATATCGATGAGGACTGTGTCGCCTACTATGTAGTGCTGGTCACCTATGTGAACTGCCATGCTTCCAGGCGTATGCCCGGGGGTGTGGATTACCTCTAAACTGCAATCCCCTACCGTGAATCTTTCTGGCAAGGGTTTAGGTTCCAATTCTCTTAGACTTCTGAACACGTCTATTCTGCTCATTGCCGGATGCTTCTTGTCTAGGAGATCAACCTCTGACTCCGGCATTCCTCCTTTCGTAAATACATTCTTCATAATATCCAGTACTAGAGGCCATTCATCAACCATCCTTAGAATATGGCTTCGATCGGCTTCATGCATATACACCTCGTCGGGATTGAGGTGGGGTGTAGCGGCCACGTGGTCTACGTGGAAATGAGTTAGTATAACGATTAAATGTTTAGGGAAGTTGTTTTGCCTGAGGAAACTGGATATGTTGGACGCGCCTTCACTAGTCATACCCGGGTCAAATAATACTGTGCTTGACCCGCATTTCATTACATAAGTATTGATCGTTTTCAGTGCAGGAATAGGAATCCTGTTTACCAGCCTATGCAGTCTCAAAACCATTTTATTCACCCATTACGTTTAAACCAGGTGTCAAGGCAAGCATTATATACTTCTATATCCGAGTGTATGCCAAGATAAGTCTACTTATATCTCACTGATAACCCCTGAATAGGGTAATTCTTTCCTAAGGCCCTTACGTCTAGGATTCAGGTGTATATAGTTTCTATTCCGTGTTATGCAAGTTGCAGGCTTGGCCTTGTTAAGGCGAGGCATTAGGGGGCTCTGAGAAAACCAGTGTATTCTTTTTCTATGTATAAGTCATCTGAACTTGCTGGATTTTGAAGTTACACACGTCCAAGATTGGTGTGATGAGATGCTGGCGTATTGGACGGATTACTTATCCAGGTTTGAGAATGCAGGTTTAAGTATGTGTAAAGTTGTCGGGAGAGATATAGTAGGTTTCTTCAGGCGAGTACCGATAGCAATAATTCATGGCCGCGACGATTAATGCATGTAATCCCGGTTCGATACTTCATACTACACTCAGCTAGAAGGGAAAAGGTAGCTCGGGAATAATGTTAAATAGGACAGAGTATGCTTCCTTTAAAAACGAATAAATAGATAGAATGGGTGTAGCGCTTCAGAAAAACTGCTGAAATACTGGTGTTTTGGATTTGGTCAATCTATTCGAGATAAATGACAAAGTGAAAATAATTAAGGATCTATCAATGATGACGATGGGTAACGACCCTTGCCATGGATGGCCTCATGTGGAGAGGGTTGCTGCTTATGCTTTAAAAATCATAGATGACGAGTCTGTGGACTATGAAGTTCTGGCAATTGCTATATTATTACATGACATTGGGAGGTTTTATAAAACCGATCTTCACCATGCTATTTCTAGTTCAAAAGTAGCGGGAATATTGTTGAGAGGATTAGGATACCCCGATGAATTTATTGATAAAGTATCACATGCTATTATAGCTCATAGCTACTCTTTGGGAGTAACTGCTAAGACTAAGGAAGCCATGGTTCTGAGCGACGCTGATAAACTAGATGCGATAGGAGCAATAGGGATATACCGTGTCATATATACGAGTGGGTTGACCCGTAGGGGTTTCAAGGACTCCCTAAATCACTTTGAAGAAAAAATAATCAAACTAAAGGAGAAACTCTACCTTCCACAGTCTAAGAGAATAGCTGAAGAGCTCCATAGAAGAGTAGAGTTCTATATAAACTGGCTTAAAGAGGAACTTGCAGGAGTCGGGTATTTATCTTAGAAACCCGTATTTCTTCAATGTTTATTGCCTCTATAACCAATCTATATTACACAGTGAACTCAATTAATTTAATATCTAGAGAAAGGTGATGCTTTTGACTATAGAAGAATCTATAAGGGAAAAACCTGCTCTGAAATTAAAGAGCGAAGTCTTTGCAAAGATTTTTACAGTTGAAAACGATATCCCTGTATTTAAAGCCTACATTAATGGTAGATGGGTAGAATCGCAGAAGAAGAGGAATATATTTTCACCAATAAATGGATACTTAATTGCAGGAATGTTTGAGCCTAGTTATGAGGAAGCTTTAGATGCTCTTAGGAATCTATATGAGAAAGGAAGGTGGGATGCGAGAAACACTCCTGGTTCGAAGAGGCTTGAAGCACTTGAAAAACTGGCAGACCTTATAGATGAGTATAAGCAGGAATTCATCGACTCGCTCGTGTTGAACTCAGGTAAACCTGTAAAGGCTGCAAAGGGAGAGGTGGAGGCGTCGATTGATAGGCTAAGAAGAGCACCTCTAGACCTTAGAAAACTCCCGGGGGACTATATACCTGGGGATTGGGATGAGCATACTCTTGAAAGCGAAGGTATAGTTAGAAGGGAACCATTCGGAGTAGTGTTTGCAATAATACCTTTTAACTATCCGTTGTTCGATTCAATCAACAAAATGATATATAGCTTCCTTCCAGGTAATGCCATAGCCATAAAACCACCTAGCTCCGATCCTATTCCAATAATTCTCATGGTAAAACTAGCGCTCGAAGCTGGGTTCCCCAAGGACGCTATATCACTGTTAACAATTCCGGGAAGAGTAGCAGGGGAACTGGCAGCTACTAAATATGTAAACGTAATCAGCCTGACAGGTAGCACTGAGACCGGGTTAAAGCTGATTCAAAAAGCCGGCATCAAGCAATACATTATGGAGCTAGGTGGCGGTGATCCAGCTATTGTATTGGAGGATGCAGATCTCGATTTATCAGCCTCTAAAATAGCAACCGGAATAGCTAGCTACACGGGGCAAAGATGCGATTCCATTAAACTCGTGTTAGTAGAAGAACCAGTGTATGACGAATTAAAGCGGAAGCTAGTAGGTAAACTTACTGAATTTAAGATAGGAGATCCTAGAGATCCTAAAGTAGATCTAGGTCCAGTAATTGATAAAGCAACGGTTGATGAATGGGAGGAAGCCGTCAAAGAGGCACTAGAAAACGGTGGTAAACTATTAGCCGGGGGAAGGAGACTCGGTGAGAGATACATTGAACCTGCTCTTATAGAGATACAAGACCATGGAAAACTAGAGAACCTAAAGCTTTACAAGGATGAGGTGTTTGCAAGTGTAGCTATAATTACACCTGTCAAAGATATCAGTGAAGCAATAATCCTAGCTAATAAGAGGAGATACGGCTTAGACGCAGCGATATTTGGGAAAGACCTTAATAAAATCAGGAAACTTATGAGACTCCTTGAAGTTGGAGCCATATACATTAATGAATATCCCAGACACGGAGTTGGATATTACCCCTTCGGAGGGAGGAAGGAATCGGGTATGGGAAGAGAAGGAATCGGGTATAGCGTGGAACAGGTTACTGCACTAAAAACCGTAGTTTACAATTACAAAGGATACGGGATATGGGAATACATGTAATCTTATTTTTCCCCATTTGCACAATCATTATAACTGCAGGTGGTTTTTTTGAGTACGCTTGAAGATGTCCGTGAGTGGCTGGAGAAAGGGACTGATGAAGCTAAGGATATCTCTGAGATCTCATGGGACGTGGATGAAATCAACGACACGAAAATTAAGGGCCTAGTCGCTGTGAATCCCAAGCTTCCAGTGAAACTGTATATAACTGATAATGAGGAATTTAGCACTATAAGAATAATAGTACCAACAGGGATTTTGACGGCGGATCTGCCTCCTGAAGATAAGCTCAAAACATATAGAGCACTACTAGTATTAAACAAGACACCTCTGGCTAAAATATACCTTGAAGGCATTAATGGAGAGGTATTCGTTGTATCTGACTTGAGTACCAAAACCCTAGGAGAAGACGAGTTCCATGACTCTATAAGTTTTACAATAAGCACAGTTATATCACTCTATAATAGATTTGGAGTTCCAAAGGATATTAGAACGGAAATGCTTGAGAACCTGGTATGGCTTATCCAGAGGAGACTGCAGAAAGGATGGACTAGAGAGAAGCTTGAAGAATTCCTGGTGAACAAGGTAGGTATGGGTAAACCAGAGGCTGAGCATCTTCTTGAAACGATATTTCCAACAAAGAAGAAAGAAGAGAAGAAAACCGGTGTTTCCGAGCAGATGTACATGTAGTCTCATATGTAGCGATCATTCCCTTAATTTATTTTTAAGCGAGTATCACCCGTATTTATGGTGTATAGCCCATTGGATAAACGGAAGATAGGGTTCCCGGAAGCATTTGCTATTGGAGTCGGTGGAATGATAGGCGGTGGAATATTCGCCGTCTTGGGATTGAGCGTATCTATTAGTAAATATGGAGCGCCGATTGCTTTTCTGGTTGCTGGAATTGTAGCAATTGCTACAGGCTATAGTTATGCTAAATTATCAGTCCGATACCCGAGTAGGGGAGGGACTATAGAGTTTATAGTGAAAGGATTCGGACCTGGCGTGGTTTCCGGCGGTCTCAATATTCTATTATATCTCAGCTATACAGTCATGATAGCATTGTATAGCTTCGCCTTTGGGCACTATGCGGCTGCAGCTTTCAATGCCGAATACCCTTGGCCTCAGATAATCGGTGCGACGGTCATATTAGGTTTTACCTTAGTAAACTCTCTAGGTGCGTATGTAAGCGGTAAAGTCGAGGATATACTGGTATACATAAAGCTCAGTATTCTTCTAATAGTTGCAGGAGCAGGTTTTTTATATGTGAACTATTCAAGGCTTTCTCCGTCGAACTGGCCTTCCACTATAAGTATTATTGCTGGAGGCATGATTATATTCCTCGCTTATGAAGGCTTTGAACTCATTGCTAATGCCTCGCAGGACGTTTATGATCATAGAATAATCCCCAGAGCACTATATTCATCGATTATTGCCACCACTATTGTTTACATAGGGATTGCTGTTGTTTCTATCGGTGTGCTTCCTTTAAGCGAGGTTATAAAGGCTAAGGATTATGCTCTTGCTATAGTAGCAAAACCTGCTTTGGGTTCCATTGGATTTTGGCTGGTTATAATTGGCGCATTACTATCAACTGCTAGTGCTATAAACGCTACCTTATATGGTACTGCAGGTATTACATATCTAATCTCCAAAATAGGGTATATTCCATCAAAGCTAGGGAAAGCTATATGGAAGAATGCCACTGAAGGATTATTTTTCATTGCATTGGTATCCATGGTATTCGTTATATATGCTCCTCTTCAAACAATATCTGTTATTGGGAGTTTAGGGTTTCTGACAATATTTGCTAGTGTAAACATAGCTGCATACTTTCGCAGAACGGAGATAAAAGCGAATGCATACATTGTTCTAACAGCTATATTACTATCTCTCTTCTCGCTTGGTGTTCTATTATACGATCAAGCACATAGCAGTCCAAGTTCAGTAGTATTATTCCTAGGTGTCTTATGTGGAAGCTTCATATACGAATACGTGTACAGGAATATCACAGGACGTGAAATCCGTGAATATATTGATGAGAAACTTGAGGAGAGAATGAAACTGGTTGATGAATGGAGAAATTGGCTGCCTAGTTTTGTTGTTGAGTTGAAGAAGATTGTCGGTGAAGCCAGGGTTTACTTGATCGGTAGTGTTGCCAGAGGGGAAAAAGCAGTATCCCATGACGTAGATATTCTAGTTGTGGTGAGAAGTAAACCTAGTGTAAAGGAACAGAGAAGTATAGTTGATAAGGCGGTTAAGAATGCCGGTCTCTCTTCATCTCATCCAGTTCACGTTCACTTCGTTACAAGGGAAGAGGAGGAGGAATATAAGTCTAGGAGCAGGAAATACCATCGCCTAGATTAAATCATACTTGATCCATTTGACTTTACATTGTTCAATAAGTTTCTTGACTTCTTTTTCCCTTGATGACAGCTTGTTATTTCTTCCCGCCTTAACCTCTACAAACAAAATCTCCTGTGGCTTATCCTCGTATAGTCCTTTGAAAACTATGTAGTCGATAGGGCTGCCTATGAACCTTGCGTCCTTGGGGTTTATACCTAGTTTTAATGCGAAATCGAGTGGTGCAAGCTGTTCAGCAACTTTTCCTAGAACGACTGAGCTGCTTCTTTCCACGGCATCCTTCCTTATCTTGTCCTCCTCCATTCTCTTCCAAGACTCTAATGCCGACTTATACTTCTCTTCTAAAACCACTGCAAGCTTGGAGGCCTCTTTTTGCAGTTCTTTTGCCTTCCAATCCTCTAGTAGCTTTCTATACTTATCCTCTAGAGAGAGTTCTTTCTTTCGGATCCACATGTTCATGGTTAGTCTCTCATAGACAAGCATTAGAAATAATAGAATTGTAACCACGATCAATAGATCATTAAGAGTTATAGCATATCCCCTCCCTCAACTACTTTTAAACGCCTGACTTTTATAGGGTCAGATAAATATAGGGCCTAGTTTTCCCACTCAAAAATATTACCTTGAGAATCCAATAATGGTATTCAGTAGCATCCTATATATTCAGCTAAGCCTGTATTTGAGGTGTCAGTGTTGGGGAATGTATTTACTATAATCTCCATGAGCCCTTTACCCGAATCATTTATGGAGGGACTATTCGCGCCGGTTAAAGACAAGATCCCTGGAGACGTGAAAATAATAGCAGTATTTGGTAAATCAAAAGACGAAATCAAGGCTATATTAAAAGATGCAGATATAATTATAGGAGACTATAGCTTCCAGATGAAAATAGACGCTGAACTGTGTGAAGCGATGGAGAAAGTAAAGCTAATTCAGCAACCAAGCACTGGCTTCGACCACATAGACATTGATGCTTGCCGGAAGAAAGGGATTCCTGTAGCCAATGCCGGCAGGTCGAATAGTGTCAGTGTTGCAGAGTATACCATCATGTCAGCTTTAGCATTATTAAAGAGACTCGTCTATGCCCACGAGTATACTAAAAGCGGGGAATGGCCACAGTGGAAGCTCATGGATATGGGTACATTTGATCTATACGGTAAAACATGGGGTATTATTGGTATAGGCAGAATTGGAAGAGAAGTTGCCAAGAGAGCAAGGGCCTTCGATGCTGAAGTAATCTACTATGACGTCAGGAAGCTCCCACCGGAAGAGGAGGAGAAATTAGGTGTAAAGTATTCTAGACTCTCAAAGCTTCTAAGGAACAGTGATATAATAAGCATTCACATACCTTTAACGCCTGAAACAGAGAAATTCCTCGGTGAACAGGAACTCAGAAGCATGAAGCCAGGGGCCGTTCTTGTAAATCCATCCAGAGGAAAACTAATCGATGAAGAAGCCCTTGCAAAAGCCATAAGAGAGGGATGGATAGGCGGTGCAGCTGTTGATGTTTACAGTAGAGAACCTCCTAGTCCAGACTACCCATTGCTAAGACTAGCTAGAGAAGGAGACTATAATATCATATTGACTCCTCACATAGCTGGCGCTAATTCTGACGCCAGGAGTAGGATCATAATGCATAGTGTAGAGAATATTGTTAGGGTGCTTGCCGGCGGAGAGCCTATAGCTGTTGTAAACATGTGAATTTAGGTGTCTCAACTTGAAAATAAGTATAGGTGACCTGCTAGCTAGAACATTAATCGAACTCGGTGTTGAGCATGTCTACGGTATAATAGGGACAAGTGTAGTGGATTTCTATGACAAGCTATACAATTATAAGGATAAACTCCAGATTCACACCACGAGGCACGAACAAGCAGCTGTATCCGCGGCTGATGCGGTTTATAGAGTCTCTAAGAAGCCGGCTGCAGCGATAGTGCATGCCGGGCCTGGATTCCTTAATTCCATGGTAGGATTAGGTATAGCATCCAAAGATAGGGTTCCCCTCATACTCATAAGTGGTGGGGTAAGGAGAAGGCTTAGAGGAACAGATTCTTGGCTGGAAGTAGACCAGGCCTCTATCGCCGATGGTATTAGTAGATCCTATCAAGCGATAGTCGATCCCAAGGACGCGGCAGAGCAAATAATGAACGCTGTGAAATCAATGTATATGCCTCCTATGGGACCGGTTATCATAGAAGTAGCTGAAGACCTATGGAAGGTGGATACTGAGGTAACTCAGGACTTTTTCGGTGAGATCAGAAGCATAGGCTATAGTAGAGGAGAGGCTGAGGACTCTGATGTTAGAGACGTTGTTGACCTCCTGGGTGAGGCGGAGAAACCGCTAATCCTTGTTAGTGGAGAGGCAGTCTATCCGCCGGGCTTCAAGCAGGAGAAGCTTTCATTGATAGCGGAAAGATTCGGTGCATACATTATTACCAGTGGAAACGGGAGAGGGGCCTGTGATGAGTCGAAAAACGAGTATTGCTTAGGCAGGGTGGGATTCGGAGGCGGGAGCCTCCCAGCTGATAAGGCGTTAGAGGAAACAGATGCTCTACTAGTATTAGGCAACGAGTTTGATGATATATCTACATACGGGTATACACTTTTACCTAGAGGAGATATACTTGTAGCTAGTAGAGATCCCTGGGTGAAGAAACGTCCTAGATACTATGATGTTATAGAAACGGACCCCTATGCACTATTAAGTAAGCTAGCAGATGCTTCGGAAGGCGTTAAAAAGAATAGAAGCAAGTGGAAAGGTGAAATTGAAGGCTATAGGAAGGAATGGATAAGTATTCTTAAAACATCCATAGAGAAGGAAACAGAGTTGGTTAACCCTAACTTATTCTTCCACCTTGCAGATCAAGTTGTAGGTAGGAACAGGATAATTACAGCAGGCCAGGGAACCCATATTGTTTATACCTACAACCATATGACTGTGACTAAACCTGGAACGTACCTTGCAGCGACAAACCTGGGAGCGATGGGTTACGCCCTACCAGCGGCACTAGGAGCATGCAACGCTGATCCATCATCTGAAGTCATCGCTGTTACTGGTGATGGTGAAATCATGATGGTCATACAAGAGCTGGAAACTATTGTTAGAACAGGTTGTAAGGCCAAAATAATAGTGGTGAACGATAACAGTTACAGGGTCCTATATCTGAGGCAGATACTTCAGAAGCAAGGTAGGATAATTGAGACTCTCCTAGGAAACCCTGACTTCAAAATGCTGGCCGAGTCTTTCGGTTTAACAGCGTACTCGGCAGGAAATAACGATGAGGCAAGGGAAGCGTTGAGGCTTCTGGAAAGTGATGGGCCTGCTTTGATTGAGATCAAGGTTGATAAAAACGAGATCCCTCCTCTTAACCTTGATTATACATTGAAAATGAATGCCGTGTAAGAATTCATTTTCTTTTCCCACCATTTACAAGATCGTGTTTCCATAGTGTCAGAGGAGATAAACCGTTTTCCTTCAATGGACATATCTTGCCTTCCTTAACCCTGGATAACGCTATTGGAAACCTATCAGCATCAAGCATGACTGTTAAAAAGAAAACAGCCAAACCTGCATCAGAGCCGAATCTTCTCATGAACTCCTCTTCAACACTATCCGCTTTAGCTGGAATACCGTAGGCGTAGGATGCCAATCTTATTGTCCACCTGTCTAGCGGGGGGAATCTAAATCTACCATATGCCAGAAGAGTTGAAAGCCTAGCTGAATAATGCCCAAACCCCTTTACCTGCCTTAAACTATAATAGAATTTATCTGGACTAGATGTATCAACTAAACCAGAGGCAAAACTATACGCCAACACCAAAAGAGTATTAGCCCTATACCCCAACCCTGTTATCTCCCTCAGCTCCTTGATTTGTTTCTCTATATCCCTTTTCACCAGAGGAAGCTTGTCCATCATTTCATATCTCTTTATACAAGTGTCTGGTCCATAGAAGAATCCCCTATACCCCGTAAGTTTACAAAGCATACGTGCAGGATCATATAGTACATAAATATCCCTTCCCAAGAGCCTTTGTATGTCACTATAGTTCGCTATTAACCTAGCCAAAGATCTCCACGATGGGATGAAGCTATTATTTTGCTGTGCTAATGCTACTATAGCAGCGTTCCAATGGGGCAAACGCCTTATTCTGAGACCATTGTATTTTTCTGCGCACCCAAGAAGGGGATCACCCCTTGTTGCCTCGATGAAGCGTTGAATGTTGTCAAAGTAGCCTAGTGAAATCTTTATTCTACGGATCATGCTGTCGCTGCATACGAATCTTCTAATTATGGCATTCCCCCTATTCGATATTTTAACAACGGTTATGTCTTCATGCATAGAATCAGTTCTCTCAGCTAAAAATGCTGTAGTCCCAGTGTAGTAGAAGTTAAAATTATAAGTCGAAAGTACCTGTGCTGGGCTATAATTCGCTGATGCCTTTATTGATCCGCATGTTGTTAGTAGCAAAGATTCATCACGAGTTTGAAGTAATTCTATACCATGATATTATAATCTAATCTTACTGTAAAAGCGGGAGTAATACTTTAATAACTATATCGGCTATCGATATAGTTAGGATAGAGATATAAAAGGTGAACGTCCTTGGGCGCATCAAGGTTCATCGCTAGAAAACCAGTGGTTATAATTGCAATATGGTTTATTATAGCTGCAGCTTCTGCACCACTATTCATGAAGCTAGACAATGTTCTAGTTACACAGGAGCAAGGATTGCTACCTCCTAATACTGAGAGCCAGCAAGCTGAGAAACTCCTTGAAAACATCACAGGAAGTTCAGGTGACAGTTATGCTTTACTCTTAGTGGACAACGTTAACGTATCGTCTCCCGATATAGCATTGAAAATAGGCACATGGTATATGAGCAAAGAAAGCGAGCTGTCCCAGTACTCGGAGAAAACCATGGGATACCCTGTTATAATCGCCGAAGTCTACAATGGTATTAGAAGCCAAACACTTCAAGGGCTCAATCAGTCCGTGTCCTCGGTCACGAAAAGCGTACACGCGGCAGAAATAGTCAATGAAACCGTTCAGAGAGCCTGGTACTTGGATCATGCCTTATTGAATGAAACAAAGAACACTAGAGAGCAGTTGATACTAGCAGATAAAGCATATACTGGTATATATAGTAACTTAACTGTTCTCAGGAAATCATATCTCAACCTTAACAATACAGTATACACTCTCTCGTATGCCTGGAACAATGTTCCAGACCTCTATAGTAAAGTTTGGTTTGATATAAGTAGAACACACTACTTCCTAATGACGAATACAACTGCTTATCAAACCGGGAGCCTGACACCTAGCGACATAGATTTAGTTACCAAGCTAACTAATACTACTGGTATAGGACCCGTCAAGCCTGAGGAAGTAGTCGCTTACTATAGACTAATAATGAATTTAACTAAAGGCAATCCCTCCCAAGCTGATTATAAAACTATATCAGAAGCTACCTTGATTACATGTCTCCATGAACTCCAGCAACAAACTGTCAACACGAATAATCAAATAGTAGCTGGTGCATTGGAAACATATAACAACATCTGGGAGAAATCGCTAGAAATAGCCAACCTAACTAATCTTCCATTGCTCTATAAAGTGGAAAGCCAGCTATATGTCTATGATACAATAAAAAATATAGAACTCCAAGCGAAACCGTATGCTATTAAGGCTTTCTCAGAATTCATAGCTAAAAGTATGTCCGAAAAAACCGGGATCAACGCTACGTTTCTAGTTAAATTCATAAAAGAGGCAAGTAATCTAAAATACCCACCAGACCCTTCACAGGCCAACCAGCTTATTACTAGCTTGCTTACATCTAACGCGGGAACCGGAGAACGAAAAGAATTCCTGTCACAAGCCTTAGAAATAGTCTCGCAGAGAAATCCAATGCCTACGGATGCACTTAAAATTGTAATCACGACAACCGAAGAAGAGACCGGTAGCAAGGAGACAGCATCATATATAGGTATGATATTACAGCAATATGACCCTCAGGCTACCGGTGCAATTATAGCTGACAATGAAACGTTGGCGAAGGCTATCGCCGACTTATTTACAAATATGACACCAGCAAATCTGACATCGATATTGAATTCAAGTATAATACATACAATCATCTATTCATTCGCACAAGTATTAAACAACAAGAATGCTACGCAAAGCGATTTCTCGATTGCATTAAACCAAGCATACAATATGATTATTAAAGAGTTCATTAAAGAGGTGCTTAACAAGACTCCTGTGAACGCACGGCCTTTCATGGAGTACCTGTTCAAAGCGGCTGGTAACACTGGTATTTACAGGTTCGATATTAGGCAAATACTATTGCCGATCCTTGTCCAACAAGCTGAAAACATAGCCGGTGGAACCAGAAGTATTAACATGCCGGTAAAGCTGATAAAAACTAATCTATGGGAAGCATTCAACATTGCATATTACCACAATGAGACCATGGAAGAAGCTGTGGGTAAGCTCAGCAGACAAGCGTTCTATAGCATGTATGGAAAACTCCTGGACTCCCTAAAGGGAACCGTGGTATCAAGAGATGCTGCTGCATTCTTAATATCATTCAAACCATACGCTGAACCAAGCGAGGAGGACCCCACATACTACTATCAAGCACAGAACTTTACCAGAATAGTGAACGAAACCCTTGGAAAGTATGTTGAAAACTATAAGCTCTACCTGACTGGATCCGGAATAATAGAATATGAGACACACCAGCTATCAGGCGAGGATATGAAGCGTGTTGACACTCTGAGCAATACCATGGTTATCATATTCTTATTCCTAGTATTGGAAAGTATTGCGGCAGTAATCATACCATTCATGGGAATTTTCGTGGCTATCCTAATAGCGGGCGCTTTAGCATATCTTATAGTAACAGGAGGAATAGTAGACCTATCCTCATGGGCTAGAGTTGTAATGATAACCACTAGTCTAGGACTAGGTGCTGATTATGCAGGATTCATATCCTATAGGTTTAGAGAGGAGTTCCATAATACTAGGGACTCTAAACTAGCAGCGGAAAGAGCATTATCTAGAACCTATGCGGCTATCATAACTAGCGCGACAACAGCTATCATTGGCTTCGGCAGCCTAGCGTTAGCCCATGACTTCCCATTCCTCCTAAGCTTCGGAGTCTCTATACCCTTAGCAATTTTCATAACAATGCTAGCAGGAGTTACACTCATTCCGGCTTTACTATCCCTACTAGGAGGCCATAGTAGGTTCTGGTGGCCTAAGACACCGGAGAAACTGTCAATTAGAGGCAGAAGCTGGTTGGGAAGTAAAATAGTCAAATACGCGAAAATAGTAATAATAGTGTGGATTCTTGTATCAATTCCTTCGGCATATGCATATGCAACATTCAAAGGAAGCCACAACATGCAGGTGTTCCTACCGGAAGACAGTAGCGCTGTGAAAAGCTTCAATGTTGTATCCAAGAAATTCGGTGCGGGAATAATATATCAGACATACGTCGTCGTCGAGTTAAATAAACCGTGGAACTCCACTGACTCGCTCAACGCTCTAAAGAGTATCGATGAAGCACTGAAATCGAAAGACTATATAGTAGGTATATCAGGACCGCTTGAGTATACTAATTCGACGATGATGCCGGGTTCGAGCAAGGCGAACCCGTACGTTAGTAAAGACGGGAGAACAGTGTATATCTCGGTTTTCATAAGGGATAATCCCCTAGGCAATAAAGGAATAAGTGAAGTTAAAGAGCTTAGAGAAACGCTTCATAGCACAGAATTTGGTGCCAGTATAAAGAGGATACTTGTAGGGGGGTTTGCAGCATCTATGCTTGAAATGGAGAGCCTGCTAAACGACAGGTTCTATCATAGAGTCCTGCCTGTCGCAGTTACGCTAATGATCATAGCTTTCGCGGTTGCATTCAATAGTATAGTAGCGGCATTAGCGGCGATAACGGTTATTATAACATCAGCAATGATAGCTATAGCGGGTGCTGAGATAATATTCCAGGACTGGCTTGGTAAACCTGTCCTGTGGTTCCTGCCCATAATGGTGTTAACAGCGATCCTTGGAGTAGGTATGGACTATAACAGCTTCTCTCTAAGCAGAGCTAGAGAGGAATGCTTGAAAGACTGTAGTGATAATAGTATAGTGCTGGCAACAGCTAGAGTAGGGCTGTTAGTGTTCGGTTTATCACTAATAATGGGTAGCGCGTATCTATCAATGATGTCATCACATACATGGGGTATGAGAGAGCTAGGATTCACGTTAGGTACCGGAGTTCTACTAGCAGGAGCTATGGCAAGCTATCTGGTTAACCCTTCGATCATAGCTGTTCTCAAGGCTAAAATGTGGAGGAGAATAAGGTGAATAGAAATGGTCTCCACACCGCGAATATCTAACCCTTTTTATTTAAGGACAAGGTTCACTGTACTACTTCTCCTAGCTAGTGGAGAAATGCATGGTTATCAGATTATCAAGTTCCTCAAGACTATAAAACTAGGCGAACGGAATCCTGGTCCATCCACTATATATCCTATACTGCATAGACTGGAGAAAGAAGGTCTCATAGAATCGGTATATGAGAAAGGAGAGAAAAGGAAGGCTTATAGAATAACCGATAAAGGAATGGCGTTTTTGAAGTCGAGAATCAGGATTGCAAGAGAATTCATGTCTTATTTCCAGGGAATCCTGGATTTAGTCGAGGCTAAAATCGATAGTTATGAACCTAAGAAAGCGGATTATGTAAGAATCCTTAGAGAAGCCTATGATTCCATGTATAAACTATGTGAGAGGATCAAGGGAGCCCTAGAGGAAATAAATAGAGAAATCTCTAAGGAGAAAACCTGGAGGAACCCTGGTAAATATATTAATGTCTCCTCTTCATAGTGCTATACCTATACTTTTTCTCTTCGCCCTCATAAACTGGTTTCCTCATCACATATAATTTTTCATGCTTAATCATTAGAAAGTCCCGGTTATACCTTTCCCAATATACCTGTGTATCCTTTATCTTATGCTGTATCTTAACTACTTCTTCCATGAGGATAAATCCTGGTTCTAAGATTCTTTTCAAGGCGTAAATAGAGACAGGTACATAGTGCCGTTTCCTCCTCGAGTCTCCTAAAAGTACTGCGAAAACACCGCCGGGGAAAAGTACTCTGTAAACTTCCTTGGAGATCAGGCCTAATGCTTCTAGATACTTTCTCAGGCTTTTCTCGTTAGAGAGATCTCCAGTAATATTGGTTGAGTATTTGAGCGACCTCCAGTAAGGAGGATGCGTAGCTACCAGTTTGACCGAGTCATCTTTTACCTCATCTAAGTTTCTAGCATCACCCGAATAGAGCTCCACAGACTCGAGTGGTTTCATAGGGTCCAGTGGGTCAAGTCTTTTTGAGAGGGCGTATAGCCTGTGCCATGCGAGAATTAGTGACTGATCGTTTATGTCTACTCCTATACATTTCCGCTTGAGTAGCAATGCCTCTATGCAAGTTGTTCCAGACCCAACCATTGGATCGAGTATTACATCCCCTGGAAGTGTATAGGACTCGATTAGAATTCTCGGCAGCTGCGGTGGCCAGTTCCCCCTATAATCACTTCTGTGAGAAGCCCACCTGCCTCTTTTAGGGAAACTCCAAACAGTCCCATATATTATACCTTGCTCCTCTTTCCTGGGTTTCAGTCTCGAGACTTTAATTGGTTTTAGCGGGATTTCCCTGCCTCCTATAACTACCCTATCATTCTTTTCTACAAACTCTAGATACCTAGACAAGCCAACCTTTTCCAAGCAAACCTCCCTTAAACCTCTCGTTATATTATTTAGTATATAATAGATTCAACCTAAAAGAACTAGTATTGACGGTGAGATACGTGTGGCTGAAAAATGCTTTGATGAAAAAGTGGCTGAAACTCATTACGGAAACGTTTATACTAAACTATTTGAAGGAACCAAATACAATGTTCCAATCGTCCTGTTACACGGTTATAGCTTCACTAGTGACATTTGGAGCGAGATAGGGCTGCTGGAGTCTCTATGTAGACATGGAATCCCCTTCATAGCACCAGATATGCCTTACGGTATGAAAGTTACCCGATCGTTTAAGTCTAGGGATCCTTTGAAGAATGTATCTATTATAGAAGATATCATAGGTTTAGCCAACTACGATAAAAGCTACTTGGTAGGAGCGAGCCTTGGAGGTTATATATCACTGAGATACGCTGTTGGAAAGAATAGTGTCACGGGGATGACGCTAATTGCACCTGTTAACTCTCTCGAGGATGAAATCATAAGCTATCTCAAACGTAATCCTATACCCATCCTATTAATCTACGGTGACAACGATAATATTGTAGATTTCTCTGAGATGAAGGAATTCTCTGTTGAGACAAGGGAAACTAAACTAGTCGTATACAAAGATGCCCCTCATCCAGCATACTTGAAATATCCAGAGCGATTCTGTAAGGATGTAATAACACACTATAAAGATGTAATAGATCATTCATTATAAGAGAAAATTGGTATTTACGGGTGTGATCAGTGTTGTTTGACCCCGATATAGTAAGGCGAAACTTCCCCGAGATCGCGGATGGATTGGTATATCTTGATAATGCTGCCAGCACTCTTAAACCCATCAGTGTTGTCGAGGAAATGAAGTCCTTTTCTCTCCATGAATACGCTAATGTACACAGGGGAACATATAAACTCAGTATAGAAGCCTCAGCTAAATATGATAAAGCGAGAGAAAAAGTTGCACGCTTCATAAATTCAGAGCCTAATGAAGTGGTGTTTACCTATAATTCAACTGACAGCTTAAGGAGAGTAGCACTTATTCTACTAGGTAACAGAGTCGTTTCTAAGGGGGATGAGATCCTAGTGACAGAAGCAGAGCATCATAGTAATATTCTACCCTGGAGAGGTTTAGCCCGTTTATCGGGTGCATCTCTACGAATATTACCTGTAGATAGTGAGGGTGTTCCACGTTGGGATATGATAGACGACTATCTTACAGAAAAGACGAAGGTATTTGCGTTTGGTCACGTGTCAAATGTGACTGGAAGCATAGCTCCCGTGAACAATGTTGCTAGAAAAGCTAAGGAGAGAGGTGTAATTGTGGTTCTTGATTCCGCTCAAGGAGCTCCGCATCTCAGTATAAATGTGAAGGATATGAATGTAGATTTCCTAGCTTTCAGCGGACATAAAATGCTAGGTCCAACTGGAATAGGTGTTTTATGGGTGAATAGAGAGTTATCTGAAAAGCTAGAACCCGTTTTCGGCGGCGGTGGAAGCATTATAGACGTATACAGAGATAAGAATGATATATCTGTAGAATGGGAGGAATCCCCCTTAAAATGGGAGCCTGGTACTCCACCTATTATTGAGGCTATCGGGTTAAGTAAGGCAGTAGAGTACCTGGAAAATATAGGTATGCATGAAATAACTAGGTATGAGGAGGAGTTAACAAAGCTTCTATTTGACCTACTTGAAGATTCCATTAGAAATAAGATACGGGTACTAGGGCCTCTTGACCCTAAAAGGAGGCTAGGAATAGTAAGCTTTACCGTAGACGGGTATTCTGTTAACTCAGTAGCACTCTACTTATCTAGGAAGGGAATCGCGGTTAGGACTGGGAAACACTGTGCTCATCCATTACACTATGCATTGAAAGCTGACAAAGGAAGCGTTAGAGCTAGCTTATACCTGTATAATACGCGAGATGAGGTTGAAAGGTTTATAGAGGCCCTTAGATCGCTTGTAACTTGATCAAGGTATCCTTGTAACTTTGAATCTACCATTTCTAAAAGCTACATGGAATCCGTCTCCTTTAGGGTAAAGATCTTGGACAGTCCAACCGTAGGACTCGAGTTTATCTGCAATAGTACTTGATACTACTGCCTGTAAATCTTGTTTTAAAGCATAACCCATTCTATAGTAATTCAGGACCTTTGTATCATCCCTTTTATCGTCAGCGATGAAGGTATAGACATATAAATCTGATTTGTATTCATCGTTTATCTCATTTAATACTAGTACTGAGATGTTTAAAGCGGTTTTAGTATAGTTTTCCAAGTCTCTAATAGCCTTCACAGCATCATCATTGTTTCGAGCTAGATATAAGGCTATAAGATAGCTATCCGGGTAAAGTTTCGCATACCCAGGCACTCCTCCCAAGTCTTCGTTTAATTTATCACCGTATAAGGAACCATTATGTGCTACAATAATTATACTGCCATCTTTTCCTACGGAGATAAACGGGTGGACTGCTAGGAGTCCTTTAGGCATTGATTTACTAGCGAATCTTGAGTGCATGAAACCGAAAGAGTATTCTGAGTCCATTATTAGTTTGGTTAATCCTGTGAGACGGGTGTATTCGATTGTGTTGTAGATAGGGTTGAGTGTTTTTGAATATATGAAACTTCCCTTATCCCTGTGAATGTAGAGTGCATAACCCCATCCATCACTATGACTAGTGCTACCATAGAGTTCTTCTAGATACATATCCATTCTACTCGAATCAATCAACGCGTCAACTAGTTCCGGCATAGATTGTGGCTTTTCCCTTGCCCAGAATGCAGCCATTCTACACATGCTGCTATTCACCGTTTCCGCTGTGTTCTGTTTCTCTAGTTTGGAGATAGTTGTAATAAAATTATAAGATGCTACGTAATACGTTTTATACTTGGGTTTATAAAGTAAACGATAGGTATTATCATTGATCAAATGTAGTTTTCATAGCAGAATATCCTTGATCAGTGTAATACCAAGAAAAGAGATAAGATTGATGGGGTTTATTGCAAACCAAGCTTCTTTACTGCATAGTACACCGTTGAAACCGGGCGGCCTAGTTTTTTGCTGATAGCATAAAGACTTGTTCCACTCTTATACATGTTCTTAATCTTCTTCAACTCATCGTCAGTAAGGTAGCCTCTGTGATTATAATTCCTTCTCCTCCTCTTTATTTTACCCTGCTTCTCGAGCCTATTTATAGCCTTATAGACTACACTCATACTGTTGTGGCATTGCTTCACTATTTCCTTAATAGGCTTACCTTCATTATAGAGCTTCTCTACTATCTCTACACACTCATCAACTAACGACATGACCTACACCTTCCATAAATCATAGAAATGATAAATCAAGGTAATATAGGTTTTCCATTACAATTACTCATGGAAAGGGAGCTCATGTTGCAGCTACTGTATATCCACTCTATTTTTCCAGTCAATGTAGGATACGATTTTTTAATGAGCAGGTACGGATAATATAATCCGATTATGTAATAGTGAGATAGAACAGGTTATATTGAGTCCGCGTAACCTCCACTCCTACTAGTAGTTATTCCTTTTATAAGTGCTTACTGAACAATGAATGTTACTAGGATATAAACGCATATTTGCTATATGCATGGTTGGGGCTACCGTAGGTGTATGTAATGTATAAATGAACTGATAACTACTCTTTTTTAATTCCATGCATAGCATATTTTTAGATAGAACTAGCTGGGGTTAATCATATGAGTATGATTGAAAGACTGCGTCAGGACATTAGAATGAGGAATGATACAGACTATGTTATGCCTATATGGCTTCCTTTCATTTCTATAGTACTTCTTATAATTGGTGCAATGTTCTTCATAGTAGCTCTAGCAATGTCAGATGTCAACAATATCCCGTCCCTCCAGGGTTCCACCGTCACTATAACGAGAAACATGGGAATACCTGGTTTAAATCTTGAAGCTTCTGTTGGTGCAAGCGTTCTCGGCGCTGGGTCAGCGTTAATAGTTTTAGGAGGACTCATTCAATTATACGTAATCTATAAATGGATTGATAGGATGAATAAACACTTCAAACGCACTATTATATTCTACAAAGATCTCGCAGATTACTTCGATGAGAAAGGCCTAAACAGCCGGGCAGAATCGATGAGAACAATCATCAGGCAAATGGAAATCGAGCAAACGGAGCACGGGCCGTTTCTATGGGTTATACTAGTCCTAATAGTCAATATTCTCTTATATTATGTCTACCATTTTCTCACCAAAGACTTCTACATTCATAATAGGAGAGAGCTCTATCTCTGGGAGGAGGCCTCTAAGGCAATGGAGGAACTTGGGCACCCATTAATGTTCAGGTCTATGTACAGCATACCAGATAGAAATACCGTTCTCTATTTCGTTCTCTCTCTGATTACAATGGGTGTATTCCAGTTATATTGGGTTTATGCACTAACAGTAGACCCGAATAATCACTTCAGGGAACATATGAGGTTCGAAGATGAGCTTATCAGTAAAATAGAGAAGATTGAGGAGAATATGGCTTAAACTTTAGGCAGATGAATCCTTCTTTTCCACTGCATTTTCTCGGCTCCTCGATATAAGGAGGCTCTTTAGGATGGAACGTAAGTGTTCCTAAACAGTCTTCCAACTCGAAGCCAAGGCTGGATGCTGTATCGATTAGTTCTCCCCTAGTATAGAATCTAGCTACACTGTAGAATACATGGCCTTGACTAGCTAGCTCAGTATAATAATCTCCCCATGGACTATTTCTAGGGATAATGCAAACAATAATGCGTCCATCACTACTTACAATCCTACCGGCTTCCCTGAGAACCAGAATAGGCTTATCAACAAAACATATTGTCACCACAATCAATACAGTCTTAAACACCCTGGACTTGAATGGTAAAGACTCGCCTACACCCTGGATAACCTCTATACCTCTCTTTCTTGCTTTAAGCAACATGTTATAGCTAGGATCCACTCCAGTTAAGCATTTTAGTTTACTGGCAAACCACCCGGAGCCCACTCCTATTTCTAGACAGGGTTGATAGGGGTAATTAAGAGCTGACTTTATAGCTCCAGCTTCGTTAAGAGCAATTATAATGTTTTTAGTGTACCAAGAATCATACTTCTCATAGCACTCGTCGAAGATACCAGCCGTTGACAAGGATTCTCCAACCATTTAGAAATAATTGTTAGACAGAAAGAATATTTTTGACTATGCAAGAAGGCTTTTAGCTACAACACTTATGTGGAGGTTACCGTTTCCATCCAAATAACCGAGCTCCGAGTCTAGGAGAACCTGTATTGCCCTGTCAATAATAGGACTCCAAGAACCATTCACTACATAAAGATCATCATAATTATCGAGTTTTCTTATAAGAAGAGAATGTAGCTCCTCAGGTGGCACGCCATCAGGTTCTTTACCCGCTATCTCTTTGACTGTCTCCATTATTATATCCTTAATTGTGTCAAACACGGTTAATCATCCCGGTGTTCCTATGATAACATTCTGACGTAAAAGTGTTTCAATGGTTAAACGTGATACTACCAGAGTATGCCTAGAGTAATCCACTGGTAACATTATAGAATTACACATTTGTTTGGTAAGGATAGGTTAAATATGCTTTTATACGAGGTTACAGACACATTTATATATGCAAATCCCTTATGGGGTGAATCATAACATGACAGAACAACAGTATATCCGTGCACCTAAAGGGTTAGCCGGAGTAATTGTAGACCAAACAAAACTAAGCGGTGTCGATCCCTCTGGACAAGCAACCATCTATAGAGGATACACTATAGACGACATAGGGGAACATGCAAGCTTCTACGAAGCAACCCACCTATTCCTATACGGGCATCTGCCCTGTGAAGACGAGCTAAAGGAAATAAAGAAGAAGATTGACTATGAGAGAGGCAATATACCCGAGAAACTATTCGATGCACTAAAACTATCCCCTATAACACATCCAATGTACTATGGCTCATATGGCGTTACACTTCTAGGACAGTATCTAGCACCGGAATGGGACTTCTCCGATGAAACTCTCTTTGACCATGCAATAAAACTAATAGCCAAGATACCAGTAGTATTCACTGCGGGATGGCATTTAGCTAGGACTGGAACGCTGATCAGGCCAGATCCAACTCTTGACCATGCAACAGATGTGCTACGGATGATAACAGGAAGAATGCCAAATAAAGTTGAAGCAAGAGCATTCGAATCCAGCCTAGTCCTTTACATGGACCACGGCTTCAACGCTAGTACATTCACCACAAGAGTCATAGCGAGCACCCTTAGTGACATGTATAGTTCAATTGCTGGAGGTATTGGAGCACTTAAAGGCCCATTGCATGGAGGAGCAAATGAAAAAGCTATGGAAATGTTCCTAGATGCCCAGGAGAAAGCAAAGGCTAAGGGAGTACCTTTAAAGGAGTATATAATTGACTATATAAAAGATAAACTTGCAAAGAAAGAGAAAATTATGGGATTCGGTCATAGAGTGTACAAAGTACATGATCCGAGGACAGATGTACTAGCCAAGTACGTTAAACAATTGGAGAACGGTGAGTATTGGTTAGAAGTCCTGAAAGCATCCGAGAAAGTTATGAAGGAAGAAAAGAATTTACCAGCTAACGTTGACCTATATACAGGAGTTCTATACTATCAATTGAAGATACCAATACGTATGTATACCCCGATATTTGCTATGGGAAGAATTGTAGGGTGGACAAGCCAGTATATAGAGCAAGTCAAGAACAATAGGATTATAAGGCCTACAGAGGAATACGTTGGCCCGACAGGTTTAAAGTATAAACCTCTCGAAGAGAGGTGCAAACAGTAATCCTCCGCCCTCCATATTCTTTTTATTTCATTGTAAGGTCAAACAATTCCTTCTCGGTGGACGATCTTCGGGGAATGGCTGCTCTACACCTTTATAGTGTTCTTAGGGTTTGGTGCAGGAAATAGCATTGTAAAAGAAGCTACAATAAGAGGCCTCAACGCCTCAATGTTCCTAGTAGTATCATATAT
>WALV01000025.1 GCA_015522645.1 Candidatus Tiamatella sp.
ATTCCCTGTAGCCTGGGCGGTGATACACTACCCATGCCTGCATATTACCTTCCCCGTATTAATGTTGGTGAATATGTATTTATAGATTATACTAGTATTGAGATGTATAATTCCCATCATATACGCTTCGTTTTATACGAGAGCGATAATCGGATTAGAATGGTGTGGGAAAGGTTTGGAGGTAGATACTGGCATCCTGGGAAATCAAGGAATGGATACTGTTAGAGGACACGGTACCTTGGAGAACCTCCTTCTATTATCTATTGATCACAAAAGCAGCAGCCTTGATCAAATAGGCTTGCTTTCAAGACTAGTCCCTAGCACGTACCAGAGATTTTACCAGCTAGCCTCTGGTATTGTAGTGCTTTCCACATGCAACCGTTTCGAGGTCTACCTTGATAAACCTGTTTCTAGAAAGGAAACTGTTGAAACATTCACTCAGCTGACGGGTCATAATCCTTTGATACAAACAGGTGTAGACGTCATTAGGCACTTATTTAGAGTAGCATCGGGAATAGAATCCAAGGTCATAGGGGAAAACGAGATCCTTGGACAAGTAAGAGAGGCATGGAAATATGCAAGGGAGAATTCTTATTCGACAGAATTACTTGATTTGGTATTCATGTATGCCCTCAAGACTGGTAGAAGAGTTAGAGAGGAAACAGGAATCAGTGAAGGAGTTATCGGATACCCCAAGGCCGCTTTGATCGCCGGTATAAAAGAAGTCGGGTCACTTAGAGATAAGAATGTTATAATCCTTGGAGCCGGTAAAGCAGGACGAATAATACTAGAGGAAACTTGCAAGCATCAACCGAGGAAAATATTTATTGCGAACAGAAGTAGGGATAAAGCTCTCTTTTTATCTAATATTTGCCGGCTAGCAGAACCTATAAGCTTGAAGGATATAGGGCTTTATGAATACGATATTGCCTTTATCGCTATTAATGATAGACCTGACAATAGTATTGTAGAATCTTTGATTAATTCATCAAATCTTATCATTGATATATCTATTCCTCCTGTAGCCATGGGAAATAAAGTTATCGATGTATTCCAGTTGGAGGGAATAGTGGAGAAAGGTGTGTCAGAGAGGAAGAAATGGATTCCGATTACCGAGAATATTGTTAGAGAGGAAATCTCTAACTTACTGGATAGAATGAAGACACGTAATGCTGATATCGTTGTATCAGCTGTAAGTTATGCTATTGAAAATATAATCAAAGAGGAAATGGACTGGATTACTGGGAAAATACCCTCAGAATACCATGGCTATATTAAGCTGGCACTGAATGCTTCTCTGAAAAAAATGGCTCATCCCCTAATCATGTCTCTCAGGGAACTAGCACGCCTCGATAATGATCAGGCATTGAACGTTTTCCTTAAACAATATTCTCGAGTATAGGTGGTCTAATTGAAATACCCGATTACACGGCCGAGAAGACTCCGTTCTAAAAAAGGTTTACGTGACATGGTTGCAGAAACCTCTCTATCGACTGATGATCTGATCCTACCTATATTCGTAAATGAGGCAATAAGTGAAAAGAAGCCGGCTGAAGGTTTAGAGGGACATTTCTATTATCCTCCTGAATCAAGCGATTTAGCCGACTTTATTCTATCGAATCTAGAACTCGGTATTAAAGGATTCCTAGTTTTCGGGATAACCGGTAAAAAAGACTTTCACGGCTCTAGAGCTTACTCCAGAGAAGGGCCAGTATATAGGGCTGTCAGATACATCCGGGATAACATTGGAAGCGAACCAGTGATATTTACTGACCTATGTATATGTAACTATACATCACACGGTCACTGCGGATTACCAGTAGAGAAAAACGGGGTAAAAATAATAGATAACGACTCTACTCTTGAGGTTTATAGTAAAATAGCTGTAATCCATGCAGAAGCTGGAGCTGATTTCGTCGCCCCCTCTGGAATGATGGATGGCCAGGTTATGGCTATAAGAAATGCTTTGGACTCTTCTGGTTTCTCTAATGTAGGAATAATGGCGTATTCAGCAAAATATGCGAGTGCTCTCTACGGGCCTTTCCGGTCAGTTATGGAGTCAGAACCCAAGTTCGGTGACAGATCCTCGTATCAAATGGATCCTAGGAATATTGGGGAGGCTCTGAAGGAAGTCCAATTAGACATTGAGGAAGGTGCTGATATAATCATGGTCAAACCTGCATTATTCTACTTGGACGTTATTAGAATGGTTAGAGAAGCATTTCCATATGTCCCTCTAGCGGCTTATAATGTTAGCGGAGAATATATGATGATAAAAACAAGTGCTGACAAGGGTTTCCTAGATCTCAATAGGGCTATTTTAGAGGCAACACTAGCTATCAAGAGGGCTGGGGCCAATCTTATCATAACATACTTCGCTCCTCTCATTGCAGAACTAATCAAAAACAGGTGACATTATGGTGGATAATTCCCTAAAACTCTGGACAGAGGCTAAGGAACTCTTCCCTGGCGGGGTTAACAGTCCTGTAAGGGCTACTTTGAAGCCCTATCCTTTCTATGTTAACAGAGCCAAAGATGCATTCATCTTTTCAGTAGACGGTGCTGGATTCATCGACTACGTCTTAGGCTACGGCCCCCTAATCCTAGGTCACAAGGATGACAGAGTTATGGAGAAGATAGTTGAACAACTAATGAATGGATGGCTTTATGGCACACCCTCACCAATAGAGGTTGAACTTGCTAGGAAGATACTTAAACACATGTATCCGGGTGGAAAAATTAGGTTCGTAAATTCTGGAACCGAGGCTACATTAACTGCATTAAGACTAGCCCGAGGCTACAAGAATAGGAAATACATTGTTAAATTTGATGGCTGCTATCACGGTAGCAACGATTATCTCCTAGTTTCCTCGGGAAGTGCTGTTGAGCACTATTCTGTGCCGGCAAGCAAAGGAATACTTGAGGATGTAGCTAAATACACCCTTGTAGCTAAGTTCAATGATCCTTATAGCGTTTCAAGGATCATGCGTGAGTACGGTGATAAGGTCGCAGCGATTATTGCGGAGCCTATTATGGGTAATTTGGGAGTTATACCGGCAGACTACGGTTTTCTACGGTTCCTCAGGGAAGTAGCCGATGAGTATGGCTCTCTTTTAATATTCGACGAGGTGATCACTGGGTTTAGATTAGGGTTGAATGGTGCTTCAGGTTTCTATGGAGTTAAACCGGACATAGTGACTCTAGGTAAAATAATTGGAGGAGGCTTTCCTGTTGGAGCTGTGCTGGGGAGAAGTGATATAATGGATAATCTAACTCCTTCGGGTAAAGTGTTCAATGCCGGAACCTTTAATGCACACCCTGTTACTATGACTGCTGGTTACGCAACGCTTGAGATTCTCGAGAGCGGGGAATACATATTGGCTTCGAAGGCTGCTGAAACTATTACATCTGTACTAGATGACCTCCTAAGTGATAAAGGAGTAATTTACACTATTAACAGGGCTGGGAGTATGTTCCAAGTCTTCTTTAATGTTGACGAAGTAAAGAATGCAGATGATGCTAGGAGAAGTGATAGCATATTATTTGAACATTTCCAGAGAGGCCTGCTTAAACGGGGTGTCTTTATAGCTCCCAGCAGGTTGGAAGCAATTTTCACTTCCACTAAACATACTGGCGCGGTGTTGGAAGAGTCTATTGAGGCATTAAAGGACGTTGTTTCCGAGTTAGAGGGCTGAGCATGAAAATTCGAATAGCTGCAAGGCCAAGTAAACTGAGCCTCATTCAGGTTGATATAGTAGTTAGAGAACTCGAAGATAAAATGGGGCCAATTGATTACGAGATAATAAAAATAAAAAGCCATGGCGATATACATCATAAGTCTCCCTTTGAAAAAATAGGAGTCACAGGTATTTTCGAGAAAAACGTTAATAGAGCAGTACTGGAAGGTAAAGCGGATATCGCGGTTCACAGCCTAAAAGATCTCCCTTCAACAATAGATCCTAGATTGACGATCTCCTACGTCACTAATAGAGGGGATCCCCGAGATGCGCTTGTCAGCGCAAACGATAACCTGGTTAGTAAAATAGAAGACGTTCCACCGGGCAGTGTGGTTGGCACTTCAAGTGCTAGAAGGAAAAGCTTACTCCTATATCATAATCCCGGTTTGATAATAAAATCCGTACGAGGGAATATTGATACGCGACTAAGTAAACTAGGAGCTGGATACGATTATATAGTGACTTCTGCAGCTGCACTAGATAGAATAAAGTATAATTATCCCTTTACACGGCTTCCACTAAAGGATTTCCCACCATCACCTGGGCAAGGATTCATAGCTGTCACTTCCTTAAAGTCTAATCCAATAACTGACGTGCTTAGAGAATTAGTGGATCCTTCCCAGTATATTATAGCAATCGCTGAAAGAGAATTTTTAAGAGAATTAGGAGGAGGCTGTAATATTCCATTAGGAGGGCATTGCTATTTAGAGGAAAATAAATCTATATGTTTCGGCGTAGTATTATCACATGACGGGTTTGTTTTATCTTACGCAGAAGCTGCCGGGGAGAGAGGTAATGTAGTTAGTGTGGCTTCCAGGGTAGCTAGGATCCTAAAAGAGGGTTGGAAGTTTTGACGGGTAAAGTATTTATTGTCGGAGGCGGTGTTGGGGACAAGGATAATATAACGCTTCGAGGGTACAAGCTTCTTAGATCAGCGGATGCCGTAGTATATGATAGACTGATACCTAAAGGGTTACTGGAATACGTCAATCCCAAGGCCGAATTATTCTATGT
>WALV01000026.1 GCA_015522645.1 Candidatus Tiamatella sp.
AAGACGCGCCCAAAGTAGTCTTACCAGCACCCGGGTGACCAGCGACAACCAGCAGAGAACCACCACTCAAACCACCCACAAGCAAAGAATCCAAACCACCAACACCAAACACAAACCGCCGCTGATCTCCCACAACATTCATTTCTATCACGTTTGTCTTTTGTCTGCTACATTTATGACTACGACTATATTATTCGGGGGCCTTTAAATAATTGTAAATAGGTTATTTATATATGACTTATTTACTCGTAAACGCGTTTCTGGTTTAATGGAGTATAAAATAAGCATAACCTAGCAACCCTATTATTGATGATGTAATGGTTAGTAGAAGCATGTAATAACGTTCTGATCCGCTCAATATGCTTATGACTATTCCTGAGCCTACAGCTTGTACGTATATCATGTATGACCCGACTGATTCTATAGTGTTAACTGCTGTTTGGCTTATGGTGACAATTGTGGACTGTGTGATTCCTTCGAGGAACATTTTCACAACCATGACTAGCACAGCTATGTATACTCCTAGTATTGTTAGGAATACTGAGGCGGTCTGAGATGCGTTGGAGTGTAGGGTGTTTTTAAACGTGACAAGCTTTTCGAAAATATTCCGGATATCAGTCATTGTCCTGTAAAGCTCCTCTCCACCCACGACTAGGAGCTTTAAGTATTCCTTGAATATTCTGAGGAGATACGTGTCATGGGGGATATGCTTGTCGACTTCCTCTTCAAAGGAGGAGCCTATCTTCACCCCTCTCATGATTTTCCCAACGAGAACGCCTAGTGTTTTCGTCTGCTTGACAGCCTCCATGTATGCTGAGTAAATACTCATTCCCGCTATGAGGCTCGCCTCGACTCCTGAGAGGAAAGTAGGTATCTCCCTTTCAACAGATCTAATGAATCTATTCCTTAGAAATTCTCTAACAGAGTATGGTATAGTGGCAAGTAAAAGCAGTAGAGTCAGAACTATAGAATGCTCCTTCTCTAGAAAAACAGTATGCAGACTCAAGTGATAACTGGATATGGCTATAACGGGGTAGAGGACTAGGGTGATTACAGGTAGAGACAATAATACAGCGGTCACCCAAGGCTTAACCCACACGTCCTTCATCAAACCCTCACCTTACTAACCATAGACTGGGCTAAAACCACTATGAAAGCCATTGAAACAGCGGCTAGAACCAATATACCAATCATTAGGAAGTCTATGTTGAACCCCCTGACACCGCCGAATGCAAGTAACGCGGCTATGGACGCAAGACCGATAAGCGGGCCGAAAACACCGAGAATAGTATAAACTTCCGTCAGGATCTTCAATTGCTCTGTGATCTTCTCAATCTCCTTCTCCTTCTCAACTATCAAGTGCTCGAGAGTCTCTTTCAGAAAGCTCATCCCACCGGTTCCGAATAATGTTGAGTGTAGAAGATTGGAAACATAAAGCCTACTAGGACCCTTGTACCCATCGAATATCCTGTCGATAGCCTCATTGTAGGGGATGCCGGCCTGTAAATACCTGAACAACTTATAAAGAACGGGGTCCTCTAGTAGTATAGCAGACTTCTTCAACCCGTCCTGGGCGGATAGTCCTGATAGTAGGTACATCTCCATGAACAGGTAGAAATACGGGATCTTCTGCTCCAGCTTCTTCAATAGCTCTGTTCTCTTATTATGGTAGAGTAATAGGGAAGACCCTGCCACGAGGAACAAGACTGTCGACAGGGATAAGCCTACTTTAAGCGGTATCCCCCCGAGAATGGATAATAGTAGGAATAGGAAGGCGAAGAGCGAGAAAGCCAATGAGACTATGATAGCGTCAGTCTTGTTTACCACTTGATACCGGCGATACGCCAATACCCATCCACCACTTAACAACCTCATGTATGAACTCGCTGTAAGACAAACCCTTCTTAACCGACTCCTCGAGGAACTTCTTCTTCTTCTCCATGCCATCGAAGAAGTAGTTCAAGGGGATACCTTTCTGCTCGGAAATCCTCCTGAGAGCCTGGGAGTTCTCTAGTTGGATATGCCTCTGTAAACCCTCCTCGCTAATAGTGGTCCTGTAGATATACTCGAACAAAGGCTCACGCCTCTCATCATCTATATCCTTCAAGTCAGCTACGGTGACAACGTAGCGGTTAACCAACCCTCCGAGCCTGATCTTGGTGGTGTGGACAATAGTGTCGAGCTCCTTAATCATGTACGGGGGAATCTCCAGGGGCTTCATCATAAGCCTCTTAACCGCTGAAACAGGGCTGTCCGCGTGCATAGTCCCGAGACCGCCGTGGCCGAGGGACATGGCTTGGAAGAGCGCGTAGGCTTCCTCGCCACGTATCTCCCCGACAACAATATAGTCAGGCCTCTGCCTCATAGCAGCCTTAACCAAGTCGAACAAGGTAACCTGGCCGCGTGAATCCATAGTCTCCTTAGTAACCATATAGGAAACAGTGGGGTGAGGAAGGTTGAGCTCCCTAACCTCCTCTACCACGACAATCTTCATATTGTAAGGGATAAACGAGCCTATAGCGTTGAGGAGAGTAGTCTTCCCAGACGCGGTCTCCCCGATAATCAGCACTGAAGCCTTATTCTCAACCAGCGTCCAGAGGTAAGCGAAAACCTCTGGGGGAGCCATGTCCGACGCTATCAAATCCAGCACGGAGAGGGGGACCTGCCTGTGCTTCCTAATAACTATAATCGCACCGGTCGGGGAGACGGACTGGTGGACAATGTGAACCCTCAATCCACCCGGGAGAGTAGCGTCGACAATAGGGTTAGTATAAGACACCTGCTTCCCACTAGCGAACATCACCTTCTGAACATGCATCCACAACTCCCCCTCGTCCCTGAAGAAAATATTAGTGGGGACCAAGTCATACTTAGTGTACCAGACGAAAACCGGGTTCTTAACACCCGAGATATGGATATCCTCTATATTAGGATCCCTCAGAACAGGGTCAAGCCTGCCGAAACCCAGTATATCCCTCTCAACATAATACAAAATAGCCTCCAACCTATCAGCGGGAGGCTCCCTCACCCGGGTAACCCAACGGTAAAAACGCTTCACAATAGGGAGAACCTGCTCCCGGAAAACCTTCCTATCCTCCAAGTCAATATCAGTCGAGTCAATAACCCTATCCTTAACAAGCCCCAGCACCCGCCTCTCATTATCATCGAGCACAGGCTCCTCCACAACGTACCTCATACCCTCATCTAAACTGAAAACCAGTTTGATATGGGTAAACCTACCCAAATCATACTCCTTAACGACAGCCTCAAGCTTAACCTCTCCATCCTTACCCTCGGTTTCAGTCAACACTGTACACTCCAGTCAAACCGTTACTTATCACTACAATAGAATATGTAGAACCCCACCTATATATTGGTGCGGCAGTAAACCCTAGCCAGCGGGGAAAACCCAAAGCTCACTAGTACCATCCTCCCTCACATGATACAGGTAACCGTCAACATACACCAGCCTATCACCCTCAGTCATAGGATAATACGGTAGCTGGGTAGACAAGCTGGAAACACTACTAGTGGACAAGTCGATAACACTAATACCGCCGCCCCGGGAAATCACCCACAACTTACCGCCATAGTAATCCAAGCCAACAGGGTAACCGGTAGGAGGAGCAGGGTCAACGCTAATCTTCCCTGAAGACAGGCTGCCATGAGTGTCTAGTGTAACCCTGTAAATATCACCAGTAGACCCGAAATACACGTACGATGCATTGTTATCGTAGTCAACTGCGGTACAAGTATATGGTTTAACGGGCTCAGTAAAGTTACCGCTGGAAACAAGCTTGCCCAACGCGTTATACACGTAATAACTGGAGGATCCGCCGCCAGGAGCATATACGGAATAACCATTCAAACTAATAATAAACCCGCCATCACCCATAGAGTCCTGGAGACCGGTTACACTTGTAGTGGGGAAAGACTGGTTTTCAGGGTAAAACACCATCAAATGAGTACCGTTAACTAATACAAACCTACCATAATCCTCATCATAGGCAATAGAGGTATAGCCGCCCTGGCCACCGGGGATAGTATAATTAAACCATAAGCCATCCCTGACCCTGTAAATCCAAAGATTATCCGTACTATTCGAAACCACCCCAATAATAGGATCATTAGGATGGCCAAACACGAGTGAAACATTCTTGAACAATATGGAGAACGAGACATTCGATGTAACATTTAACAAAATAATCACCGGGTCACTATTATAGAACCTCTCTATAGAGCTTTCCAAATTCTTATATGTACCAGGAGTCAAGTTACTATTATTAGTAACCTTGAGGCTACCATTCCAAACAAAACCTACAGTGAAATTATACCATCCCCCACTGCTGCCAGTAATACTCAAGTTCATAATTGTTTTATAGGCAAAAGCAGGAGACACATCCCACACAAACTCAATAGATAAACCGTATAACTGTTCGTTAAGAAAACCATTCCGATCCGACGGATAAATATAAACTTTAGGCGGCACAGTAGCATTCTTCCTAGGCCAAAACATAACACTAGGCCTATTATTCCATCGCGTCAAATTGAATTCATTGCTACCATTTACAACAGTATAATGCTGGTTATCACCAAAACTTATACCTATAACAGGAGTATCATCATTATATGATGGTAAAATACTTTGGTTCTCACTGTTTTCTCCAAAATCAAATCTAATTAACCCATTGTTATATAGAACTGAACTGTAATTGGACTTAGCTACATATGTGTAGTTATCTATATATATTTTAATATAAGGGTATATTATGTATTGGTATATGGCATACTCAACTTTATCACTTAAACTCCACCTGATTAGAACACCCTTCCCAAAAATATCAGCATAGTTCTTGTCTACGAATATTCGTGAATTTTTATAGCTAGTTATATAGACTTGATATAAGTTTCCTTGATTATCCTTAGCTAAGACTGTTCCGTTGATATCGGTTAAATTTGTCCAAAAAGGTGATATTATTTTATAGTTTTCAAGCAATTCATTAGTGCTGTTTTCTTGTTTTAATTCATTAGCAATATTGTTTTTAAACACTATAAAACCATTACTACATATATATATGTATTTATTCTCGAAAACTTCAGAGTAATAAGGGAAATAGTTTATTTTTAGGCGATAATTATCGTTTCCATAGAGTATTTTTTCCAAAGTACCGGACGAAGGATTAAATAAGGATTTCGTCATATTCCATTCTTCATAGATTATTTTGTAGTTAGATCCATCGCTAACACCTGTAGTCAAGTTTATCATTACTCTTGTTAACCCATAGTGGGTTGTATCATATGATGCGTTCGGGTTTCCGTATAGCAGGTATATTGTTGTGTTTCCTCCCCCGGTTAGGTTGAGTTTTACCCATACCAACGCTTTTTCTGCTGTCTGGTTCCAGTATTGGATCCAGTAGTCTAGAAGGTTGCTCTCGGGTGTGATGAACCGTATGTCGGATCCGTCTGGTTTTGCTTTTGTGAAATCGAAGTTGGTGGAGTTTAATACTATAGGTACTGTATAATTGGTCAGGTCGTAGCCGGTGTTTTCTTGTATGACTATTTTCTTATAGTACTTCCAGTCGCTGTAATCCGGGAATATTTGACTGGTAAGTGGTTTGCTGGTTAGGTTTAATGGTAAGGAGCTTGACTGGTTGCCCGTTATAACTTGAGGTGTATTGTTCGTCTCTAGAATAGTTGTGTTGTATCCTTTCACGGCTACTGTGTATCCGTCTAGGATTACTGGTATGTGTTTTACTGTTGTGTTTGTTGTGTAGTTTCCTCCTGTGGGTTGTTTTGTGTATGGGTATGTTGTCTTGATTATTCCTCCCTTGGCGTCTATTAGGCTTATCGTGTACCGGTGCGCTGGGTTGTAGGATCCTGGTACTAGTATGCTCCTTGTTTCACCGGGTTCTACTGTAGCGTTGATTGGGCCGCTGGTCATTTGGTTTGTGTCTAGGTCTCTTGTGTAGTAGTATGATAACAGTATTGTCCTCGTGCCAGTGTTTTCTAGTGTGACTATTATTCCAGAGGTATTCATTGTTACTTTGAGTATGCTTGTTTTCAACTGGTTGGCCGCTGCCTTCCTCTCTAACGCCGTGTTCACTGTCTGTATTGTTTGACTCATTTTGTTCAGGCTTATGTAGATGAATGCTAGTACTGAGAATAGTATTAGTATTAGGAAGAGTGTCGCGATTACCGTGGACACACCGTGCCTCTTCCTGTTTTCACTGTATCGATATTGTATACTCAAACCTAGCCCCCTCCTCTGAGACTAGTAGTACGAGGTGCTCCCCCTTGGCGAGGGGGTACTGTATTCTTATACAGTTCACTTCTCCAGGTGTTAGAGGCTGGTTGAGCCCTGATATTACACTGCTCTTGTTTACCAGGTTGTTGTCTATGTATGCTGTATCGAGGACCAGGTAAACGTTCGACCTCAAGTAGAAGCATATGACTAGGGTGTTATTTGATTCAACGTAGAAGTAGTCGACTAGGTCTAGCCCAGAGTTCTCCTCTTTAATCCTCTTTAACTCAACGTTTATCCTGTACGACTGGCTGTTCATATCCCTGTTATATGCCCAGTAGACTGTTGACATGATAGCTGTGACTATGAGGACGAGTAGAACCGTGGCTACTATTTCACTGACACCTATTGAACTGCTCCTCCAGTAACCTGTTTTATTCTCCATAGGGAACTAGTGCACCCGGAAATGACTTAACTTGTCAAAAAATTATTTAACTAGAATCCTGATATCCACTAGAGACCCGTCATCACCTAATGCCTTAATGTTCCACCAGCCGTTGTAGCTTCCAGGCTTCAATATGTCCTTGGAAACTGTGATAGTCAGCTCCCCAGCGCTCCCCGGATGTATGGGCGGGGTATTCATTTGAATACCTAGAGAAGGATCAGGTGCTTTCAACCTGGTTCCATTAGGCATCGCTAGTATCGCCTCGTTAATAACTACATCACCGACCCCACTATTCCGGATATACAGCTTGAAAGTAATTGAAGTGGAATTAACGTAAGCAGCAGCCGTGTCTATGCTTAGTGCTCCTACTGGTCCTGTTGCTGTTGTTCTTTGGCCTATCCATCCGCTGAAGTATGCGTATAGTAGTGTGCTTAGTGCTACTGCTATTAGTGTCATGAGTACTACTGTTACAAGGTACGATACAGCCCTCCTATTCCTCATATTAAATCTCATAGGCGGAGATACCTCTTCCCTGGATTCCTTATCCATGGAATGACCCGCTTACCCTAACCGCCGTTGCTACTGTCGAGCCA
>WALV01000027.1 GCA_015522645.1 Candidatus Tiamatella sp.
AAAGCTGCTTATATACCTTTCGATACAGCTGTTCCGAAAGTAGCTATGATAGATATAGACCACTGTATATTTTGTGGGCAATGCGAGCTAGCCTGCCCAGTGGGGGCAATTAACTTCCTCCAGAAACCGATACTCCAGAAATTCAAGGTTGGAGCTGTAATCATAGCAACTGGCTACCAATTGTTCCCAATTACGAGGAAGAAGGAATACATGTATGGGAAACTGGCCAATGTAATAACAGCTATGCAAATGGACAGGCTTCTATCACCTACAAGGCCTTATAATACTGTACTAAGACCGAGTGACGGAAGGGAACCAATGAATATAGCTTTCGTTTTATGCAGTGGCAGCAGAGACAGAACCGTTGGTAACCCCCTCTGCTCACAGATATGCTGCATGTACTCCATAAAGCAAGCCCAGCTCCTAATGGGAGCACTCCCCTTAGCTGATATAACCGTTTACTACATGGATATTAGAGCCTTCGGTAAGGGTTTCGAGGAGTTTTACCAGCAAGCAAAAGATATGGGTGTAATATTCGTCAAGGGAAGAGTAGCTAAGATAGAGCCTAGTGGAGACGGTAACATAGTTGTGTATTACGAAGATATAGAAAACGGGGGCAGGCTGAGTAGGGCAGAGCATGATCTTGTCGTTCTATCAGTTGGGATACTACCGAACCCAGGCGTAGCCAATGTCTTCAAGAATGCTCGACTAGAGATAGACGAGTATGGCTACATCAAGCTTCCCGAGAACTATACCAGTACAGCTGAAACAAGCATACCAGGGGTATTCGCAGCTGGCTGCGCAGTCGGACCAAAAGACATTCCTGACACAGTTGTTGAAGCCGCAGCGGCAGCATCACAAGCCGCTGCTTACCTCTCGGAGGTGAAGAAAAAGTGAGCGGCGATGGGAAAGATATCCGCATAGGAGTTTATGTTTGCTGGTGCGGTGGAAACATATCAGACGTAGTCGATGTAGAGAAGGTTGTTAACGTTATAAAGAACGAGGAAGGGGTCATTGTAGCTAGGCATTTCATGTTCATGTGCTCTGAAGCAGGTCAGAAAATGATTGAGAACGATATCAAGACGCATAATCTAAATGCAGTGGTAGTGGCTTCCTGCTCGCCGAAACTACACGAATTAACATTTAGAAACACTGTTCTTAGAGCAGGGATAAACCCTTACATGTACTATCATGCTAATATTAGAGAACAGGTAAGCTGGGCACATAGTGATAGCAAAGAAGAAGCAACTAAGAAAGCTATAAGACACATACGTATGGCAATAGCATATCTACGTCATGCAGAGCCTCTCGAAAAGATCAAAGTAGAAGCCACACCCGCCGTACTCATTATTGGAGGAGGAGTTACAGGTCTCCGTGCAGCAATTGATTTAGCCAGGGCCGGAGTGAATGTATATCTTGTGGAGAAGGAACCGTTTCTAGGAGGTCATGTTGCAAGGCTTGGAGAAACATATCCTTCAGGCCGTCCTGGCTGGGAACTCGTATCGCGTTTGATAGACGAGTTATTGAAGCATGATAACGTAGCCATATATACGAAGGCAACTGTTGAAAGAGTTGAGGGGTATATTGGGAATTTTGATGTAACAATTAAAGTTTCACCTAGATATTTCGTCAAGAACTGTGAAAGAATAGAAGAAGCAATATCTAGATGCAATAAGAGAGTCCCGGATGAATGGAGTTACGGTGTTAAAACAAGGACACCTATACTATTGCCCCCCTATCCTGGGGCATATCCAAGGATACCGGCTCTGGATATGAAGGCATGTGGCGGAGATAAGTGTATGGAATGCTTGGAGCCTTGTAAAGATGCAGTCGACCTAGCTATGCAGGAACAGGTTATAAAGCTTAAGGTTGGTGCAGTGATAACTGCTACGGGGTTTAACCCGTACGAGCCTAGTGAAGGGGAGTTCGGTTATAAGCAGTATCCATATGTCATAACCCTTCCACAGTTTAATAGTATCCTAAAAGAATCGGGTAACGGGAAACTTGTAGTAAATGGTAAGGAAGTAAAGAGCCTAGCATTTATCTATTGCGTGGGCAGTCGACAGAGGGAAGGTAGAACTTACTGCTCGAGATACTGTTGTAACGCTACAATATATGCTGCGTTACTTGTAGCTAAGAAGTTCCCTGGAGTGAAGCAATACCATTTCTACCGGGATATAAGGACCTATGGAAAGAATGAGCTGATGTACGAGCAGGCATCAAGGAGTGGGGCTGTATTCATAAAGTACCCGGAGGAAGAACCGCCTAAAGTAACAGCTGAAAATGGGAGTCTTCTAGTTAGATCGAGAGATCTTCTCACTGAAGGCCTTACTATCGATGTATCTGTAGATCTCGTTGTCCTAGTTACAGGCATGGTTCCGAGGAACAATAAGGATCTCAACGAGTTATTGAAACTCCCATTAGGAAAAGATGGATTCTACCAAGAAGTACACCCTAAGCTAAGGCCTGTAGAGACCACGCTATCAGGGTTCCTAATAGCCGGTACAGCCCAGGGACCTAAGGACACATTGGAGTCCCTCTCATCCGGGTCAGCAGCAGCTGCTAAAGCAGGAGGCATAGTGTTGAAGAGAATAATAGAGCTCGAGCCTTTCAGAGCGTTTGTAGATCCCGACAAATGTGAACTTACCAGGCAGTGTGTAGCAGAGTGCCCTTACATGGCTATCAGTGTGAAGAACTATGAGGGTAAAGGTGAGAAGGCCTGGGTGAATCCTGCGATCTGTAAGGGCTGTGGAGCATGCGTGGCTGTATGTCCGAATAATGCGATACAGATCAAGGGCTTGACGAATGATCAGGTGGTTGATATGATAAAGGCAGCCGCAAGGGAGGTGTAATGTTATGTCAAAGAGGAAGAAATTCACGGTTCATATTCTGAGGGATAAACTGGGCCTTAAGCCCTCTCAGGAGTTATTGGATCACTTGAAAGAGCAGAAGAGGGTGGAGGGATTGATAAGGAAGGCGATATTAAAGGATCCCAAAACTGTCCCTGAAATAGCTGAGGAAACAGGGTTAGATGAAACACTGGTCTTCTGGTACCTTATGACCTTCTTCCGCCACGGACTAATTGAGGAGACTGGAAAGACGGATGAAGGGTACTTCAAATATGTTTGGAAGGAGAGGAGGTGAACAATGATGGCTCGGGCTAATCCCGTTCTCTTGAATGATATCCTCAAACTCGGGGCGTTTGATGTAACAGCCTGCTTCAGTTGTGGAGTATGTACAGCTACTTGTCCATTAGTAGAGGAGGGAGGGGAATTCCCACGTAGGCTAATAAGATATGCGATGCTGGGCTTGGAAGATAAACTTCTAGGAGCACCTGAACTATGGGCATGTTATTACTGTGGTGAATGCACGAGGAGCTGTCCAAGGCAAGCTGATCCAGGAGGCTTTATGATGGCTGCTCGACGCTTTGCTATAACAAAGTATTCCATTGGGAAGATAGGGAAAGTATTCTACGATAAGATTTATGGAAGCATCGCACTGGCAATACTCTCTCTAATAATGGCTCTTGGAATATGGTGGCTCCACAATCCCATTCCAGGAGGCAATGTTGACCTGTTCAAATTCCTAGACGAGGGCTATATTCACGAGGGAGGCCTGGTTCTAGGAGTTTATGTTGGAATAGTTGCACTCGCGAACGTTATAATCATGCTCAGATACCTATTCAAGTCTAGTAACATACCTAAGGCGAGTATAGGTGATTGGATTAAAGGCTTCATAGATACACTGTTCGCAGAGGTATTGTGGCAGGGAAGATACAATAAATGTGACAGCAAAGGGAGGTTCATAAGTCATATGGGGATATTCTGGGGGTTCGTGTTGCTAATGATAGCGACTACAATAGACTATGTAACGGGAGCTAGACAATTATCAGCAATGGTGTTGGGTGCCATAGGTGGAGTATTAATTACAGTGGGTGGCGGATACTTCATATGGATACGTCTAGCAAAGAGAGATGAGTACAGTACATACAGCGATTTCGTTGACTGGATGTTCATCTGGCTAGTATTCCTAGCAGGTATAACGGGATTCCTAATTGACTTGTTCACCTATTATAACCTACAACTGACCACATACACGACTTTCGCAATACACCTAATAGTTGTATTCGACCTCATAGTGACAGCACCCTTTACCAAATTTGCACACGCTGGATACAGGCCGCTCGCAGTATGGATCTACAAGGTTGCCAGGAAACCCCAAGCAGAGACAACTACGGCGGTCTAATTCAAACTATGTTTTTACATAATCCTAATCCAGTTTTACTGTAATCGATGTCAAATTTGGTGATGGAAATGAATGTTGAAAGGGAATATACTCTACTCCCGAGCTGTAGCAAATACGCTCCAAATCTCATTACGATAGCTGCATGCGATGGAGCCTCGAGCGTAGGCCAATTAGGTAACGAAGTTGCTAAAATCCTAGCACAGATTGCTTTGCAGTCCCCGTTAAACCTACGAAGGTAAAGCGTTACCTGGAAGACTTCTTCGTAGCAAGTTACTGGTCCACCCTCAAATACCCAGAGAGATGGGAGTCGATATTCGAGGCTTATTTCACCGCTACAGCACCCGAAATACTGAAAGAAGGAGGATGGTAGAATTGAGTGAACAAAAACATACAGGACACTATGTTAATGGAAGAAGAGCTCCTCGATAAAATCAACCAAATACTCAGTAATATAACAGAATCCGGGTTACTCAATATGCTTGCAGCAGCAAGCGATCCAGAAGCAATAAGGAGACTAATACAAATACTAGTCAACCCCAGTACAATGAAGCTATTTGATAACATAGACGTACTCCTAAACCAATCAGGAGACATAAGCAAAACACTCTCAGAGCCTGTGGAACCTATATCTCTATTCGCATTCTTGATGAGACTAAGAGACAAAGATGTAAGCAGAGGACTAGCGAGATTACTGGCAATACTATAGATTTTAGGAAAGGAATAGACTTTTTTCGAACTATTTCACTAGAATAACAGGAATCGACAGATTAATGTATATTGTATGCATTGGGTTGTATTTGACCTATTTATTTTTTTTAAACTTAAATGTGCTGTTTTAGAAAATAAGTTGTATACCTTGTAAAATTAATGGTTATCATGCTCAACAGCCTGTTAAAATCAGATTCTTCAATGCCATTAGGGGTGTAATGAGATGGTTGTCGGGTTTGGTTATAATAAAAGAATAATAATGATAATATTGCCTGTAATAATATTTGGGATTGTTATCTTGTCGCCATTGATTAACACGGCTTTTGGCGCAAGTAATACATGTACTGACGGTGATAGTGACACCCTTTTCAACAATGTAGATGTTATAGCATCAATAGCTGGTACAACACCGTCTAATTCAGTGGGGAAAGCATCGGCTACCGGCAAGGGTGGGATAGGTTGCACAGATCCTTTTGAAGCGGATTTCTCTTGGTATTTTACGTCTCAATACGGTCAGAGCTATAGTGGTTCAATTCCCCTACCATATGGTGAGAGCTACCCGGCCACGGCAAGCTGGAGTTCCGGTGAGACAGGAAGCTGGGTAGCTAGTAGCGGGTCGATATGTGCTGCTCATGCTTCAGCAATAGCTTACCTATACGGTGCCTGTGGTAGCTAAGAATAATTAATGGGGCAATGGGTGGGCTATATTGGAAAGTAGGATAACTATCCTCATTATTTTTTCCTTTCTATTCTTCCTAGCATTCTCAACGATACATTCAGTTACATATTCCTTACCCTCCGAAACTGGATTACAAACAGTTAAACTCCATTATTCCTTTGAGGCTTCTAACAAATCATTCACAGGCTACAATAATTTGGGAGGAAAGATTTCTGGCTCGGTAATCAAACTTAGGTTAAATACTCTTTCCTATGTAGGTGAAAGCGTATCAAGGAGTCTTGGACTCAGAAAATATAATCCATCTTTTGTTATAGAATTGGGATCTACTTGTAATTTATATGCTGAAAACATAACAGCTACGGTTGAAATAAGTGGTAAAGACCTATATGAAGAAGTTGAAATAAGAGGAGGCCTGCTTTCATGTTTCTACAATTCTAGTTCCAAGGATGCAAAAGTTGAGCATACTATATCACTCATTCTCAGCAGACTCGGGCAGGTGGAAAAGAATCCTGTAAAACTAGCTATTAGCTTGCCCGATGGAACTAATATATCAGTCCTAGCTACCTATTTCAACAACGCTTCCATAAAAGCCAAAGGTATCTTTGATAAAACTCACTGGGCTATAACTGATACAGCAGGGCACTATTTACGCGATAACATTTATATTCTCCCGCCAAGCCTGAATGGTACATTATTCATCTATGCATACAGCAAGCCTATGGATAGTGCGGTTCATGAATATTTTCTTATAAAATATGGGGTAGATTTAGCTGGATACGTTGGTTTATACGGAATAAATCTATCATCCACTACTCCGTTTAATTATACAGTAAGAGGTCTTGGGATCATCCCATCTTATGATACTGTTTATGCACCAAGCATTATACTCGGGTCAACAGAGGAGTTCAAAACTTATACGGTGGATGACGCGCATAAAATAGCGAGGATGGTTTCTTCTAACTCTTCTAACCCTAGTTGGGGTAGAGCTTTCGATGTATACGTTGAGGATAATAGGGTTAGGATTGTATCAAAGAGTTTCGAGGAACTGGAATCGTATCTCGACTCATATGCTAGAAGTTGGAATGTCTCCCTTTGTAATCAAACAGTGAACAATCAATCATTGCCAGGTGGCTTGACGGTGAAAACAGCGATACTCTATTCACCTTGCGTGGATGCTGATGGTTTAAGGTTCATTTATGTTCAAAGTGCGCTTGACACTGTATACATTTATAGCAGATCTAGTGGCCTATTGCTTGAAGCCATTTACCCGGAATCAGTTAAACCCCCAGGGATCGGTATTGGGAGCGTTGCTGGTAATGCTTGGAGGGAATTGAATGAAGGCATTGGGAATGGGTATACTTACATTATGACCCTCAACGGTGATCCTGTATCGGCTAAGTTAACAAGCGTCGAAGGCTTGAATGCAACTAAATACTTTGTTATTAGGGCAAATGGTGAGAGGAGCTGGATGAAGGATACTACGCTCGCAGCAATAATAGGCCTCCTTGCCGCTACCCCGATTTTCATAACTCGCAAGCCGCTCGTAGCGATTGGATTGTTTTTGGTAATTCTGGGTATATGGGGTTTGGCGTTCCCCTATTCTGTGGTTACACGGGGTGAAGTAAATGCCAATTCGGTTAGTTATGGTAATTTAATTAATTCAAGTCTATATGTTTACGCTGACAGTAAGGATTCTATGACTTTCTATGTAACAGGTAGTTGTCCGTATGATGTAAATGTCAGTGTTACCGGGGGGTATAATAGGTGGAAAACTTATGGTTCGTCCTATGGTAGATCTTCCGGTGGGATAGGTTTTGGTGACCCTATGATTTACCATATTGTTGCTAGTGCGAAAGGATCTGGGAACTGTAGTAAAATGCTGTTACTTGTATCAGGCAAGGGTTCTCCTGAGCCTGGTGACATCAGGGAGGTTAGGATGGCTTCCCTTCCCATACTACTTGCTGGTGTAGTATTGTTGGTTGGAGGGTTGTTTCTCCGTGTAATTAGAGGTGGTCTGTGGACGTGGAATTTGGAGGCTAGTTTTCTTTACGTTGCTTCTATTGTTGTGGTTGAACTGGTTTTATTTATCTACCTTAGGAATCCTAGTCCCTGTAAGATAGGTGGATTCTGTTCTGGCAGTAGCTCCGTAGATTTAGTTCTTGAGGCTTCATTGATTCCTATGCAGGCATATATGTTGATTGCAATTTACGCTACGATAGTTGCTGGTATATTATATGGCCATCACTTGGAGTCAGGTCTTGACAGGAGGTTAATTTTGCTTGGCATTGGGAGGATTCGTATACAATTGTATAAGCTTGGTGCACTGGTGGTGCTTGTAGCGTTACCTTATACTTCTGCTAGGCTTTTCCTTGAGATACTTGTCGATTCGAATGTCGCGTATACTAATTTACCTTACCTCTTTACTGGATCTCTGCTGGCGGGTACTGTTATTGCATTGGTGTATGGTGGTTTATCTGGGTTGTTGTCGATGGCTCTGGGTAGGTTGTCTTATACTCTTCTCATTGTAATACCGCTAGTGGCTACTGTTTTCTCTATTGCCGGTTTCTATATAATGGCTAGTATGGAGGCTATTAACAGAATAGTTGCAGGATTATATTTGCCCTCTTATTTGCACATGTATGTAATTTACCAGGTCTTACTCGCTATCGTTGAAGCATTTCTCCTAGTTATATGGGGTGCCGTGAGGCGGGAGCTTTGACAGATTGGGTTGTTATATTTGATGGCGTATGGGTTAGGTATGGTTCTACGATTGCATTGGAAAACGTGTCGGTTAAAATAGAGGAGGGGCTCACTTTAATTACAGGACCGAATGGTTCGGGTAAGACTACGCTTCTCAGGGTTTTAGCCGGTATTAGGAGGCCTAATAGAGGGAAGGTTTTTGTTAGAGGAGTTGATATCTACTCTCATATGTTTCCATCCAATAAAGGTGTAAACGGCTTAGTTGGAGATGAAATGCTTCCCTACTGGCTGACCGGCATGGAGTACATGGAATACGTTGCAAATATGACGAAGACAAATACGGATAGAATAATAGAGCTTGCACGCAAGCTGGAGCTAACCCAATACCTAAGGAAAAGAACATGGGAATTAAGCAGCGGCAACAAGAAGAAGCTCCTCCTAGTCATAGCTCTTTCAGTAGAGTCAGATATACTAGTTATCGACGAGCCTTTCGCTACACTAGACCCCAAAACAGTAAGGAAAGTTGCAAGCATAATAGTAGCGGAGTCCAAGAAGAGGCCTGTAATAGTTGCTACACACGTTCTCTCAGCGGAGCTAAGTGAGGCATCTAGACTCCTCTTTATGATGGCTGGCAAGATCATCGCTGACTATGATCTCAAGGATATCGTATCAGTAGATTCTCCCATATTTAGAGCCAAGCTTTACGAAATACCTAGGAATCCCTTAGAGGTAGCTAAAGAACTCGGTGCTACAGAAGTAACAATAGAAGAGAGAACAGCATATGTGGTGCTTAACGGGAGGTCTCTGCTCGATTGTTTAGAAAGAAGAATATGCTCATCATATACTATTGACGTTTCTAGGTTACTCTCTTCTCTAATGGCTTGATGATGCTCAAGGAATCTAATGAGCTGAAGTTCTCAGAATTAAATGGAGAAACACTTAAGGGTTGATTGCACATTCTTACCTGGTAGGTGAGTTTATTGATTGAAACGTCATCTTATTCATCTATCGGTAAAAAACTCCGTTTGTCCAGAATCTTGGATCCCCAAGGTTCACTTGTTTTCGCTTTCGACCACTGGATGGAGCATGGCCCTACTGATTTCCCTGATGAGAGGGTTGATCCTAGGGTAATTCTCAAAGAGGTTATAGACGCGGGTGTAGACGCGGTTATGCTGACACCAGGGGATGCAAGGTTATTCCATGACCTCTGGATGGGCAGAACCTCCCTCATAGTAAAGATTACAGGTAAAACCAACATGCGGCCATCAGACCAGCGCCTACTACAAAGCATTACTGGAACAGTGGAGGATGCGGTAAGGCTCGGAGCTGACGCAGTAGCTGCAACAGTATATTGGGGCAGCCCTTATGAGGATGCCATGCTCAAACAGTGGACACTTATTAGGGAAACAGCTGAACTCTACGGGCTTCCTGCCTTACAGCTAGCTTATCCACGTGGGCCCGCTATAAAGGACAGGTATGCTCTTAACACCGTACTGTATGGGGTTAGATCAGCTGTTATGGTTGGAGCTGACTTGATAAAGACATACTATACCGGTGAGGGGGAGTCGTTTGCAAAAGTTGTTGAAGCAGCTTCCGGAATACCTGTCATGATGAGCGGGGGACCTCACAGGGACAGCCCGCTAGAATTCCTAAGAGACCTTGAAGCGGTTCGAGATGCTGGTGCTGCTGGGGCTGTTGTGGGTAGAAATATATTCCAGGCAACGAATATCGAAGCCATGGCGAGGGCGTGTAAAGCCGTGATTCGCGGGGAAATGGACCCTAAGGAAGCAGCCTATACGGAGGGCCTATTATGACGAAAAAACTAGACGTAGTCACCGTTGGCCACGCTCTTGTGGATATTAGAATAGTTGTTGATAGGCTCCCGGGCCCAGACGAGGAGGCCGCGATAAGGGAGGAGGTACGAGGGGCAGGAGGCTCCGCTGTAAATGTTTCAATAGACGTATCTAAGCTAGGAGGTACGAGTGGGATAATCGCAAAGATATCATTCGATTCCTTCGGGAGAATAGTTTTCGAAGAACTCTGGAAATCCAAGGTAGACATAAGAGGATTGAGAATAAGCCCATCGGGATCCACAGGGTTTAGCATTGTCGCCATAAGCAATCTAGGTGATATTACAATATATGGAAGCAAAGGAGTAGCTGAAACCCTAGAACCTAGGGAATTAGATAAGGAATTAATAAGCGATGCAAAAACAATCCACATAGCCAGCCTCAGGTTGGACACTAGTATGGAAGCCGCAAAAACAGCTAAGCTGGCTGGAGCAATAGTTTCCTGGGACCCGGGTAGAAGACTGGCCAGACAAGGGGTAAATAAACTCGGAGACCTGCTACAGTACGTAGATATTGTATTTCTAAATAAACTAGAAGCCGAGGCAATGACAGGCCACGACCCAGCTATTGCAGCTAAAATAATAAAATCACATGGCCCTAGATGGGTTGTCGTAAAACTAGGTAGCCAAGGATCACTACTATACGGGCCTGAAGGCTCAAAGAAAATCCCCGCTTACAAGCCGCCACGAGTCCTAGACGAGACAGGGGCAGGAGATGCTTTTGCCGCAGCCACACTTCTCAAACTAGTTGAAACAGAGGACATCGTAGAGGCATTAAACTACGCTTCCTGCGTAGCCGGGCTCAAAGTATCCAGACTAGGATCCCACAATATTCCCGATTACAATGAAATGAGCCGGTTATCTAGAGAAATAAACTACTGCTCAAAATAGGATTCCTAGGGTTAATCATGTAGTTATAAATGATTATATTGTGTAGGTCATAACTTACTTTTTTTTGAATGTAATAAAACTTGTCATGGATGGTGTAAAAGTTGGACTATAATTCAAATCAATGTAATATATCCTGCTTGAATGATAATTCTTCTTCCCTCGGATTGCCTGGAGGCAGCGGGGGAGAGTTGACCAGTGGGTATGCCAGGATTCTTGACGAGATAATCGGCCTCTTGAACATAGAGATGTATAGTAGTGTAGGTGTTGGATCTGGGGATAGATTGGTACTTATGGGGTTGAGGGAAGGGGCTGTTAACGCTTACTCGTTTGACGGTGTTGACCTCGTGAAACTTAACAAGGAACCTATTAGTGGAATTGCACGTGTACCATACGACGCTGATAAAGTAGTGTTCATAAGGGACGTCTCCCATGGAAGGGAGCAACACCTAATATATACGGTTCACCTGGACGAGCCTGGAAACGAGAAGACGCTGGAAGGAGTAGAGCCCGCTCGTATATTGGGGGTAGCATACGATGATCATAGGATCGTTTACTCAGCCTCTACAGCAGTGGAGAACGGTTTATTCATAGCTGAGAGTGGTGTAAAGAAGATAGCGACGCTGCCTGGCTTCGCGATGGTTTCAGATATCAACGATAAATATGCTGTTGGAGTAGGGTTACTAGAGCCTGCAACAGGAAGATCCCAAGCATTTATAGCAGATCTAGCTACAGGCAAGATCAGTGTATACAAGCGAATGGATGGAAATGCCATCACGGCACGTTTCTCTCCCGATGGTTGGGTTCTAATTGCAATAGAAGGATCAGCTAAAGCAGAGTTACTACGCCTTGACCCTGAAACCATGGAAGCTGAGCAACTCGTGTTACCGGGGAAAGATCTTGACGAATTTGAACCCAGGAGCTATAGCTATGTAGGATTCCTCCCAGACGGTGAGCTCGTTGTCGTTGGGAGGAAGAATGGTAGAACAAAGGTATTCGTAGATGGGGTCGCTTTGAAAGTTCCTGAAGGAATACATGGTGGAGTATATAAATGGAAGAACAGGCTCATCCTAACGCACACTAGTCTAGGTAACCCGGCTAGAATAATAGATGTGAATGGGGAAGTAGTACTCTCCGGCGAAGTCCCCAAATATATATATGAAGCCCTTGGATCTCCCGGTTTTCATTTTATCGAGAGCTCCGACGGATCCAAGGTTCCAACGTTCAGTATTGAGAGTAAGAGGGCAGGTAAACCCGGACCTACTGTTGTATTGGTTCATGGTGGTCCTTTCTCTGAGGATGCTGATGTATGGGACTTTTTTGCCGTAAGCCTAGCTTTGGCTGGTTACAATGTTGTTAAACCGAACTATAGGGGTAGCACAGGGTACGGGGATCAGTGGAGGATGAAAATAATAGGCGACCCCTGTGGGGGCGAGCTAAGGGACATAGTAAGCGTGGCTAAATGGAGCCTATTGCAGGGTATAGCTGATACTCTATACATTATGGGGTATAGTTACGGTGGGTATATGACTATGTGTGCGCTAACCAAATATCCGGGTATGTTTAAAGCTGGTGTGGCTGGAGCAAGCGTGGTTGATTGGAAACAGATGTATGAGCTTAGCGATGCTGCATTTAAGTCTTTTATTCAGATGATGTTTGGTGGTAAAATGGATCTACTTGAAGAACGGAGCCCTATAACCTACATCGACAACTTGAGTGACCCGTTAATGATAATTCACCCGCAGAACGATTCTAGGACACCGCTGAAACCTGTCCTACGCTTCATGGAGGAAGGACTTGATAAGGGTAAGACGTTTGAAGCGTATATAGCTCCAGATATGGGTCACGCAGTTACAAAGGTGGATGACATATTGAAGATACTGTATCCAGCGATACTATTCCTTCTAAGGCAGAAGGAAATATGAATTATCGTATGCATTGTCCTGCTAGCATCATCCATTTTAACAGGTTAATATTGGAGGTTTTAGACTGATCAAGGATATCATTCTCTCCCTCTAATATTCGCAGCTATAGTTCCATTCATTGGGGGAGCCCTACTAAATGCTAATGTTGCACCACTGATAACTATTCCCTAAGTGCCATACTCTTTGTATTATTGCATATATTGGGGATAAAAGGTTCGTTGCTGGATATAACAGGTTGTTATAGCGTTGGCTTTTGGAGTAGGCTTAGTTGCCGGTTACTATCGCTGGACAACCGGCTCTATACTTCCTCCAATCATTATTCACTCCATGACAAATCTTGGAGGAGTAATTTACTATTACGAATCTAAAACTTGAGATAGTAAGCTATTATTTGAAACAACGTTACTGTTCCTCGCTGGTTATAATCTCGTAGGCTTTCAGAATGTCTCTCATTGTAATGATTCCAACCAGCTTCATCTCCATAGGAGAATTTACTACAGGTAAACGGCTAACACCATGTTTAGTCATTATTTCATGTGCCCCCCGTACCGTAGCGTCTGGAGTTACCACCAGTAGTTTCCTGGTAGCTATATCTATGGCTTTAAGCTTCTTTCTCTCTTCCTTCTCATAATGTTTCTTGACTCTATCTAGATCCATTCTCGTTATTATACCTACGACTCTCCTAGTCTTCCTGTCCACCACCGGGTATCCTCCATAAACGTTTTCCACGAAGAACGAGTCTACAACAAATAACGGTGCATCAGCCGGGATTGAAACCACGTTCCTCGTCATGACGTCCTCTACTCGTACTAGGTCGAGTATGTAGGATGAGTATGTTTTAACCGCTAATCCTCTCTTGATTAGTTTTATTGTATAAATGCTTCTACCTTTCAACAGTATCCATGCCACGATGAAGCTCATCCCTGCAGAGGCCATGATGGGCGGGATTAGACTGTAACTCCCGGACATCTCAGGTATCATCACTATCACAGTTAATGGTGCTTGGGCTGCTCCGGCGAATAGTGCAGCCATTCCAGCTAGCTCATAGCCTAAGGGTTCTCCAAGATAAGCAGAAGGGAAGACGTTGAAGTATATTGTTGCTAGTACTCCCCCAAACATTGATCCTATGTAGAGGCTCGGGGCGAAAACTCCCCCGCTGCCTCCGCTTCCTATCGTTAGGGATGTGGAGAGTAACTTTGATATTCCGAGAACAAGCATTAGCATCGGGGGGAGCACGCCTAGGAGAGCCATTTCAACTCCCTCATACCCGACTCCTCCGACACCGTATTGGGGCATTGTCGCGATAAGCGAGCCAGTGCCCAGCCCGCCTAAGCCTAGTTTAAGGTACCCCTTTATAGGTAGCTTGTTGAATATTCCTTCCACGCCGTAGAATGATTTAACCCAAAGGTAGGCGATTACACCCATAATAGCACCGTGCAACAGGTAAATGGGGAGCTCTATGGGATTCCACACAGGAGTCTTTGGTACATAGAACGAGGGGTGCTGTCCTAGGAATATTGAGGCTGTTGCAGCCCCTATAACTGAGGCGAGTATAAGGGGTATAGCATCGAATAAACCGATCCCCCTAAGCAGAACCTCCCCTCCGAACAACGCTCCCCCCAATGGAGCATTGAACGTGCCTGCAATGCCAGCAGCGAGACCGCAAGCAACGAGTAGCCTGGAACAATAGGGATCCAGTTTAACTAGCCGCGTTGTTATAGATGCTATTGACGCTCCAATTTGAGCTATAGGACCCTCCCTGCCTGCACTGCCTCCACTACCTATCGTTATACTGGAGACAAGAATCTTGATAGCCGCCACTCGGGAACGTATCCTTCCATGACGGAGTATAAGGGCTTCAATAACCTCAGGCACACCGTGCCCCCTAGTTTCGGGTGCATACTTGTAAATAACGGGCCCGATAATAAGGCCTCCTAGAGTTGGCAACAATACAAGCCCAAGCTTATAGCCTTGAAACTCAGGCCCGTCTATATAACTGTAAATCAAGTCGAAAAAAACGTAGTGGAAGAATTTTATGAACCATCTGAAAACAACAGCACCCAAACCTCCAGCTACACCGATAAGGATAGCAAGGATATCCATGCGCATATGCTTCCTAGCGGTAATAGGCTTCCTCACACTACGAGGTTGCACATTTAAAGCGCCTCAAAAGTAAAAACAACCGCCACAAGTTCCTTTGTAAATACAAATATATTAGAAAAGGGAGGAATTATAACTTTGTCCCGCACTAGCAGTAGTAGTTGACTGTGGGTGTTGTTGGAGATGGCAATAGATTAAGGAATACTATTTTACAGTGTTTCATAGACCAGAAGATAGTCTTTAGGAATTACGAGTGGGACTATTTATAGAATGAGCATTGTTTTTCTCATATAATGCTTTGATAAGCAATGGTATCTCTATATTTATAGGTTGGTTTTCCTGTGACCTTATTGTTGAATGTGGGATTGGATTTACTTGTAGTGGCTTTTTCTTATTGCTTGGTGACTAGGTTTATGCACCGATGCATTGACTAATATACCTTGATTCAGCTTTTTTCTTTCGATAGGGCTGTATCTTTGGCATTAGAACAAGGTGGTAGTTAGGATCATGGTATTATCAAATAGTAATACCATGGGGAAAGTATGGAGTTGCATTCTTTTCCGTGGAGCTATATCTCATACCTTATGGTTGCATGTTAATGTTATCCGGGTATTATAGTGGTCTCATGTTAATTAGTTAGCTTATTTTAATAACAGTGTTACTACATTTTTATCTTTTTATTATGATAATGGTATTACCCTTTGCTTGTATTGGCATATCATATGGTATAATGATATAGATCCTTTGACATGTGATCCTTATTTGCCTGGGTGTGCTGTAATATTGTTTTTCTGGTTTGAAATCAGTGGAATTCATTGAACATGTATCATTGTTCCTTTTTATATTAATTGTTAAACGAACATTTCTCTGGTTCCAAGGTTTAACCCGTATTTTCAACCTTTCTATGTTAACTCTACTTTTGGTTGAGTTAACCGCATGTTAACTCAACCACCAACAAGTATAGCCAAAAAACCGTTAAGATTTCAGTGTCCACTGCAAATAATTTACCAATAATTATGCTATTACAAGTTCCAGCGCCTACCTACGTCTTCTAACAGCTCTAATAACATTTTCAATAGCATAATCAACTATTGTACTATAGGTAATTGAGGATCCCCCGGTTTTCTCGGTGCATACAGCCTTTAACCAGGGGCAACCTGTTTTCTCTGCTCTAGTATATGCTGCAGAGAGTTCTTTGGGACTGCATTTGTCTTTCTTGACTTCATAGCATGCCTTTGGATACCTTGCTTTTTCATCGAGTATAACTATGTCAATATCTCCCTCTTGACCAGGGAGTATCGTGTAAGCCTGGACTCCTCGATAGTATTCTGCAAGTATTTCCCCTACGTTAAATGCTAATTCAGTAGAATAGAGCTCTGTAACCCAATCTGGTTTCACAGGTATGTCCAGCTCGTCAGTGGCATACTTCCCCATCAACCCATATAGTATTGAGAGTAGCGGGGATGCATGTTTATAGTAATATCTGCCTTTACGGGTCTTCCAGAGCTTTACCTTTGTAACTAACCCCATAGATTCTAGTTTATCAAGGATCCCGGTTACTGTTCCAGGTGAAGGCGTCTCTATTAACCCTCTAGCATATAGTGTGTGTGATATTTCCCTTGGATTCCAGTATCCTGATCCTAGGAGTTTGAGTACCTCCTCATATAGCCTCGTTAGCTTCCTATCCTCCTCGCTAAATACTTCCCCTATTAACCCTTTAACAGCCATAGCAAGAGCTTTATGGTTTTCTAAAATGAACTCTATAGGATTCAATGACTCTAGAATTGATTCGGCATAGGGCGTTATCCATGGATCCCTTAAGATTACACTCCAGTAAACAGCTTCAGACGGTGATAGCCTAGGGTATAGACTTACCACAGCGTCACTCGCATTTATCACCGGGATCCTAACCGGTTTCACAAGGCCGAGCAGGGGACTTCTCTTGCTATATACCTTCTCCACGATCCCGTAGCTTGATGCTGCCAAAACTAGTGTTCCAGAAGGATGAGGGAGAGCAAGCGCGTCCCAATAGTCTTCAGGGAGTCTTTGAAACTCGTCTATAAATACCTCCGCGTTATTTTCCAACTTTGATACTGCCATACTTATGGCATTGTCAATCGTCATAGTTTCAAACTTACTTTTGCATACGACTAATGCTTTACCGCTCCTTGTTATTATTAGGTGGAGTCCTGGTCTTCTAACTGTTTTTACAGTGAAGGTTTTGCCCGTCTTCCTTCTACCGTAGAGGAGAACCCAGTTTTTCTCGTTCCTTGTAAGAGGCATTTCCCGCCTCCATATAACTATTCTCACTGGAATATTCCCATGAGAATATTATATACAGAATATATAATAAGCATTTCCTAAAGAAACACCAACGAATGCCATATCAGAGTTGACTGTGAGGTTTTATTTTGTAAATGCCTCCCAGTCTATTGTACCGTACTGGTGGAATGGGACAACATGGATCCCGTGTAGTAACTATAGGGTAGTATACAATCATACAGGCAGTTATGATGGTTATGTTAAGATTACCATATCAAACACGACCTCGCCATCACTAGCAGACTTGACCGGTACACCATTCGGACTAGGCAGCCCTCCGTCTTCGGCCTCAGTGGGTGGTAATCTGGTTCCGATAAATGGAAATGCATACGGTAATACTGCCTTAATGGTCTTTCTAGTAGCCACAGGTTTCTTAGCGGTAGGCGCGGTGCTCGTATACACGAGGCCTAAATCCAGCTAATCATCCTTTTTCTCATACAAGCCTGTTTTATGGAATCTTTTTATTTCTATAATAGTGATTATATAACCGTGGTTATATAATATGAGTTATTGTGTTATCGAGAGAAAAGAATGCAGTGATCTAGCTGGGATTACTGGGTCATTGCTTGTTTACGGTAGGCGTAAGACTGGTAAAACCTGGCTAGTCCAGCGTTGTGCTAGCTATGATGAGTATATGTTGGTTAGCCGTGAAGGAACATGCTTGATAGGCGATGAATTAAGGGAGAAGGACTTAGGTGATTGCCTGGAAAGAATAACAAATGTATTGTCGAATGACGGGATCGTTGTAGTAGACGAGTTCCAGCGTATTGCTAGGAAGAGCTGGATGGACGCCGTAGCTCATAGGTTAGCAACAGGTAAGGGTAAGCTTATTCTCCTAGGTTCCAGCTACGGTGTTTTAGACAGTATTTTCTCCTCAAATAGCCCATTGCTTGGATTAGTTGAAGCATACAATGTTGACCTCGCTGATCCATTGGACACTATATCATCGCTTGTTAAATGCGGTGTAGATCCTGCGAGAGCAGTTAGATGGTTGGGTTTAGCAAGAGATCCATGGATTCTAGGCTTAGTGAAGCCAAGCGGTGATCCAGTGGATATGCTATATCGTCGGGCCAAACAATTAGTCCCTGTAGCCCCAGGGCTTATTGGAGAGATATTTGCCGAGGAGGGCCGTAGTTTGGCTCGAATTTACGATGCAATACTAAGGCTTCTCGCTAAAGGATACTGGAATACTAGTCAGTTGGCTCACAGACTTTATAGTAGTGGATTACTCGGAAAACCCGCTCAAACAGCTGTAACTGGATACATTAAAAACCTCGAGAGCATGGGCCTGGTCAGAGGAGTAAGACTATGGAAAACTAGAGGGGCCAGGATATATTATAGGCATAGGAGCACTCTCCTCGCTATACTCTACTACATACTTGATAGAGTAGACGAGTTAGAGCAGAAGCCTAGCAAAGAATCACTAAGATCAAGATACTACATGGAACTGCAGTTCGATCTAGCAGAACTTTTTGCCAAAATCAAGAAGCTTAGGCCAGCATATTCAATTACCCTTGAAGGTTGGGACGTTGATATTCTCCTCGTGGATAGTAAAGGTAGGCCGCAATGGGCATACGAAGTCAAGACAGGATCGCTGAGTAGAGGTGAGGCAAAGAAAATTATAGAGAGAATAAGAGGCCTAGGGATCCCCCGTGTGGGATTTATCAGTTTACAGGAGAAGCCGTCGATGATGAAGGGTGTTGATGAAGTTTGGGGTCCAACTGAGCTAGTTGGATTATCATAGTGTTACAAAGCTACGGTAAGGAGGGCAATCGCCGAAGGTTTCTACTACTTCTAGCAGTAGAGATTATGTTATAGATATATTCTCCTGGAAGGATAGCAAATATAGCAAATAAGTTCATGTAGTGTTTATATACTTTACTCACGTCAAGTGAATTCGCCTTATAACTTATCAAATCAATTTACATCATCTAAAGCCGAATGGCTTGACGAAACACAAGGTGTAAGAGAATATGAAAAATAGAGGAATAGTATTAGCCGCATTAGCGGTAATAATCGTCACATTAGGCATAGCTACATACGCGTATGCAGATAGTAGAATCAGCAATGTAAATGGATACTTAAATGGGACCATGTCGGATCAATCACATAACCATGAAAGAGGACAGCGTACAATACATAAAGACATGGAAATGCAACAGCATAATAATCGTCAAATGCTACGTGATAACCATCATGGTTCAGAAAGGGATATGTGCAACGGATCCAGGTATCATGATATGAATAAAATGAGTGTAGGACTAAACAAAAATCATAACCCTAAAATTGTGGTTAGCGACGAGTTCCGTCAAAACGTAATAGGGATACTTGAAAGCAATACAACTACTGCGGATCTGATAAACAATGGGTACAATGTGACTATGATAAAACCAATTATTCAGGAAGTTGTTAATGGAGACAATACAGTCACATTACATGCTACGGGTGCAATAGTAATACTACATGACAATAGTGGAAACCACCAAGGGAATGTGAAAATACTTATCGATTTAGAGAACGGTAAGGTAGTTAAGTTATTTGGGAATAACCTAGAGCAGTAACTACTATTACAACTCTTTCTTTTTTAATAACTTTAATCGAATCTCCAAAAAGGATCTAAAATCGACAGGTGTACTGTATGGATAGATTTAGACTTATATTAGTGGCGCTAATCATCATAGTTGCAATATCAATGCCTGTTATAGGATACTCAATATACCCAAAGGAGTCCCTTGGAGCTGATATAGAAGGAGGTAGAGCCACGGATATAGCTCCTTTCATAAGTATTATAGAAGACTCAAGGTACTATATGGGATTGAAATCCTTTGACGGCAAAATAATAGGCATTACACCTCACGGCTTCGTATTGAAATCAGAAGGTAACGAGTCAATAATGGTGATGTTGCCGGGCTGTATAATTGTTAACGATAAACCACAGGTGAACCGTTACTTTATACAGGGGTTACTGGGCAAACATGTAACGGTCAAAGGATACTTGTTCTCCACTCCACACCGTACAATAGTAAAGCCTATCGAAATATTAGCCAACGGTCAAAAAATCATACCAGGACACTGCAAGTATAATGACAATCATTCATGGGGCGGATAACCAGCACAACTGGGAAGATAACGAGGACAAATGGATGGACAGATCGCCTTAAGAGGTTAGTGCGTAATGATTGTTGAAGTAGCTCTCGCATATAAGTTAATATTAATAACGGCAAGTGTTATAGGGTTCATTTCTTTTGGATATATTTCATGGCTTCTCTACAGGATTACTAAGTTTGGAGCATCAAATTTCGAGTACCCGCTAGGTTTCCTATTTCTCGGACTGAGCCATATATGGGCAATGTTCTTGACTCTTAGTAGCGGAAGAATAACATATACCTCTTACATAGCAACATCATCCTTTGCATTCGCAGGCCTACTACTCCTTGCAATACCTAAGAGAAAACGTATTTACTCCCTATTACTGATAGGTATTCCTATATCACTAGACATTATAACAGGTATAACAGCCATATATGTTGGCAGCCAATTCCACGGAAAAGCCAGAACACTCGTGGGATTGTTAGGATTAATATTTTTCCTAAGAGCGAGTGGAGCATTCCTCATTTCGTCACCCTACGGAGCGCCAATACTTGTACTCGCGGAAGTTTCAAGAGCACTGATAGCAGCTGGACTCGCTGCGTTATACGCGTTGAGCGTTAAAAAGGGGTGACTAATAGGGAATGCCGAAGCGTACACGGATAGAGATTATTCTAGATGTACTCGATAATTTAGCACGGTACCCTGATGAGCCTCTGACAAAGATCGCATTATACTCGAATCTACCTTATGATAGACTAGTCAAAATACTGGATTTGCTAGAATCAAAGGATCTGTTGCGGAAGATAAACGATAACAATAGAATGAGTTACGTGTTCACTGAAAAGGGGAGGGTCCTTCTGAAAGAAATGAAGAGACTCCGATACATATTGAACGACTTCGGCCTCGACATATTATAGGTGACTATTCGTATATATTAGATCCTAGTAATTTTAGTATAAGGTGTTTAATATTTCCACTTAATAACAGTTGGTTACTAATTTTATGCTTTTTACTTTAGGCTTGAGGGTTTGATATCTTAGAGTTAAATAGATATGCTAGAAATTAATATAATAGGAGTTGTTCAAGCTTCTATCCTGTTAAGCCTATGGGTACGGTGAAGTTGAACGCTTCTCCGTTAGCATATCTTCCTTCTATATACAGGTAAACCGGTTTCTCCCCAAGCTCTACGCTGTAGTAGAGGAATACTGTGCTCGTGGTGTTGGGTCTTATGTTCTTTATCCTATCGTCGCTGAAGGTTGTTGGTATTCTTATGCTGTTGCATAATACGTCTTTAGGTATTCCTGCCATATAGTCAGAGAATACTGTGTGGTCTTCCGGCCAGATTCTTTTCTTATCGTTTGTTATTAGGTAGAATTCGAGGTGAGCCGGTTGTGAGCCTTCATTGCTGGTGTTTACCTTGAATAGGTATCCAGTATAGCCATCTAACGGGTAAACATACTCATAGCGAGTTGTATTAATACTGACGTATTCAACTGTTCTGATACCCCTTACTTCACTGGCATATAGAATCTTCACCTTCATATGGTCTCCTTCACCGTAATTCACATTGGAACTTGAATTATTTACTGTGCTAGTTTTCGTGAAGATGTTTCTACCTGTAATACCGAAGATACTGTGATTTCCGTAATGGAGCCATAATCCAGCGGCAGCCAATAATAGGACTAGTATTATGGTGATGATGGTTGTTTTCCTCATTCCTGTCCACCAATTATTCTGGAGGTATCTCTACTTGTATTTTTCTTTATTCAAGTAAATTCAATCCTGATTGACGGTGATTCCCTGATGTTTCTATATTAATTGTGCTTGCTAGTTAAACTTATAAGTCTTGTATTACACGTATTACAATATGAGGTGGTGGTCATGTCGGAGGACAAGGAGGAAAAAAAGAAGATATATACAATAAGAGGCATAGACCCTGAAACCTATGAGGCATTCTCAAAACTAGCCAGAGACCTGAACATAAGCATGGGCAGGCTAATAAGTGAAGCAATGCGTTTAACCATAACACTAGCTGAAACCGGGACAAAAATAGGATTAAAAAAACTAGGGGAGCTGAGCACGATCATACTCAGGGGAGGGAAGACGGAAACTTATGACGAGAGCGTAGAGGTAGTCACAGGCATAAGGGAACTAGAGGTCTCGAAAACAGACTTGGATGATGCTGAAAAACCCATAGTATTCCTTAACCTGAGAAAACTAACCTTCGCCAGCGACATTACATGGGATCTCCTGGATAAGAAGGTTAAGGAAATAAAACTTGTGGACGAAGTAGCTATACCTCCAAACATACCTAAACTGAAACTGGCGAAGAAATGCATAATGGTGGGACGGATAACTACAACCCCGGAATAAGGAATTCACCTGCAACACTTGAACCCTAACAAACCCTTCTAACCTTTCATAGCCATACCATAGTAAATCAATGATTCTTATACTATGCTTCCCGTAGAAATTACTTGTAAAACGGGATACAGTCTCATTGGATGAGTAGACGACAGCTAAATTCCAAGAACTATAATACTATACCATAATATACACAGCGATTCTCTGGGAGAACAATCATGTCTTTCTTTAATAAGGGAAAAAGATTAGAGCGTGTCTTCCAGTCCTGCAGCATACTTGGCTAGCTTCTTGCTTCCATCATACTTGTACGACCTGTACAATTCTATATAGCTTGCCTCAATAGAGCCTTCCGCATGAATCATTGCCGTCGTGAACAGTGCGCCGAATGAGGAGAGTAGCTCCTTCAGCAACATGAAGTATTTTGCTCTCTCTAGAGCGGGAGTATCCTTTCCTACTAGGTATTTATGGAGATATCCCCTTATTTCAGGGTTCTCAAAGTCCTGTAGAGTAGGGACAGTCGCGGCTAAGCCTCCAGCTACATCTACGAGGTTTTGAATAGCATTGGTGTACTCCGTGTTCGCGAGTAATTTCCCTATGTTAGTCATAATAATGTTCGGAACCACTATCCCGGTATTATTATCTTTCTGCGCCTCATACGCCGCAGCTATCGCCGATGCTCTCAGCGTCTCTTTGTATCTGATCAAGTTAACGATATCCCTTCTTATATGCGATTTATTGTCTACTCCGTTTGCTTCGGCAAGTAGTTTCGCCAGACCAATCATTAGGTCAGCCATTGCCGCTCTATATGATATTGCTGTGAACCTGTGGTATGTAGGGAACATTACTGCCATTGCTCCCGCGAACTGCCACTCTCCCGCTAGGAATACTCTTTCCCATGGAACGAAGACATTATCGAGTATTGTCAAAGTCTCGTTTTCAACGTTCCTCCTGCCCATAATGAAACTCGGGTCCTTGAGAGCTGATTCAACGCCTTTCATGGGTCTAGATATCAGTTTAAGGCCTCTAGTGTTGGCGGGTATGGCGAATGCTACAGAGTAATCCGCGTCTTTTTCAGTCATATTCCTTGTTGGTATGAATATTATTTCATTTGCAGCTATTGACTGCGTCGTATGTACCTTGGCTCCCGATACTATGATTCCATCCTTATTCCTCTCCACTATTCTAACGTAAAGATCTGGGTCACGCTGCTCGTGAGGCCGTAGCGACCTATCTCCTTTCACGTCCGTTTGAGCCACTGCTAGTGCTAGATCGTTATTTACAATGTTTTCATAGAACTACATTATGTGATCATAATACTCTGTTCCCATCACGGCGTCGAGCTGCTTTGCCACCATCATTATTGCGAATATAGCGTCAGAGCCTATTGCTTTGATTATGTTGAACATCCCTCTACCTAGCCTTGTTGTCTCATATATTAGTTCGAATCTCTCCATTAAGTCGTTTGAAGACCTGGGTATTCTATAGAACTTGCTTATCTCACCATACACGGGGTCGTTGTATACAAGCATGTCTCTATACTTCTCGTCTTGCGCCAGTGAATACAGGTCAGCAGCATGGCTTACCGCTGCTTTAAGGACTTCGTGTGTGGTAACGTCATCTACTTTCTGGCCGCGGTAATAGATTTCTCTCCCGTCCCTCAGGCTTTGGATGTATTCTTCTCTACTGCGTAAACCCATGTGATTCCACCTCAAAAGAACAATTAGGGTTAAAGTTTATAAAAAATCAAGGAAATGTTTTACCCACAATCGAAGGGTCATGTCCCGGTATAATCATTGTTCTCTTCGTAATAGTCAAGGTCTTATAGGAACTCTCGAACCAGTCTGTTAAGTCTACGTGGAGGCCTATGGGTAGGAACGGTAAGGGAGACGGGGCTAGTGATAGTTTTGCTCCAGCTAGATCAGTGAACTCCACGTTCTGCCGTGGCGGCATGATGTTGAAGTAGGTGTAGAAGTGGTCAGATGCGAGAAGATAAGTTCCTTTCTCCGTGTCAACAGCTACTCCTTGGAGGCCTTTTGTATGTCCTGGGAGCGTGACTACTTTGATTCCCTTAGCTATTTCAGTGTCTCCGTTAACCAATACTAGATCCATGTTTTCTATTTTACTGAGAGCCGTCTGGTCGTATGTTCCTTTCATATGTGGTGTAGGGTAGTGAGCAAACTCCCATTCTTTCTTCTGTACAATGATACGGGCATTATGGAACAGGTCTACCGTGGCGACATGGTCGAAGTGAAGGTGTGTCAGTATCAGCGTGTCAACTTCCTCCGGTTTAAGTCCAACCTTTGCTAGAGCTTCTCTAGTCCCTATTTCACCGCCTCCCATAGCTGGGAAACCGTGGACTAGGCCGTTCGACCCTGGGGCTTCCATCCCGGCATCCACTACTATTTTTTCATCCGCGCCTGCTATATGCCATATGTAGACTCCGCTGGTTACCAGTGTTCTCATGTCTCCCAGGTAGAATGGGACGCCGAGAGGGGCGGCTATACGGGATTGAACTAGGGGGATTATCTTATAACTCACGGGTTACCACCTTGAAGGGCTTTCTGTTTTTCTTTCTCTTGGAGTAACCTCCAGTTTATCTTCCCAGCTCCTGTTCTAGGTATGGAGTCCACGAACTCTATAATTCTGGGGTACTTGTATGGAGCCATTTTATCCTTGGCCCAAGAGATTATTTCCTCGGCTGTTACTTTACCCTTATACTCTTCCTTCAACACTATGAAGGCCTTGACTTCTTCTCCTACCCTCGGGCTAGGTGTTCCTACTACTACGACTTCCCTTATAGCAGGGTGCTCGTAGAGTTTTGACTCCACCTCAGCGGGCCAGACCTTCATTCCCGCCCGATTAATCATTCTCTTTAATCTATCTGCAATGTAGAAGTAGCCGTCCTCATCCATGTATCCAACGTCCCCCGTTCTAAAGTATGTGACTCCATTTATCTCTGTGAAGGCTTCCTCGGTTTCCTTCGGCTTATTCCAGTATCCCTTTAAGACCTCAGGACCTCTGAGCACTATTTCACCCAGCTCGCCGGGTTTGACGGGGTCTCTGGTTAGCGGGTCTATCACCATTGCGTCTACCCCGAAGTCAGGTATGCCTATAGAGCCATACTTCGGCTCCTCAACAGTATTCATATGTGTCTGGGATATCGTCTCTGTTAAACCGTATCCCTCCATATATTTTGTCCCAGTTATCAGCTCCCACTTCTCTGCTACTGCCTTAGGTGTAGGCATGCCTCCCCCGCCTGTAACTCGGAGGCTCTTCAAATTCCTATTAGGTAGATCAGGGTCTGCAAGGACGTCGAATATCATTGTAGCAATGCTAATCCAGTGGGTTACCCGGTATTTCTCAATAGCATCCATAGCAGTCCTCCTATCCCATCTCGTCATTAGCACCATTGTCGACCCAGTATAGACTGGTGAGAGCAGCGAATGAATTAACCCTGTTACATGGAAGAACGGTAGCGCTGACAGGTGGATTGCTCCGGGGGATACCCGCTCCCAGTAGGCTGCAGATAGAGTGTTACTCAGTATGGTGTAGTTCGTGTGTATACATCCTTTGGGTGTACCTGTACTACCTGCGGTATAGGGGATCATCGCCATATCGCTGCTTCCAACATTCATTTCAGGCGGGTCATTCACGTTGAGTGCTTCCCTCCAAGGAGTCGAGCCGGATAGATCGTATTCTACTTTCATGAAGTCAGGAACGGTTAACTCCGGGTTCTCTGGTAGGTAGTCAACATGGTTACCCGCGATTATTTTCAACCCTAAGTCTTCGGATACCATCTTAGCATTCGATAACAGCTCTCCCGTTGTGACTATCATTTTCGCACCGGAATCCTTGACGATATACTCGAGCTCGCTACCCCTGAGCAATGGGTTCACAGGAACTACCACAGCGTTCGCTCTTAGTATACCGAAGTATGCTATTATCCAGTGCGGTGAATTCAGGGCGTATATTGCTACCCGATCACCTTTCCCGATACCGTTTCTAGCTAGGAATGTTGCCAGCCTCTCCGAGTAATCCTTGACCTGGCTATACGTGAGTCTTCCACCGTAGAATATGACCGCTGTTTTACCAGGGAATCTGCGTGCACTCGTCTCTAACAACTCATATACCGTTGTCTCAGGGTAGTCCAGTTCTAGTGTGAAGCCGGGAGGATAGAACTTGAACCATGGTCTATCCTTTGGTATTTGATGCAATGTATAGGATGCACCTCATAGGATAATGGTTTAATTAGTCTTCTGTAATGGAAACTATTTAAGTAAATATCACAAAATGTTATATTCGGAGGAAGCTTTTTTGAAGCACAGGTCAAGGTATGATATAATCGCGGAAATAATCAGGTCACTAAACTACAGGGGGGAACTGGGAATCTCTAAACTAGCCTTAGAGGTAAACCTGCCGATAGACAGGGCAAAAAGAATCGTGAACCACCTAGTTAAAGCCAAACTCGTAGAATGCTATGAGAAGCACAGGTCATATAAAGCAACATTCAAAGGACTGGAATGGCTTTTAACTTATAATCGTTTGGTAAAAGAATTACAGCCAGTAGCACCTGTTGAACTCCGGGTAAAATCAAACTTAGGTAGAATCTAAACGCAGATACAAACCGTTAAAACATGCAAACCCATTATTTTTATCAAAGAGTAATGAACCTACATTACTGGCAAACTGATTTTCGGGCGTGATTATGTTGAAAAGAGAGACCGTTCTCTACGAGAAAAAAGGTCACGTAGTAATCGTTACCATTAATAGACCAGAGGTAAATAATTGCATAGATCCAGAAACCAATTTTAAGATGGCTGAGTTGTGGAGGAATTTCCTAGAAGACGACGATGCCTATGTAGCAATTATAACAGGGGCCGGTGACCGGGCCTTCTCCACTGGGGCAGACCTAAAGAAATGGAGTTCCTTCATTAAATCTAGGAAAGTGAATTGGTTCCGTAAGAACGCTTATTACGGGCCCGGTTTCGGTGGACTGACTAGAGGCATTAACATATTCAAACCCATTATAGCTGCAATAAACGGGATGTGTTATGCTGGTGGACTAGAGATAGCATTGGCCGCTGACATCAGGATTGCTGCAGAACACGCAAGGTTCGGTGTGTTGAATAGGAGGTGGAATGTGGGATTAGGTGATGGCGGTACTCAGAGACTATGGCGGATTGTTGGTTTGGGTAGGGCAATGGATTTGATCTTGACTGGGAAGGAGATAGATGCACAAGAGGCGTATAGGATAGGCTTGGTTAACGAGGTAGTGCCCAAAGATAAGCTGATGGATAGGGCCTTAAAAATAGCTAAGATCATAGCTTCTTATCCTCAAGGGTCGATTAGAACGGATAAGGAAGCCGTGATCCGAGGTATAGGTAGACCTTTGGAGGAAGGACTTAGAATTGAGAACCTGTTATTTTGGAATCTATTGCTGAACAGAGACTTCTTCGAGGGCCAGTATGCATTCGCGGAGAAGAGGAAGCCTGTCTATACCAATGAGTCTGAAGAATTGAAGGATGTGCTTAAGCACGATTAAAAAGGAAATAGGATAGATTACTTTTTACCCCTCAGCTTCTTAATATACTCCATCATATCATAGGTATCCTCCGTCAAACCCTCCGCCCTTAACTTGAATTTCTGAATTCTACCAGTCGGAGTACGGGGTAACGCGTCAACAAATCTAATATATCTTGGAACCCAAAAATACGGCATGTTCTTCATACTATACTCGACGATCTCTTCTGGAGTAACGTCGTCAGAAGCTTTAACAATCACAGCCATAACCTCGTCTTCCCCAACCTCAGATTTAACAGGGATAACAGCAGCCTCCTTAATCCTCGTATTCTTCAATAATATTTGCTCCACCTCATAAGACGAAATGTTTTCTCCCTTTCTCCTTATAGCATCCTTAAGCCTATCAACGAAATACAGGAACCCGTTCTCATCGAAGTATCCGGCATCTCCGGTGTGGAACCATAGCCCCCTAAACGCTTTTACAGTCGCCTCCGGCATGTTATAGTACTCTAGGAACGTGGTCCAAGGTAATTTAGGCCGTATAACTATCTCTCCTACTTTATTAGGAGGGAGGAACCTGCCTAAATCATCCATTATTTTAACCTCAATAAACGGTGCTACTAAACCGCACGATCCTGGAGGTACTTTCCTATTGACTACAATATCATGTGTAGGGGCTATCGGTATACCTGCTTCCGTGCTACCGTACCCACCTGTTATTAGTATATTGAACCTCTCTTGGGCTATATTCCATATTTCCTTCGACGCGTATGCATGCGCTATTATAGTGTCATGATCCTTCTCTTCAGGAGTTGAGGGCTGTTTTAATAGCATTTCAAGTATAGGGCCTACGGCATGGAAGTAGGTTACTTTGTACTTCTTAATATCCTCCCAGAATTTAGTCGAGAATCGTTCAACTAGGATCATTTTACTGTTTCCTAGCATGGTTCCTAGAGTGGATAGATCAAGCGCCATTATATGAAATAGTGGCAAGTATACATAATTTACTGTCTTTTCATTGATGCCTCCGGCGTCAACCATGAGTAATGCTGTAGCTATGAACTGGGCATTAGTCTCGACTACTACTTTAGATGGACCTGTAGTTCCTGATGTCAAGATCATTGCGGAAGGATCTTTCCAGAATTTTTGAACTTGAACACTTTTGTCAGGGTTTGCTTCCAGCATTTCATTAACGAAGGAGTATTCTTTTCTCGGCTCTAAACTGGGATCTATGCTGTCTCCTATTATGAATAGTTTTGAAATATTGTCTAGATCATCTTCAACTTCCTTGTATGCTTTTAACAGCCTGTTATCAATGACCAAGTATTTGGAGTCAGACTTCTTTAGGTTATATACTAGTGGATCCTTGATGAAAGCAGTGTTCACAGTTACAGGTGTCGCCCCGATTTTTAGTATTCCAAAATACGATAGAATCCATTCAGGAGAATTCAAAGCGAATATTGCTACCTTATCACCGTCCATAACACCGTTCTCGTAAAAGGATGTTGCCATAGAATCACTTAATTTATCAACATCTCTATAGGAAAACTCTCTGCCGTCCTGGAAGACAAGCCATGTTTTATCTCCGTTTTCCACAGCTTTTTTACGGACGAGTTCAGCTACACTTGGATACCTATTGAGTGCCTCTTCATAGATTTCTAGAGGATAGAAACCAGTCTTGGAAGTGGGGTCTGGAGGAAAAGGATTTGTCAAATAAAACCACCTTAACTGGATTTTTGTTGGTTTTTAGAATTTAAATTTTAATAAGATAATATTAAATAGCAGTAATCTATTAGTTCTAGAAAATTTTCTTTTCCATGATAAGAGCTATTGGTTTGAATCCGTTTCTCAGGTAAAATTTGATTGCTTTGGAGTTGTCTATTTCTACTCGTAGAGAAATTTTCCCGAGTCCTAGGCTTCTTGCATATTTCTCGGATTCCTCAAGTAATAGTTTGCCTATACCTCTGCCTCTATGAGTGTCCTCAACTTCTAGGTCATAGATATATGCTTGCTTTATGTAGTTTACTGTATCCCATGATTCCTTTATCCAGGATAAACCTAGTATCCCTCCGCTACCATCATCTGCTACTAGGAAAGCCTCGCGTCCGGGTAGATTGTGTATATACATGAATACTTCCCTGTGTGTTTTAGCGAACTCCTCGTAGCTATCGTTGTTGTAATTCTTATCCACGAATTCCCAGCTTATCCTTCTGTCGAACTCTATAATTCTCTCCAGTAGAGACTCGTCTGCTTTCACTATCCTAATGCCCCTATTTGCTCTCACTGTTCAAAACCCCTCTTAGTGCTTCTTCACGGCTAATCCTAATCCACTCCTTCCCCGATAGGTAAGCGTATCCCTTCGTGTATTTCTCGTATATAGAGTATATTCTCTCCCTGTAGGTCTGTGGGATATTGTCTAGGTGAGAGTTCATCTCGTCGAACTGGATCATCTCCACGTGGTCATGCCTGACCGAGCCCTCGATACTCTTACCCGTGCGTTGGCTTAGGAGGTATAGCGAGTGCTCGAGCTCGTCGGGGTCGAGTCTTAGGAGGCCAAGCTTGATCCTGTCTAGGACAGAGTTTATGTCTTCTTGCTTGTAACGGATTATCCGCGGGTCTATACCGTTTGCCAGGAGGAATAATATTATCCCATTGCATTTAACGCATCTCCCACAGGGTACGATTTCACCTTCCTCTATGTGTACCGAATGACAGCTACGCTGTAGTTTGAATAGGCTAGGATACCTGTCTGATAGTATTCTCTCCACTACGAGGTCGGATAATGGCCTCACAGCGGACCATTGCCGGAACCCGAACCCCCTCTCCTTGAACCAGTTAGTCATGTACTTATCGAATTCCTGGCTTTGATCGTAGACCGCGTTGTAGTGCCTTATTCCCCTGTACCAGTAGGATGTTCTTGAGGGGTCGTCGTACTCGTTTCCTAGTAGGATGTTCTTTATTTCCCTCTTATATATTAAAGGTAGAAACGAAAAAACGTAGTGTTCGAAGAAGAAAAGCCTAACCGGGTACACCTCTGCCCTATCCTTCTCATACGCGTTTCTCTTAAGTATCTTCATATGCCTCCCTACGAACGTGTATAGCCTGTCAACATTACTCCACACCCTCATGGTCCCAGGGTCGTTTTCCCTGAAGTACCTATAGGCTGTCAAGGCGGTAAGCCAGTGGTGCCCAGACTCATTGAAAAAGCAGGGGTACACTTTGCAGCCTACATCCCTTAGGATGCCGTATGTTAAGAGGCTTTCCTTCCCGCCTGAAGACATTACGGCGCATTTGGCTTCATCCAAGCCGCTGATAGGTAACGTGGAGTCGGCGAGGCGGGTGAAAACGAGTTTCGATCTAGGCTCAGCGTCTTCAGGCTTCACTGTATCAGGGTCAGGCCTATACTCTGGCTTGAGGAACCCGGTGTCCTCAACGATTCTGTTAACGAAAATGTCGCGGGCAGTGGCTTCAGTCATATCTGATAGAAACTTTTGGTCTTGGACTGTGAGGGGTACATCGAAGACCAGCTTATCAGCGAATAACCCATAGTTCACCATTGGAATTGACACCATAAGTGACGCGAACTCCCTGGTTCTATCTGTAAATACGTCCTCCTCGTAGGTGTGTATAAGTTTATAGGAGAACTTTTCTCCTCCTTCAACCTCGAGAATATAGTCCGCTGTTATCCTCTTCTTCTGTACTCTGAGGTTGGTAACGGTTATACTGTCAAAGCATTTAAGGGAGACCGTTCCCTCTCGCCTCCAATGTAATCCCTAATAATGCTCAGAGCGACCTTGCTCATTCCGTGTAAAACTGGGTCGCATGCTACTACCCCATACTTCTCCTCGTAGAACTTGATTAACTCCTCGACTTCCCCTGGGGTCATGTTCTCATGGTTTATTGTTACAGCATAGACGTTCCTACCGGTGATCAGCTCGATTAGATGCATGTACCTGTCAATATCCGGCATAGGATATTCCGGGAAGCCGTCGAGGTGGCTCCTACCTGGGGCGTGCTGGAGTATTATGATATCGGGTTGAACTAGGGCTAGGATTTCATAGCTCCCAGGGAACACTGGGTGGAGGAGCGATCCCTGGCCTGGGACGACTATCACATCAGGATTCTCTTCCCTGTAGGCTCTCACGATTTCATGCTCTAGGCCGCCTGTAATGAAATCATTTATCATCGCGTCGAGGACGATGCCGTACCTGGCTCCTTGCATCCATGCCGTCTGGCCTGTGCCGATGAATACCGTTTTAACCCCAAGCCTATTCAATTCCTCTGTCAGCATTACAGCCGTCGTCCTCTTCCCTATAGCAGAGTCCGTTCCAACCACAACTATTTTCAGCGAGCGAACCCCCTTAATTTCCCCAGTATAGAACACCCTCATATCCCTGAACATTTTCCTTACATCAATAATCCTAGCACCATGCTTCCTCGCCAAGTCAGCTAACAGGGGGTCATCGCTCAAGAACTCGTGCAGCCCGGAAACAATGCTGATACCCTTCTCCAGCGCCTTCATAACAATAGGCCTGAAATTACCGGGTAACCGCCCTCCAGCGGTAGCTACGCCTATGATTAACACATTGATATCCGGGTTCGCATTCAAGGCATCTTCCAGCGTAGCATATATAGGTATCCCCCTATACTTTCCATCGAGAACCTCACCCGCATCCCTCCCAGCCAAACCACTATCAATCACCCCGACAACCTTATACCGGGCTGAGTACCTCACAAGCCCATGAGCGGTCTTAGCATCAGTCGTTAAAAAATACCCCTCCGCCAGAATAACCGCTTGACCCTCCATCAAATACACCTCCCAGTTAATACTGCAACCGTGACTTCTCCCCTAGAACATTCCCCAATGTAGTTGAGAGCTTCAAGCGTAGAAGCCGAAGCTGGGAGAACGCACACTCCCTCCGATACCTTTGCCAGCATCGAATACCTGACCATTTTATAGTCAGGCACCTCGACAACGAAGCCTCCTGACTCCCTTATCGCCTGCAAAGCCGAGTCTCCATCGAACGCTATCATCGAGACTAAAGGCTCATTGAACCGTGTTTCCCTCACTCTCTTTAATGCAGGTACACTGTTCAATCCCTTTTTATACGCTACAGCTATGGGGTTCCCATGGCTCGTAGTTGTCGCGATAATCCTCGGTAGCTTTTCCGTTATCCCTTTCTCCAGTAACTCCCTGAACCCCAGATAAACTCCCGTTAGGGTCGAACCGTTCCCCACGGGAACAATTACATTGTCGGGAGCCTTGCCGAGACGGTTAACTATCTCGTATGCTATGCCTTTAAACGAGGACAAACCCTCTTCCCAGTTCTTCGAACCCGGGTTCGCATCATACCATCCGTACTCACGTGCCGTTTTAGAGCTAGTCATCACGGCATCCTCGTATGACCCCTCTACTAGAATTACCTGCGCACCCTTAGACACCATTTCCGTTATCCTCCTGTTACTATATGATCTAGGGACGAAGATGACTGGTTTCAACCCTTTTAGCCTTGCAAAGTAAGCTAGGGAGGATCCATAGTTCCCGCATGTACCGGTTGTTATCGTATCAAAGCCCTCCCCGGCAGCCCTGTTGACGTGGTACAGTGATACTCTATCCTTCTGCGATCCCGTGGGATTCAATCCTTCATTCTTAAGATACAGGTTATCTAACCCTAATAGCTCTCCTAAACGTATTGCTTTGATGAGGGGTGATTCCAGCTTTAAGGTGTAAGACATCATCTTATATTACACCAGCTCCCGGAGAAGATACCTCGAATCGGCTCGGGAAAGGAGTGGACTGGTTTAGCCGGGTCTAAAGAGTCTTCAGCCACTTTCCGCTTCCTCCACAGGTCTTGGGTTTTTTCAGGTTGGTACTAGTAATCAGGGATTTGTTTTAAGACCGAGTGGATTCACTTGGTTCTAAACAGGGGCATCCAAACTTTGAGTAAACGGTGTTTTTAGCACTATTAAAGTAGAAATAGAACGCCTCGACCTTTTATTCTGTAGCTGCCATTAATACAATCCAGTCTTGCTGGGCGGGGTTTAAAGTGTCGGAGGAACCTACGGAGGAGGTTTTCAAGAACACGAAGTCTATGGTATTTACGTTGCTTAGGATTCTCAAGTTCTTCTACTCGTTTAAGTACCTTGAAGCTAGACTGGATGTGCCGTCACAGGTTTTATGGCGTTACGTCACGCTCAGAGTTACACCGGAGAAACAGACTGCCGAGAAAATTCTGGCCAGGATTAAGGAGTCAAGGCTTATAGAGGAAGTGATCTCGAAGGAATTGTCAGAGGAAAAAGAGTTTTGGCTAATAACCAGTAACCCCGGCATACTGGAGCTTGCAGCTATGAGGCTTGCATATGATCTCAGGAAAAGTAAGATAGACGTGATTCTATCTACACCGGATATCCATTCCCTACCACTAGCATCCATCGTGTCATCCTATCTTAAAACGAAACTCTGTATTCCCTCCCACACCCCATGCTCTAGGACTGTGTTATCAGAGCCCTATCAGATAGCTCCAGGAGTGTTAGATGTGGCAGCTATTCCCCGAGATTGCATACCGAGGAAATCGAAGGTTCTGGTGACAACATTGTCTGGAGCGAATTCATCTTATTTTAACCCAGTGTTTACGCTGGTGTTGAAGAGATACGGGCAAATAACCGCGGTGTTTTCAATGCTAGGGAATACGGGGGTTATCAGGGAAGCTGTTAAGAATTTCGGGTTGGAGCCTGAGCCTAAGATAATTGTTTTAGTCGAAAAGAACTAGAAAAATATTTTGAATCTATCCTAACTAGGAGAGCCTTTATCGGTGGGCTGAGAAAAACAAAAAGGCTTATTCTTACTCCTCTTCCTCCTTGAGCTCCTCAAGCTCCTCGAATTCTTCTTCCTCCACGTATTCTACTTTCTTAGGCTTAGGCGGCTCCTCCTTAACGGTTTTTCTCCTCGGAGATCTTCTTGCCATGGTTTATCACCCCCCTCTTTGAGGGGTCACTTATACAATGGATCGTGCTCTGGTAATATTCCCGCCTTGATTCACCTGGTGTCATAGCACGGTTGCCGCGACACTGGATGGACTATACCTAGATAGTGCTATGACCGTTAGGCCGGTTAATCATATAAGTACTATTAGTTCATTTATAAACGATAATGAGTTGACTGAAACTATTATCGTAGCAATCTAGGGGAACGGAATGTTAGCGTATAGAGCCGCTACACTGAATCCTATTATGTCTACTATTATCCATAGGAGAATGGCTCTCTTTAGCCCCAGCTCTCTAATCATCATTCCTAGCGCTATTATACAGGGTACCTGGTACGTGGAAGCCATAGTAAAAGTCATCGCTTGCTTTGCTGTTAGAACCGTCGAGAAATTCGATGTGCCCATAATGGTTGCTGTCATGGATATTACAAGATCTTTCTGTAGGAAGCCGTATGCGAGAGGTATTGATAAAGACGGGGGTAAGTGTAGGATGCTCATGAGCGGGGCGAACATGTTGATGACGATGCTATCTATTTTATAGTATGTTAGAAACGCGTAAGCGACTGCGCCTGCTACAATAAGAGGTGTAACTATTACAATGAACTCCCTGAGTCTCTGCCAGGCTTTCTCCGCTACTATACTCGTTTTCGGCTTTCGTAATGGGGGCACGTCTTCAATTAGCACTGCATCCTCATCCGCCTTGATGGCCTTCGATACTATTCTTGCAACGATTGCTGCCAGTATGAAGCCTAAAGCATAGATACCTAGAGCTGCAACGGCACCGTTAATCCTGCCTGCTATACCGAAAACAATGGTCGCCCTGGAGGAGCATGGGATGAATGCAAGCATTGATATAACGACGATCCGCTGTCTTGTGGTTGGCAGTATCCTCGTAGCGGTAGTAGCTGGAACAGAGCAGCCCAGCCCAAGTAAGGCCGGTATTACTCCTTTAGAGTGTAAACCCAGTTTTTTCGTGACCATGTGGAGCCATAACATTAGCCTTGTAAGGAACCCGGTATCTTCTATGATGACAAGTATCAAATAGAAAATGAAAACATAGGGAAGTGCCGCGGTGTATTGAGCGTATAGTGCCTCTATACTTTTCGCTAGGGCTAACCCTGCTAATCCGTGTGCTGCGAGAGACGTTACTATCGACTGAACGTAGTTCCCTAAGAGAGAGTCTAGTACATTGACTATTTCATTACCAAATATTACTGTCAATACTATCATAGCTCCGAGAAAAGATAAGCCGGTGAGTATGCCTAGGCTCATATTCTTTAATAGTACCTCGTCGAACTTGCTTATTGTTCTTATAGAGCTCGGTATTATCCTGACATACATCTTTGTAAGAGACATAGCGTATCCTGCTCTAGTGATTTCGATATCATTGTAAGGATCGTGACCCTCACCTGCCAGCGTCTCGCGTGCTATATGAGAGTGTTCACACTCGTATAACCTAGTTATTAGCGGGTCGCCCTCAACGAGCCTTACTGCTAGCCCTCTCCTGCTTAGCTTTACCTTTCCTTCTATACATTTCATGGCTAGGGATATTGCCTTCTCTATGTGATCATCGTATGTGATTTTCATCTTCGCCTTACGTGCTTCGGGCATTCTTTTTATCAGTTCGCTAATACCGTTCTTCTTAATGGGGTTAATCCTGACGAAAGGAATGCCTAGCTCCCCCTCCAGGCTCTCGTAATCAATTCTAAGCCCCTTTCTATCTGCTTCTTCCCAGAAATTCAATGCAACGATAACAGGTACCCCCAGCTCAATAATGGATACGAGGAACACAAGTCCTCGCTCTATTGCTGTAGCGTCTATTACTACAATCGCGAAGTCATAGTCTTCCTCGATTAAAGCTTTCTCGGTAACCTCTTCTTCGATGCTGCTCGTGAATAGGTTATAAATACCTGGAGTATCAATAAATTCGTATTCAACTCCTGCTATACTTCCCCTCGCAATAGTTACTTCCACCGTTGTTCCAGGGTAATTGGATATTTGAACAGAGCTACCAGTAAGCGCCTTTAAAAGAGAGCTTTTACCCACATTTGGCTGACCTAGAAGGAGAACACGTTTTCTCTTCGATGGCGACATAAATGATTCCTCCGACTCTCCAGAATCATTTTTCAGGGATAACCAAGACCTTCTCGGCGATGGCGCTGTCGATAGAAGCAACACGAGCCTCAGAGCCCACCATTACTATGACAACTCCAGGATTCTTAGATAATACCTTAAACCATCTACCTGGCAGTAATCCAACACCGTATAAACGGGCTACGATGCTTGGTCTGGGGTCAAGTACAGCCATGATTCGACCCGAACTTCCTTCTTCAAGTAATGATAATGTCATAATGCTTCCTTTGAGTATCTTCTTGATCTCAGAAGGTTCCATGTCAAGGTGCTCGATATAATGGGCTGCTATGTGGCTCCTAGTATCAAGCTGCTTTAATATATCTTCAACTGCTTTATGCCTACTATACACCTTATCAGCTGCTAATACTCCTTTCTCAGTTAACTCTAATTTATCGCCGACAGCTTTAACTAAGCCTTTTTCTTCCAGTTCCTCTAAAGTTTTTTCAGCAAGCTCCTTCTCGCCAACCTCATTAATTACTTTATCTTTACCAGTACTCCTACCTTCCTCCATTAGAAACCTCAGGATATCATCCTTCGTTATGTCCTCAACAGTCTTTCTCTTCAACTGCACACGCCGGAATAAGATGATATCTAACCTAGCATAAATTTACATTGCTATTCTCCAAACATCTTAGAACCCTTCCCAATATAACCACGGTAAACAAGCTTCTAATAATGGCGGTAGAAGAATGGGTCTAGTGAGGCCGGTTTTAAGGTAACAGTAATATTTACTGTGATGGGGAATTTTCGATTCAAGGTGGCGGAGTCTGGTGACTCGGAAGGATACAGTTGTCATTCTAGTTATCATTGCATTGATGCTCTTAGTACGTGTGCCCCTAGCTCCATATACTTCTGGAAGCGACATTGCACAGTTCGCTGGTTTCGCAGATACATTTCTACGGCATCATTTATGCTTTTATAACTACGTCGCCCCTGGGAACTCTGCGAGTGAGGGATGGCCCTATTCCTGGCCCTACGTTTACGGGCCTGGTCTCATACTAGTATTATCTCCGTTGAGGAAACTGGCTTCATCCGAAGTCATACACTACTATGATGAAAACGGTTATCACGTTTTTATTCCATCGAACTGGATAGTAGCGACTAAATCAGTTTTCATAAGTTTCGACGTGTTATCCGCAGTGCTGGTATACTTAATACTCAGACATGTTGGTTACAATAGTAAAAAAGCCGCACTAGTAACCTCTCTTTACGCGTTTAACCCTGTAACCATTTATATATCAAGTATTTACGGCATGTTTGACCAGATTCCACTATTCTTCTTTCTAGCAGGCATATACCTGTTTTACTTAGACGGCACGAGTTCTAGGGGGAAACTAGTTGGCTCGTTCCTAATAGGCTTGAGCGTAGGGTTCAAACCGACATTCCTCATCCCATTCCTAGCCATCTTCTATGATAACCTTGTCTATAGAAAACCAGTTAATGCAGGAATCCTCGCTTCTCTACTACTTGGAGTTATAGTACTGTTCACCCCGTTTCTAGTGGCTTGCCCAAAAAGCATGGCTACCCTTATTGAAACAATGTTTTCCAACGTGAAACCGACTTATACGTTCCCCATATCATACGATTTCAATGGCATAAGTAACCTGGCAACATACATTTATGAACATACGGGAAGAAACCTATACCCATTAATAACATACTGGTGGATACCCACCATTATACTCATCGCAGTAGAATTATTTGCATACAATAACTATAGAGACGCTCTGGTGTTTTCTAGCACGTCATATATAATTTTCATGGCAACCTACTGGAGGGTAAACTATCAATACCTTGTACCTGCAGTAGCGTTTACAATAATCATACTGTCAAGGCTACATGGGAGTAGGAGGATAAAAGCATTAGGATTAACCTATATTTCACTCATTGGATTATGGTATTTCATGTTTCCTGTGAGCTGGTGGACACATGTCCACATACTCAACCCAAACACTGCTCTCTGGCACGCATTAGACAGGTTCTCACTAATGATTTTCAACGAGGAACCCTATCTACTCTATTCTCTAATACTGACCATAGTAGAATACCTTTTATCCATTGAAGTAATCATCTATATGGCGTCAAGTAAAGTAAACATGTTGACTGGAGAAAAATGGGAGTAGAACCCTGTGAGTCCCAGTAGAACTAAAGTTATAATGGTAGGCGTATATTAACTAGGTAAACTATCCAGTTTTACATGTAAACAATGGTGCAGCAGGTTGAGGTCAAGTCTCAACACCCGGTATCTGACCATTACATTAATCATAATAGTAGCTGTAATAGGCATTGCAGCCTACTACTACAAGCAGAACACTCTGCCCCCCCTTAATATCAATACGAGTACAGTAACGAACACTGGGAACAATCAGGTAACATATCAATCCAACCTCCATGCTTTATACTATGACTCTCTATACCGGGAGTATCCCAATTACACGCTCGACGCGATAATAATTACAACCTTAGAAAGCCACGGGTATGATGTAGACGTATATCTGGGCAAGAACGCTACTCTAGACCAGCTCACCGACCTACAGAAATACCAGCTTGTGATTATAAGGGCCCATGGAGGATACAGTAACGGAACCAGCGGCCCCTATCCTCCCGGCGAGTATATCTTCACCGGCCTACACTATAATGAAAGCATACTGGAATACGGGGAAAACATCAACACGTGGATAAAGAAGGGATACCTAGCTCTAGGCGTTATACCTCCACAGGGCAAGGAGCCCTCCCGGGAGGAACTGGAGAAACTACCTAAATACCTTGTAATAGGCCCCAAGTATATAGAGAAGGAAACAACCGTAAAGCAAAACAGTGTATTCATCGTGTTCGGATGCTATACGTTCGAAGACGGTACGCTTGCAAGGATACTGCTGGAGAAAGGCGCGATCGTATATGTTGGATGGAAGGGTGGCGTGACGCCTGAATACATGGATGGAATCCTTCCAGGAATAATCAACACGTACTTATCGAAAGGCATAAACGGGCTAAAGAGCTTTGTAAACAACTCGCCGCCTGACCCTCATACTAATGGAAGACTACAGATCCTATTAAAGCCGAGTAATGCGTCATAGTTCAACTAGTCATCGACCATCTCATATTGAGATCACATGCAACGTAGAACGATAGCGGTAATATCTATGTTCAAAATAGACACCGCTACTATAGAATCATCAGTAGGACCTGTGTAACGATTACCCTACAGCTCTCCCAACATTTAATAAGAATATACGAGTATAATTCCAGTAACAAAAAATGAATTCAGTCACTATTAAAGTAGCTTAACAGGCATGCGTCTAGGGAATATCTATATATTCCAATTCTAACTAATATGGAGTTTGGTGTATTAACATCTTGTCTGTAGAATCGTTCGACCCGGATATTCTCGGGAAACTGGTTCACTCAGCCATTAGGGAAGGAGCCAGTTATGCTGAAGCTAGGTTCCATTCATTGTATGGCAACCGGATAGGCTTAATGAATGGAAGAGTATTCACTGCAGGATACGAGGAGCAGGTTGGTGTCGCTGTAAGAGTTATACACGGTGGAGGATTAGGATTCGCTTCTACCGACAAACTCGATCAAGACTCTCTCTACAAGGCAGTGAGCACTGCCTTATCGAATGCAAGGATATCTTCTAGCATCCAGAAGCATGGGATAGAAATGGATGAGTCACGGCTTGGAAGCACTAGATACAGTGTTTACCAGAAAAAACCTTTGGAATCACTCAGCTTGACTGATAAGCTTGCTGAGGTAAAAGAGAGGGCTAATGCGGCTGACCTTAATATGGAAGGCATACAGCTCAAGTCTTTCATGTTGTTCTATAATGAACTCGCAGAGAGAAAGATAATTGTAACCAGTGATGGAGGCTATGTTGAAGCAGAAATACCAAGAGCATATGTCCGTCATAATCTGACAGCTTCGAATGGTTCTGAAAATAGGAACCGGTACAGTGTTATAGCTTGGACCGGGGGCTTCGAGGGTTTAGACGAGAAGAACCTGACTAGTAGCCTTGAGGACGACATGAGAAGCCTTGGCATAGTCCTAACGAAAGCAAAGGCTTCTCCTAAAGGTAAGATGGATGTAGTTCTCGGCCCAGAGCTCGCGGGGATAGCTGTACATGAGTCAATCGGTCATCCCAGTGAAGCCGATAGAATACTCGGCAGGGAAGCCGCTCAGGCAGGTCTAAGTTACTGGAGAGACTATAAGATTGGCGATAGGATAGGTAGTAATGTGGCGACTGTGATAGATGACCCAACAATACCTGGTGCATTCGGCTTCTACCTCTACGACGATGAGGCGGTGCCAGCTAGACCACGTTACTTGCTGTATAAGGGTTTGATTAATGAGATGCTTCAGAACAGGGAGACTGCGAGGCTATTTGGTGTTAAAAGCAATGGAGCAGCTAGAGCTAGGGACTTCAAGTCAGAGCCGATTGTCAGGATGGCCAATACTTACTTCGCAACAGGAGACTACAGTTTTGAGGAGCTAATAGAGGATGTCAGGCAGGGGATCTATATCAAGAAGTACATGGAGTGGAACATAGACGATTACAGGTGGGGAGCCAGGTACGTAGGGTTGGAAGCATACCTAGTCGAGAATGGAAGACTAGGCGACCCTGTCAAAGACCCTGTTCTAGAAATAACCAGTCCATCCTTCTATACCAGCGTGGACGCTGCCGGCAGGGATTTGAAGCTGTACCCCGGTTTCTGCGGTAAAGGAGAGCCTATACAGGGAGTCCCAGTTACTATGGGAGGACCCCATATCAGGCTTAGGGAGGTGATTGTAAAATGACATGGAGTAACCTGGAGTACATAGCGGATAAACTCTCCTCCAAGCTAAAAGAGAAGGTAGACGAGTACCTAATCCTAGTAGACGAATCTAAGAAGAGGATGCTTAAACTGGCGAACGGTGAAGCGAGTGTAACTCAGTCATGGGATAATATAGAAATCGGCCTGTATATAGCTAGAGGAAACGGTAAAATGCTCTCAATAGGATTGAGCACTACCTCACCTGAGAAAGCTGTGGGTAATATTATCAGTCTACTAGACAGTATGGAGCCGTCACCTATGTATGCACCCCTACCAGAAGCATCGGGCGAGGATTATAGTCTAACTGACCAGGCTATCATACAGTACCTTGAAGGAACAAGGGAACTGGACTTGGCTGGGGACCTAGCTCTCAGCGAAATAGGGAACTCTGCTGGAATGGCTGAAATAAGGTATTCTAAAATAATGCTGGCTAACAGCATGGGTGGCTTCCTCCGAGGCGAGAAAACTAAGTTCACGGGTTACATAAGGGTATTCAAGGGAGATAGAAGCGGCCAGTGGAGCTGGACATCACCCAGATATGATGGGGGGAAGCAAGCTAAACTGTCTATCGAAAAGGCTAGGGATCTCGCGGAGGAATGCTCCAGGCTTCCGATGGGTAAAATAGAGCCGGGAGAGTATAGGGTTCTGCTCTCGCCTATGATAGCGGGTAACCTTGTAGGAGAGCTTGTGAGGGCTGCAAATGCAGGTAGGATAGTGTATGGTATGAGCTTCATCAACCCAGGTATGATTGGTGAAAAACTTTTCAGCAGCATGCTAACTATAAGAGACGAGCCCAGAAACCCTGAGTTACCCGGTTATACTTCCTTCGATGACGAAGGAGTCTCAACGAAGGACAAGAGTGTTGTTGAGAAAGGTGTCCTAAGAACCATACTACATAACTCGAAAACAGCGAAGCTCATGAAGACTAGGACAACAGGCAATGCCGGCATAATAATGCCGAGATCATTCAACCTTAACGTATCACCAGGAGATTCACCGCTTAGTGAACTGCTCGAGACACTAGGCAATGGACTGTATCTTACGAATAACTGGTATACACGCTACCAGAACTATTCTGAGGGAATATTCTCCACAGTATCTAGAGACTCTGTATTCCTAGTGAAGAACGGCGAGTTTAAGGCATGCCTGAATAGAGTGCGTGTTGCCGATAAAATGATTAATTTATTCAGCAACATTGAAGCACTAGGAAGAGAAGTTTGGCCCCTAGAGTGGTGGGAGATAAAACCCTCGGCATTCATACCTCACATACTCGTAGGGAAAACCGGTGTTTCACTACCTGAGATCTAGTTTTTTACCTTACAGGCAATGTTTTAAGTAGATCTAACCACCACCCTTAAATGCCTACGCTACCAAGACATCGTATAATGTGTGTTAAAGGTAACTTCTATGGATTCAACGTAATGTGTTCTATGAACCCGTATCTTATCTCCTTCAGACAGCAAATTAGCACAACACCGTTAAACGCGGGTATACCCTGCTAGTGGAAAGCTACTTAACTCCAGGTTATTTCCCCATCTATCTATGCATACCGTATCTTCCAAACCTAGCCTAGACTCCTTAACCTTGTTTTCCCCGCTTCTACCTACGGGTATAATTGCCTCTAGAGTATAGTTCAAAGGTACATCTAAATACCTGGAAATAACTTGGGGATTGGCCGGAGTGTATGTTAGGGAAGCTAAGCCCTTCTCCTCTAGTGCTAGGAGAATGTATCCTATGGCAAGCCATGTGCTTTCACGGCTATACGGGGCTTTCTTATCTGCTAGGACTATTATGAGTGCAGGCGCTTCCTCTAGGAAGGGTTTTTCCCAGCTAATATTCCTCTCTTCAAGCCATTCTTTGAACCATTTAGGAAGGCTTTGGCTTTCATGGAACTTTCTCTCCCATTCCTCGCATAGATGCCTAACACCGCGTTTTATTTCAGGGTCAAAAATGATGATGAACCTCCAAGGTTGCCTGTTAGCTCCGGAAGGAGCTTGGAGAGCTACTTGTACAGCGTAGAGAACATCTTTTACTTCAATTGGTTCGCTGCTGAATCTCCTAGTGCTCCTCCTGCTCATAGCTATTCTGAGGATATTGTTTTCTTCCAATCAGAACACCTCTCCTCATCTCTCCACCATGGGTTTCACCGTCATTTGGGAAGAGTATAATTCATGGAACTTTCCTCTCCTAGTCAGTAGATCCTTGAAGCCTCCTTCTTCGATTATCTTACCGTTATCTATAACTATGATTCTATCCGCGTGCCTAGTGATTGTTAGTCTATGGGCTATTATTATGCTCGTACGTCCTTCCATTAGTTTAAGTATCGCGTGTTGTACGAGGGATTCTGTTTTAGGGTCTACACTGCTTAACGCCTCGTCTAGGATAACTATGTCAGGGTTCTTCAGCATTGCTCTCGCAATTGATATTAACTGTTTTTCTCCGACGCTAAGCAGTTTACCCGCCTCACCGGCCGGTGTATCATATCCTTTAGGTAAGCGCTCTATGAATTCATGTATACCTAGTTGTCTGCAAACGTTAACCACTTCCTCGTCTGTCGAGCCTGGCTTGGCTATTTTTATATTTTCCATGACACTGCCCGGGAATAGGTAGGTTTCCTGTGGAACATAGCTTATCCTAGACCTTAGTGATTCCTTGTTGATTCCTGTACCTATAAGGCCGTCGTATAGTATTCGGCCGCGTTTAGGATCGTAGAACCTCATTATTAGGTTAGCCATGGTAGTCTTGCCTGCGCCGGTCTTACCTACGAGGGCTATAGTAGTTCCGGGTGGTATGTCAATGTTAATGTTCCTTAGTACGGGTTTCCCTTCCTCGTACCAGAACCAGACGTTCTCGAATCTAACGTGGCCTTCAAGCTTCTCTACTCTTATGCCGTCGAACACCTCCATGTTAGGGTCATCTATCACCTCGTATATTCTCTCGAGTGCTGCTAGGGCTGATTGTAGGCTGTCGTACATGCTTACTACTTCATTTATTGGCCCCCTAAACCTCTGTGTATACTGTATGAATGCTACAACTGTACCCACACTTATTGCCCCCATATAAGCCAGGTAGCCTCCATAGGCTAGTACCAGTACTATTGAGAGGAGTGATGATATATTCATGAGAGGCCAGAATAGCCCCATGTAGAAAGCTACCTTGATATATGCTCTTACGGCTCCCTTGCTTGCCTCCTCGAACTCCTCCTCAACTTTCCTCTCCTGACCGAAGGCTTTCACGGTCTCAATCCCGGAGACACCCTCCTCCACGACGCTGCTTATACGCGCTATCTCCCTTCTAGTCTGCCTATACGCTGTCCTTATCTTGCCTCCGAAATGCTTTGCAACGAAAACCATTACAGGTACACTTAGCAATACAACTAGTGTCAGCTTCACATCCAGGTATAGCATTGCCCCTATTATACCTACTAGACTGAGAGTGCTCCCTATCCCGCCTAGCAAGCCTGATACTAGAACATCGTTAACCATGCCTGTATCATTGATTATCCTGGAAACCAGGTCACCAGTCTTCTTATCCTTAAAGAAGTCTATGTTCGCTGTAATGATTTTCTTATGAATCCTAGCTCTAAGCTCCTCCAGTACACTCTGACCGAACTTCTCCACATAATATGTTTGCACTGTAGTGAATAGCCACTGGAGTACCAGGGCAATAAGGTATAGGCTTGCTATCATGGGTAATCCGGCGTATTTGCCTGGAATAATGTATTTGTCAATGGCTACTCCTAGAATGTATGGGGAGGCTAGAGTGGCTAGGGTTGCACCGATAATACTCGCTACTATAATAGCTAGAAGCTTACGTTCCTTGAAAGCTTCCCTGATGAACCTGGATAACAGGCTCCATGTGCTCTTAGTTGACGCTTCTAGCCACCCCCATCATAGTCCTATATAACTCATAGTAGACTCCTTTTCTAGCCAGTAGATCCTCGTGACGCCCCTCCTCCACGATCCTCCCATTTGATAGAACAATTATCCTGTCAGCTATCTTGGCGAGTGAAAGCCTCTGGGATACTATTACAGCGGTCTTACCCGTTAGAATATCCTTTAAATCATTCACGAGTGCCTCCTCGGTTTCTGCATCGAGATTTGATACTGGGTCATCTAACAGGATAATCCTGGGATCAGCGAGTAAGGCTCTCGCGATTGCTATCCTCTGTCTTTGCCCGCCGCTTAACGTTATACCCTTCTCGCCGACAATAGTGTCGTATCCTTCGGGTAGTGATTGGATGGAATCGTGGATCTTCGCTATTTCCGCTGCCTTCACTATTTCATCTATAGACGCATCTGGCTTGGCGAGGGAAATGTTCTCCCTTATACTTCTGTTGAATATGAAAGGCTCCTGCGGGACGTATGCTATTATCCTCCGGAGGCTATCCTGTTTTATCTTACCCAAATCAACTCCATCCAGGAGTATTCTCCCCTTCACCGGAGTGTAGAGTCTAGCTATAAGTTTGAGAACCGTACTCTTACCAGATCCAGGCAGTCCCGTTATTAGTAGTTTTTCACCCGGCTTCACCCTGAATGAGACTCCCCGGAGAACATTCCTACCGCTTGAATACGAGAACCACACGTTATCGAATACGATCTCACCCTTAGCATCAAATAGCTCTATAGCATCTACTGGATCCATTGTCTTGGGAGCCGAGTCTATAATCTCGAAGAGCCTGTTAGCAGCGGCGAGCGTCCGCTGCATGTCGCCTATTATGAATCCCAGGGCCCTCAGCGGCCACATCATAACCAGCATGTATGTTAGGAACGCTGTTAATTCTCCGACGGTCAGCGTATTGGCTATAATTGCTTTTCCACCGTAGAAGAGCATGGCACTCATAGCCAAACCTATTATTAGGAATGGCGTGTTACCGTAGATTGAGGATACCCTGGCCGCGTCTATGTTCAACCTGTAAAGCTCACGGTTCTCTTTACCGAATTTACCTAGAATATAATCCTCCACCGCGAGAGCCTTAACGGTCTTTATGCCGGCTATGGAGCTCGTTGACTCTCCTGCAAGTACACCTGTCTGATGCCTGACCATATCGTATATAGGCCTCACCTTTCGGGCATAGATGACGTTTAAAGACATAACTATGAGTATGGTTGCTATAGCTATCCAAGCGAGCCTGGGGCTCATCGTGAACATGTAGTATAGGCTTATAACCACGAGGAAGGATGAGTATACGAGCATACGCATCCTGAAGCTTAGGAACCCTGTGATCCTCTCCGCATCGTTTGTAACTCTCGATATAAGCTGACCGACAAGTGTTTTATCAAAGAACTCCATGTTCTGCCGCTGAATAGCGCGGAAAGTGTTCATTCGCAACCTATACACAGCGTCCTGAGCCGCTCTCACCTGGAAGAATCGTGCTGAGAAGCTGAATACGCCGTTGAATATACCGGCCAGTATAATTAGCCCACCGTATAGGAGTGAATTGTCTAGATCCCGTTTAACTATGCCAAGGTCTATAGCGTCCCTGATAAGCACGGGTATAATACTATTTGTATACGACATTAGTATAACGAGTACCATGGCTACTGTGAATTCTACTTTCCTGTTCGACAAGTATCCTAGCAGCCGGCGTAATTGTCGTAACCCCTTCGTTGCCATTTAACCTGCACCGCTACCAGAAAATACTCATATATCTAAGTCCTATATAATCTTCACCCTGAGACCGGGTAAAACCGGAGAGAAATAGATATGTAAAAACTGGAACTCCTGAACTCCTTGCCACAGTATACCCGTGTGCAGGGAAATCCACGGTTAATTTAGATACAATCAAAAGACGACAGGCCTCTATCACCAGAGAATCCTATGTCAGCATCCTAGGAAACACCACGTTAATCAGTCAGCTGAATAAAACCTCAAGGTTTCTGTTCCCTCTGCTCGTAGCATTCCCAGAGTTTCCTCTTTATCTCATGTAGCTCTATTCCAACCACTGCCAGAATAGTTGTCACCAGCATGGTATAAAGGATCATACAGGCATTAAGATCAGTAAGATATCCCTCAACTCCATTATACCGCTCTCTACTACTAGATAAAACATTAATAAGAATAACAGGTAAAAACCAGTAAAACAATGATAGATGCCATAATGTTTTCAAAATACGCTACCTACGTGTTTCGTTAATAATTATCTATCTATATGTAAGAGACTCTACTATTAGCTTATTTTCTATTACACATAATTTAGATAATATGGAGGCGGCTTATACTGGAGCTCAGAGTCTTATCTCCCACAGCTATTCTAGGTTACGGGTTCCCCGAAGAGAGTTTATGGAACGGGGTGAAGGAGGAGCCAGATATTATAGCTGTAGATGCAGGTAGCACTGATCCAGGGCCCTACTATCTGGGTTCGGGGAAAACACTAGTGCCTGACTCGTCTGTCCAGAGAGATCTGGCTTTACTATTAAAAGCGCAGAGGAAACTCGGGGTTCCATTAGTAATTGGTTCAGCAGGAGGCTCAGGCTCGAAAACACATGTTGATAAGACGCTGGATGTTTTGAAGAGGGCTGCGGAACATGTTGGCGGTCAATTCAGGGTGAAAATCCTGTATTCGGACATTGAAGATGGTTTCTTTGAGAGAATACTGGAGGAGGGAAGGCGTACTGTAGACCTTGGTGTCGGCCGCAGTATACGGGAGGCATTAAGGAATCCTGGTATAGTTGTTGCGCAGAATGGGGTTGAACCTGTTATAGAGGCATTGAAGGACAATGTTGACGTAGTTTTAGCGGGTAGGGTTGTGGATATCGCGTCATTCGCTGCTTTACCATGGATACAAGGTTTCGATAAGGGGTTAGCTGTTCATATGGCTAAGATCCTAGAGTGCGGTGCAATAGCCGCGGACCCTGGGAGCGGGGCAGATGGCTTACTGGGGATCCTAAGGAGGGACGAGTTCGAAGTTAGACCCCTCAACCCGGAGAGACGTACGACTGTATTGTCTGTCGCCGAGCACGCACTATACGAGAGAAGCAACCCCTACAAGGAGGTTATCCCTGGGGGTTATGCAGACTTTAGGAATGCTACATATGAACAGGTTAACACTGGTGTTATAGTACGAGGGTCTAGATGGGTTGACGCCGAGAAATACATGGTTAAACTCGAAGGATCAAGGCCCGTAGGCCATAGATTCGTAGTCATAGCAGGCGCAAGAGATCCATTATTCATTTCTAAAATCACTGAGCTCTTCGAGTCAACGGTGAAATTCGTGAGAGACGAGCTTGGAGGCAACTTCACCGTGTACCCGCGTTTCTACGGTTGGAATGGTGTTTTAGGAAGCTCGGAGCCTATGGATAAAGGTCATGAGGTTGGGGTATTGTTCGAGGTTATAGCGGAAGATAAGAACAAGGCTGAGGCGGCTGCAGGGTTGATAAGGAGTACACTGCTGCACATGGGTTGGGCTTCTAGGAAGACTACTGCGGGGAATCTCGCTTTCCCATTTTCCCCTAGTGATATTTACGCCGGGCTAGCTTATGAGTGGAGTTTGTGGCACCTTGTGGAGCTAGAGGACCCCCTTGAAACCAGTAAAATAGATGAGGTGAAGTTAATTGGCTAAACTCTATGATATCGCACGGGTTGTTAGGAGTAAAAACTCAGGTCCATTCACTCTTACATTGGACTTATTGTTCGAGGATGAAGATTGCTGGAGGCAGGTGTCCAATAAGCTTACAAAGGAAATGGTTGCCAGTGCATATAAGGTGAAGCCGGAAGATGTGCTCGATATTATAGCTTATAAACCGGCTTTGGCTGTGAAGATCAACATGAGAAGAAGAATCCCGTCAGGCCATCCCGGAGACATGGATGTCTATGGTGCCCAACAACACATCCCTCTAGCACTTATTGAACTGGATATCGACTGTACCGGTGGAAAATTATGACTTCAAACTTAGATACGATAACGGGAGAAGTAGTGTCTGCCTGTTATAATACTGGTGTTCTCAATGATGCGAGGTTAGCTGTCGCAGATACATTGTCTGTAGCTGGTGCAGCCTATCGCCTGCACCCCTTAAGGCCTCCATATAAGAAGAGTTTAACAGGAGAGGGGGTAATACTTGGTTCGTGGGAGCATACGGACCCTTACACTGCAGTGGCTATTAATGCATTTCTAGCACATTCACTGGAATTAGATGACTGGCTTCCCCAGGGATTCATACATGGGGGATGCGTTATAGTTCCAGCTGCTCTATCAACTGCGCTTGAACTCGACGCGGATCTCAAGTTGTTCCTACAGGGAGTTGCAGCAGGCTACCAGGCTGGATACATGATCGGCGGTTATCTCGGCAAACAGCATTACGGGACGTGGCATACTACTGCTACTGCTGGGATCGTAGGTGCAGCTGTAGCTTCAGGCGTAATCAGGTATGGTTGCATGGAACGTGTTATTCGTCTGCTAGTATTGTCTGCATTAAACTATGCTGGCGGCTTATGGATCGTGCCGAAAATGGATCCGAGGTTGAAACCGTTGTCAGCTATGCATGCATCAGCCTCTGGTTATATCTTATCTAGTATAGGCTCGTTCGGATTAGAGCTCGAGGATAGAATTGAAGAGATGTGTAGAATACTCAGGGGGGATTGTGGAAAGATGCCCCGGGATCACGCTTTAGAGTTAAACGGGTACAAGTTCTATCCAAGCTGCAGGCACACGCATACTGCTATAGAAGCCGCTCTAGAGGCAGGGGGAAAGATTAATGGGAATGTTAATAAAGTAAAAAGAGTGGTTATAGAAACTTACGATGACGCTATAAAAATAGCCTCCAGAGGGAAATTCCCTAGTACAGTAGAGGAAGGCAGGTTCAATATATCTTATCTAGTATCGGTCGCACTAGTATATGGTGATGTTTGGCTCGACACTATCCCTAGAGGGTTAACTGACCCTGTTGTTAGAGAGGTGTTCGGGAGAGTTAAGGTAGTTGAGAACCCTGAGTTTACTATGGATTACCCAGACAGTATGCCTTCTAGAGTAATAGTGGAAACGACTGAAGGTGACATTGGGGTTACTGTTAGATGGCCTCTGGGCTCACCTGAGAGAGGAGTGGATAGCAGTCATGTTCTGGGTAAAGCATTGAAATTAGCCGAGTTCTCAGCTGACTCCTCAATACACAGTCTTGCACATGCAGTGCTGGAGAAATCATGGGATAACCCTGTTAGAGAGCTGATCCCTCAAGCTAGCCACTGCACCCCCTAAAACTCCTATCACCTTTTAATGCTTGTAATGCATCTATCCATGCATATACCTCTTCCTCTCCGATCTCCTGTTTAGAGCGGTAGTCTTTCTTTGAAATATATGAATCGATTCTATTTAGAATAGTGATAAGCTTTTCCCTTTGAATAGACTTGAACTCCTCGATAGCATGGGGATTTCTCATTTGACTGACTATCATATGGTAATGCTTATCGCAGAATACAGCTTTGCCATGAGAGTATAGAGATCTAAACCAATCACTGGTATCTATGCATTGCGATACCCAGTTAACTATCATTTTTTCGTAGCTAGCGACTTCCCTACATATTGGGCATGTCTCCCTTTTGGAGTGGAGATCCTGTCTAATATACAGGGCTAGAACATCCCTGTAAAGGAGAGAAGGCCCGAGATTATCCACTAAAGTGCTTTTCTCAGATAATTCTACTATAAGCCATGCATGGTGTTTGCATAACCCCATAGAACCTATGAATTCACGTCTAACTCCCGGGTCATTCACTCTCTCATATAATATTGACTCGAGAATGCTTACCTCGTAGTTACTAAGAATAGTGCATATAGGGCAATACCTCTTTTTGAGGGAATCCCTGAATACCGGGAGGAGTATATCCTTACACTCGCTCTTGGTTTCCGGCATCAATGCGCATCCCGTGAATACCGGTTTGGTATGGGAACCTTAAGAATTATGTATTGATTGAACTATTCCACTAGTGTCTCAATGCACTCTAGCTATACCTTATTATTATATATGAGTCCTTTTATATACATATTCTACTAGTATAGAAAAAAGTTGCATATATTTTTATATGCAGAACATGGAAGTTAGTCCCAAGTACCGGGTCAAACATGTATCGAAATAACCTAGGATCACTATCCTGTGTAATCCTAATTCCCGGTACGATCTATCTAGAGATGTGAGTAAAAAGTGAGAAGCATCAAGAATAAAAGGAGAAAAATCCTGGTCCTCGGACTACTATTAATAGTATTAATGACTGCTTCAAGTATAGCAGCTATATACCTTTACCGCCAGGCAAACATGAATATAACCGTTAATGACTATACCCAGGCTACTGGAAGAGCAATGTTCGGATCTATGAAGGAGGAAACAACTACCTCGTCGAGTTCCATGCACCAAACGGGACAGTAACCTATGACATAAACAAGTTATACGTCTACTTCCATGGGATAACAGCAATCTCAGACGATGGGGCAACACAAGTAAAAATGTATTCAACAGCAACAGTTGAAGCAACAATAACCCAAGGAGGATGGAT
>WALV01000028.1 GCA_015522645.1 Candidatus Tiamatella sp.
GAATAAGAACGGGAACTATACTGTTTGTATAGGACATTAGTATAACAAGTACCATGGCTACAGTAAACTCTACCTTCCTGTTCGACAGGTATCTCAGTAGTCGGCGTAGCTGCCTAAGTCCTTTGAACGCCATTTATTTCGCACCGCTACCGGGAATACACATATATCTAAGTCCTATATATTTTTCACTTCAAAAACCCAGAGTCTAACTCCAAACAACAGAGGAACGACTACGAAAATAGTTGGAGGATTAGAACTTCTTGAACTCCTTTCCCAGCAAACCACATATAGGGCACTTAGCCGGAGGCTCCACCCCAATCAGGGTATAGCCGCAGACCGGGCAAATCCATATATAGCCGTTAATAGGGAAGTCTTCACCCCTATCAACATATTCTTTAGCTTTCCTAAACAATTCCGCGTGAATCTTCTCCGCCTCTAACGCATAGTGGAAGCTGATCTCGGCCCCTTTCTCACCCTGCTTCCTAGCTATCTCAATGTAAATAGGATACATCTCATTAACTTCGAATTCTTCACCCATAATAGCATATTCTAGATTCTCTGATGTCTTGCCTAAACCTATAGGAGCTCCGCCTAGAAGTTCCTGCTCCGCCTTCAAATCAGCCAGTCTCTTCAAGTGATTTCTCGCATGGATATACTCAGCGTACGCTATAGCTCTAAATAGTCTTGCAACGTTTTTGAATCCTTCTTTTTCCGCGGTATCCGCATATATCATGTATCTCATATGAGCCATTGACTCCCCAGCAAAAGCGGATTTAAGCGCATCTCTTGTCATAGGACGAGGTACAGGCATAGAATAACACCTTAAGTATAATATGGGAAGGCTCAAATATAAGTCTAGGTATAAAGTTCTGTAAAAAGCTTAATAGACTTGTTTATATTGTATACATGATATAGTTGTCCGATGTTGTCTCTATTAGATGGTTTTATCTTGTTTCCTTCTTGCTATAACGATGCCTTTTCTTCGGTTCTCACTGTAATTAATAGTGATATATAGAATATGGATGCCATAGCTACGGTAAATAATAGTGGAACTGAAACTTGGATTATACCGGGGTTTGTTAAAATAGCTCCTGGCGTTTCCAGGATTAATCCTACCATTTTTCCCCAGCTAGGTATACTGGGGTCTCCTAAGCCAATCATACTAAGTCCCGCTTCTGCATAGACTGCTACAGATGATGCTATGCTTGTGTAGCTTGCTATTGCACTCCACGTGTTTGGGAGAACATGTTTTGTTGCTATGTGAAGAGTGTTTGCTCCGATGGCTTTTGACGCTTCCACGTAGGTGCTTGCTGTTACTTGCCTGGTTCTAGCCACTACCCCCCTGACTCCCTGCATCGAAGCTAATGCACCTATGATTACACCTATAATTAGTGGGGGAATATTTATAGTTAGAGCTAGCAGTAGGAGAAGGCTTATCCTTGGAAGGCCTGTTAGAATAGATGCCGTTGCATTCACTAATCCTCTAAGGAGTTTGCTAGTGGATAAATATACGGCTAGGATTAGGATTAATAGCGATGTTGCTAGTGCTGATAAGCCTGCCTCTACACTAGATACTAGCCCCGCAACTAGAAGGCATAAAGCATCTCTTCCCACCGGATCTGTTCCGAGAGGATGATTTAGGTCTGGATGCTGGAGAGATGGATATTTAGATAGGCATTCAGGGTTTGCTCGATAAACAAGTAATGCAATGAGTGTTAGTAGTGCTAATATAACAACTCCCCCGTATGCCTTTTCCTTCAAACATCATCCCCTCAATCTAGGGTCAAAGGTAGGCTCTAGAACCCGGCCTATAATAACCATTAGGTACCCAATGCTTCCCAGTAATGTGAACGCCGTCGCGGCTAATACAGGGTCAGCCATAATTACGCTCCTATACAAGATCATGCCTATACCAACGTATCCTATTAATGGTTCCAGAATTACACTCCTCTCAAGCGTCATACCCAGGAGTGTAGTTGCATAGGCAGAATATGATGGCATGACTACTCTGATCAACTTTTGGTTGATCTTGTATTCAGGGTACGCCATAGCCCTCAATGCTTGTGTGTATCCTGATAGCTCGTTGATTGAGTCGTCTACTATGCCTATTAAACCGTGGAGTAGCCTTGTCCATGCAACTAGAAATATAACTAATGTATATGCTATGATTTTGCTAGTAGACGTGCTGGGAAGTGGAGACGGCCATCCTATAAGCCAGCTTGATACCGCTATTATTACTGCATAGATGTATCCCGGTATGAAGCTCAACCTCCTAATTATTGCTGTTGCAGGGTTATTTGACCCGTATAATGTGAACCATAACATGCTAGCCAGGAAACCGAGGAGAAAACCAGGCAGTATAGCTAGGAGGGTCCACAATATGGAGTATACAGCAATGCTGAATGCTGGTGAATTATAGACTATGCTTTGCCCCGTAGTCCCTTTGAATAGTCCCGATAAAAATCCTAGGGATCCTAGGGCTAGGGATTCATTTAAACCATAGATTTTGACTAGTTCCTTCTCAACAGCTGGGCTGAGCTGTTCTTGGACACCTAAACCTATGAAGGGGTTTCCAAGAGCTGATCTTGCCACAATATATGATATTAAGCCTACCAGTATTATGCCTACAAATAACTCACCTAGTGCTTTCGCTGTCATCGGCATCGATCTTGGCACGTTTTAACACCTCTCTAGGGGAGTCTAGTCCTTCAGAGTAGATCTTTATGTCAAATACAGGAGTACCGTCAAACGCATCTAAACCATAAACTTCTATTGAGCATTTACTTACTCTTTTCACCATAACTAGAGTGAGACAGAGGGGGCATGGCCTATAAGGGCTTCGAGTTGCGAATACACCCATTTCTGGTAAAGTTTGATCCTTATAGGGATGCACCGTTAACGGTGATTCCCTGCCTCCCTTTGATTTGTGGGCATACCATATTATCCAGAGTAGAGTTCCAGGTGTTATTCCTTTGGCAGCATCGCAGTATTCGGGTTTAACCTCTATTATAGCAGGAATCCTCATGATATCTTCATTGTAATCTATAACTGTGGTCATACCGCTGGGCCATGCTTCTCGGATTGTACGCTTTCTCCGTATGAAGCCTATAGGTCTGCATGAAGTATCTATCAGCGTATCCTTCAAATACATCCCTCATGTAATGTATAAATTTAACTTTGTGTTTTATTATATGCGCTAGGCACTAATACTAATTTATTATAGGGCATTGGAATACCCCCATCTATTCCGTTGCTCGTGAAGAACCAGTTTATACCTATGTTTGGTCTTGTCACGACAAATATTTGTGGATAATATAGTGCAATTCTCGGTAGCTGGCTTGCTATCAGTATTTGCGCTTGCATGGAATACTTGTAAGCCGAGGATTTGTTATCCGCTGACATTATTTTAGCTACTGTGTTTATATACTCAGAGTTATTCCATGCTGTACCGAAACGGCTTGTGAAGTACCATGAGAAGGCTGATGGAGTGTTACCTGTAGCTCCATGCCCATTTATCTCCATGTCGTATAGCCCCTTTTTAACCAGTGTATCCAGCTGGTTGTATGACTCAACAGTTTTGACTGATACGCACATACCCACTCTTTGTAACATTATCTTTATTAGAAGTGCTTCTTGCGTGTATTGTTTTGTAGTGACGAGTAGCGGTTGCCATTGTGAACCTCCTGGTAATTCCCGGCATCCATCTCCATTTACATCTTTCAAGTTAAGGGAATTCAGTATTGCTTCTGCCTTTACAGGATCGTAAGGGTATTTAGGTATGTTAGGATTGTAGTATAAACTATACGGTGGTATATATCCTGGCGACCCTGGTATCGACGCGTTTAATCCTCCACCTGTTTTCTCTACAAGTTCTGTTAGGTTTAGTGAGTATGCTATAGCTTTTCTGAAGGTTGTCTGGTTGTATGGCCATTTGTTTAGATTGAATCCTAAAAAGAGAACCCAGTACATGGGTCCGCTTGATATTTTTGCGTTTGGAACTTTCTGTTCTATCATCTTTACTAGCGGGTATGCTTTCCCCATAAATGTGGCAGTGTCGACATTGCTATTAATGATGGCGGATGCTTCTTCCTGGGGGTCAGTGAAGTCTACTGCTAAAATTTTTATATAACTATATAGTGGTTTTCCTCCCCAAAAGTGGGGGTTTGCTTTCAATAAGTAGCCTTGCTGGGGGTTGTAGCTTACTAGTTCATATGGCCCTGATCCTATGAAACTCTTTTTATCGTGGAACACATATGGATTGGAAACGTTTTCCCATATATGCTTTGGTATAATGAATATCGTTGAGGCATAGTCCTCGAGGAAGAATGCATATGGTTTTGACAGCTTTATTTCTACCGTTTTGTCATTTATTGCTACTATGGTTTTTATTAGAGAGGGGTTCACGTTTTTCCACGTCCATCCATGTTTCTCTAAGTAGTTGAATGTGAAGACAACATCCTCTGCCGTTAGATTGGTTCCGTCTTGCCATTTGGCACTGGATCTTATATGAAATATCCATGTTTGCGGATCAGGGTGTTCCCAGCCAGTTGCTAGCCACGGTATTACTCCGTTGCCATTCTTCCACACGAGTGTGTCGAATATAAAACTTGTTACTACATACCCTGGACCCCTGGGGTAAAACAGGAATGGACTTGGCGGGCCCCAGTAACCCAAAGCTACCGTTAGGTTACCTTTATATTCCAGAGTTTGTTGGTTTGTGTTTTCCGGTAATGTACGGGTATGACTTTCATATACCGCGTAGGCGATTACTCCTACTAGAACAACGGCAATTATGATGTATGCAAATAAGTACTGAAAAGAACGGGGCACAGTACACCTCCATTAAGTTCAGAGGTGCACTTTGATATTAAAAATGTTATGCTATTTAATATTTCTTAATTCCCATCAATTTTACTAAGAAACATTCTGTTTACTCCCTACAGGTAGGAGTGAAGGCTGGACAACAATTACACCATTCACATTCAGAAGCTCTTTATAGAATTCCTTTACTAATGCTCCATCTCCATTTACCATAAATAGATAAAGCAAATAATCCCCTATAGGTAGTTTCATAGATCCTAGGAGAATGTTCCTGAACTTCTCTTCAATCAATGGTATATCCATGATTCCTTTCGATGAGGGTTTTAACAACACTTGCAGAGTTCCTGCAATTATACCTCCAACCAACCACCACCTCCTAAAACCAACAAACAATTCAATAGCATCTCTAATAACACTGGAAAGACTCGGGTAACCAAGTTGTTGAGCCAGGTTCACCAATCCATCATAAACATCTTCAGGCAAAGACACACCTGTTTTCACAACCATTGAAGCCACCAGGACTAGTAGTTATTCTCCCCCTATACATCAAGTTCTATTGACTCAAGTATAACTCCTCTTCCCTCAATTATTTCAACATCATTAGACCCGCACGATGGACATTTAAGGAACCTCACTATAATATCCGGGTAGAGATGTAGAGTTGGAGTTAAATCAAACTTCTCTGATAACTTGTTTAATGAATCCTGACTTATAGTCCATTCATAACCGCATTCTCTACAACTAAACCTAGGTTTCACCAGGATGATATTAATATGAGCACCCTCAACAGGTGTAGATTTAGCTGCAATTTTTAATGCGAATTTTAGAGCGTCAGAGTCTACGAGGCTAAGTAAACCTACCTTTAATGTTATACTTTTGACTTTCTTTACTCCTGGAGTCTTATTCAACAATTCTTCAATCATCGATAGTATGCTAAGTGCAATGCTCGTCTCATGCAGTCCTTATCACCTTCTCCGCAAGCTTCATTAATGACTGATAAATTTCATCGATGCCGTATCCTGTTTTAGCACTAGCAAGATACACTGGAGCCCTAGGGTTTATCTCATATGCATCGCTCTTCATTTTGTCAATATTAACTCCAAGATACTCAGCCAGGTCTACTTTATTTATTACAATAATATCACTGACCCTGGTACTCAAGGGATGCTTTATGAATTTATCCTCGCCTTCGGCAACGTCAGCAACCATTATCCTCGCATGTGCACCAAGCGGAAAACTGAATGGACATATCATATTTCCAACATTCTCAATTATCATTACCTTTATCTTCTCCAGAAAGGGCCTCCCACCAAGTTTCATAAGAGTCTTCTTAACCTGAGGTACTTCCAGGTGGCAAGACCCTCCAGTGTTTATTTGGACAGTATAAATACCATGCTTGGACATTCTCTCACTATCAATACTTGTTGCCACATCACCATCAATATATAATAATTCGCTAGGACTGAAATCACTAGTAAAACGTTCAACCAGCTTTTCTATCAGGGAAGTTTTACCGCTTCCGGGGCCGCCTAAAAACTCATAAGCAACCAAACCCAAAGAATCATAAAATTCTCTAAGCTTCATAGCTAGCCTTTCATTCTCCTTTATCACATCCTTTGCCACAAAAACAATTTTCTCAACCATATTAACGTCCCCTAAACTGATAAATCATGGCACAGCCAACTACTGCATAACCGAAACTTCTAGCTTCACATAACTATAATTGCTGCATAGTGAGTATAAATATTACCCATGAATATGGGGATAGTGAATAAATATGGTTTCTTGTTATCTTGCTTTTGCCGGATCGACTCAAGCCCAGATGGCTCCACTAGACATCACTAATCGAATGTATATCCTGTGAGGTAATCAGTATTCGTAAGAAATCATAAAAGCAAATTATAAGAGATCAGGGATTCCTTGGTGAAAAGATTATTAATCACCTGAAAACCCCCTCCGGGAATGAACTCCATAGACTTACAGACTCAAATATATCATTGTATATGAGAGTCCTGTTGAACAGTTACTTAATCTACATAGGATTATTAGGAGTTGATGAATCCGGAAAGCGAAGAGTATGTTCAATCTGAGAAAGATATGGGGTCGTTTAGATAAAACAATATTATACATCTTTCGCTTCTTTCTCTTCTATCATCTTTGCAATATCTATCAACTTACCGGTTATCTCTGACGTTACCTCCCCATTAACTAAAGGCTCTACACTCGGCTCTATGTCAAGTAGAACTTCGTCATAGGGTATTGTTTCAATAGCATCATACCTGATACTAGGTGAGTTTTTAATTAAATCCTCTACCTTTTTTACATCCTTTTCATTTCTAACCTTATTTATTACCACGTAAACATGTTTAATGTTAAGATCATTAGCTAGCTTAGCTAGGTGAAGGCCTACTTGAACAGAATTAAAAGATGGATTAACCACTATTACTGCATGATGGAAACCTCTCGCCATGGCTCTTCCAAAATGCTCCATTCCCGCTTGCGTGTCCATGACAATTACCTCGTTTTCCCGTAGTGTAATATAATTCATCACCGCATCAAGAAGAGCATTCTCCGGGCATAAACAGCCAGTAGCTGCCTGTACTACGGTTCCCATAACTAGCACTCTAACTTTATCAGGGCCTAGAACCCCAAATTTTTCTATAACATCATCTACTTCCGGGTTTAATCTGAGATAAAGACCCCATCCAGCACCTGGTCTTGCACCAGTTTTCTCCTCTATATAGTCAGCGTTTCTACTTAACGGAACTATGGTATCAGCAATTTCTCTGGGGATTCCTAAGGCGTAAGGAAGATTCATCTGAGGATCTTCGTCAACAGCCAATACCTTATATCCTTTCTTAGCAAATATCCTTGATAAAATGGCAGCTATTGTAGTCTTTCCGGCACCGCCTTTTCCTGTCACAACTATCCTAAACCCCTCTTCTTTCTTAACACCCTCTTGGGACAATTTCTTTAACTTATCTGCAAGATCAAAAAGCTTTAAACGCCTATCTTTATCGACGCCTTCAATAGTGTCTTTTCCCTTCATACTAAACACCCCTTAGACATATACATTTTATCCATGTGATTTAAATATTGACTGGTATATTGTTGTAAAAGAGAATCCTTGAGAAATGTACCAATGTTAAATCGATCAGTTAGTATTATATCTTTGAACCTCTGTATATCCTCTTTCTTTCTTATTAAACTATGATAGAGGCCAGCGTTTTTCATTGTATTTATCAAAATGTATCCTTTGATATAGCTGTTTTCAATATACATTTTCTTATATACCTTATTTTTAGCATCAAAATATTTTATAGCATCACCCTCCTGGACGCCCTCTGAAACCACCGGTACACCATATACCTTTATTATGGTTTGATTATCAGAACCATAGTAACGTAGTTTATAGCCTAACATATTATATCCTGCAATAGCCCCCTCTAATAATGCATTAGGCCATAACAGAATAGGCTCTTCCTTCCCTGTCACTACATTTAGAGACTCTGCCACATCTCCAGCTGCAAATACATCTTTAGAGCTTGTTTCAAGAAATTCGTCAACCAGTATTCCTCTATTAGTCTTTATACCACTTTTCTCTGCGAAATCCAGATTCGGGCGGACTCCTGTTGCAATAATCACTATATCAGCCGGTAGAATTCTCCCATCTGCTAATTTAACTCCCTTAACCTTTCTTCCCATTGACTCCTCTCCTATTATTTCGGATACCTTACTTTTTAATAACACTTTAACTCCGTGTTCCTCAAATATATCCTCTACTATGTTCCCCATCTCTTTATCCAGCATTCTAGGCAACAGCCTATCTAATAATTCAATTATAGTGATGTTTACGCCTCTTTTTTGAAGTGCTTCTCCTGCATCTAGTCCAATGAACCCTCCTCCTATAACAACGCCATTAACTACATCATTCTCTTCCAGCCATTTATGTATGTTGTCTGCATCTGAGAGAGTTTTAAATGTGAAAACACCATTTAAATCTAATCCTTTTATTGGGGGGTATGTAACTTTGCCGCCTGAAGCTATGAGTAGTTTATCATATCTGATTTCTTCACCTGAATCCAGTGTAACTCTTTTTCTACTAGTATCAATTCTATTAACCTGTGAACCTAAGACAGTGTTAACACTCAGTTTCTCATAAAAATCTTTACCCTTCCAATACAAATGATCCTTCATAGCCTTATCTTCAACATAATAGAGAAGCAAGCACGGCGAGTACGGGGGAGTGTCTTCACTGGATATCATGGTGAGTTCGGAATCTTTGTCCACACTCCTAATAGCTTCAGCAGCACTCACACCGGCTCCTCCGGTGCCAATAATCACATATTTCATTTTACACAACCCTTTGTGATAAAAAATTATGGAGTTTATTATATAAAAAAAGAATTAGGGTAAACCTAGGGCCTTCCTCTTCTTCATAACGTGGTCATACATTAGCTTAGCTGCCTTGAACGGGTCTGGCTCCACTATGAAGGCTGAACCGATAACGTCGTAGAGATCTTGCGTGAGTATCTTAACAACCTTTGGCCCGCCGAGAACTGGTGGAATAACTCCTAAGTGCGTCGTTATTCCACTGGCCACGAAGTAAGTTCCTATTGAAACGGCCTTCTCACTCATTGCCTCAGGCGCTGAACCTACTACGGGTAAAGCCGATATGGGTACCTTGAGATCCCTCGCTACGAGGTCTGCGAGGACTAGCATCCTAGAGCAATCCACGCATGAGCCCATGTTCAAAGCCGGTGGTATTCCCCACTCCTTAGCGAACTTCCTTAAGCCAGGTCCAACGTTCTCGGTGTCAGCGTATTCAGGCAGAAAGATGCCGTACTTCATGGCAGCAGTAGCCCAGCATCCTGTTCCAATGAGGAGAACGTCCCTTTTCATCAATTCATTGGCCAGGTTGATGTGGTTGTAGTCATGCTTCACCTTAGGATTATTGCATCCGACTAAACCAGCGACACCCTTGATCTTACCCTCAGCTATAGCTTCCTCGATGGGTTTGAGGGTTCCTCCAAAGTGCTTTAGTATTGCCTCAACACTGAAGCCGACGTAGCCAGACATCTTCTCCTTCGGAATCCTAACCCTTGCTGGAGACCTGTTCGGGAAGTTCTCAACAGCTGTCCTGACTATCTCCTTCGCTATCTCATCAGCTCTCCTCTCGTCAAACTTTATGTGTACTGCCCCTGGGAAGGTTGCAATCGGGCTGGTGTCTATGATCTTGGTGTGGAAACATCCTGCAACGTCAACGCTTGCCGGCATTATACACTGGACATCAACGACCATAGCCTCAACGGCACCAGTAATTATGGCCATCTCCTGCTGGAGGAAGTTGCCGGCTATTGGAATTCCGTGCCTCATGAGAAGCTCAAGGCCTGTACAGCACATTCCAACTACGTTTATTCCCTTGGCACCATATTTCTTGGCAAGCTCTATCAGTTCCGGATCTTTTGCTGCCTCGACAATCTTCTCCGAGAGAACAGGCTCGTGACCGTGGGCGACTATGTTAACATAGTCCTCCTTGAGGACGCCAAGGTTAGCCTGAGCCTTCAAGACTTCAGGTGTTCCGAAGAGTATGTCCTGGAATTCGGTGGCTATCAGGGAGCCTCCCCAGCCGTCGCCTAGTGAACTCCTGGCACCGTGGAGGATTAGGCTAAGCGGATCGGTGTCAACGCCAATGTGCGTCCTGTGCATGATCTCAACAATCTCCCTGTCTATGTTCCTCGGGACAATTCCCCCTTCGAACCAAGGCATTCCAGCTTTTTCTCCAGCTTTTTCACTAATCTCGTATGTCTTGGGGTTCATGTAGGC
>WALV01000029.1 GCA_015522645.1 Candidatus Tiamatella sp.
ATTTTAATTCTCTCAGGGTTGAAACCGGCTTCCTTAGCTTTTCTAAGGGCTGCATCTACTCTTCTCGCCGTCCTATCCGTACAGTCTGAAAGATAAGGGCAATCCGTTCCATCTGCAGCGATAAATACTCCATCGAAACCCTGCTCAAGCGCTAGAACAATCCATTCCGGCCTTATCATAGATGAACATGGAAGCCTAACAATAGACGTGCTTGAAGGATAATGCATGTGCAGTAGCCCTGCATAGTCGATGCCGACATCGGATATTAGGTTAGTAGAAAAAACCAGTATGCGGGGATGGAACTCTCCCCCTTTCTCGTTTTCTGCCAAAACAATTCCCCCTTAAACTCTATGGGTGGGGGCTACTTCTTCCTCTTGATGAATATTCGCGAGTACCCTGGCTCCTCTATAACACCTAGGAATTCATGCCCCATCTTTTTAGCCCAGAGAGGTAGATCCCGTTTTGTCCCCGGATCCGATGATAATACTTCCAGTATACCTCCTACGGGCACGCTTGAAATAGCTCTCTTAGCCGCTAACAATGGACCTGGACATGAGGTCCCCCGGGCATCCACAACTTTATCAGCCTTTAGATTCTTGAGTTCATCTGGACTCATACTCATGGATTATTCACCTCTATAGACTTCTTGTTTAGATGAAGAGGTTGATTTTGCCCTCTCTCATCTTCTCTATCCATTCGCCGGCGCCAATGATGTCGTCAACCAGCTCTAGGTCCTCTTTCTTGACATTCCATATGTTCGCTGCGAGGCTGCATGCATAGATCTTTACTTTACCTAGTTCCTTCGCCTGTTTCAGCAATTCAAACCACATTGGTAGTTTGAGTTCCTGAATTCTCTGGGCAACTTTCTCTCCTAGTTCTCCGAATTCGCTTAAATTCATATTTTGGTGCATTACATCCTTTTTGAAGGCGTATACTCCCCAGAGTTGTAGGAATATTTCTACTTCCATGTCCATCGATACTGCTCCGCTGGCTAGTATAGCTGCTCCTGTAAGGCGGTCTATGCTTCCGGACATTATGGTTAGGCACATTTTATCGGGCATGGTTTTCACCGGTTACATTATTTTTTATTTTATTATATTTTAATTTTTATGTGCTATTTTTATAAAAATAGAAGATAAATTTATTTACGACTTTAATATGATAATAATACCTCATCCCTCGACGAGCTTTCTAAGCAACAGGAAATGCTCAGCAGTCAAAGGGAACTCAGCTACACGTTCAATGGATACTTTCCCATCAGAAACAGACAATCTGCCAAATAAGAATGTCATTTCTCCCAAATTGGCGTCATAACCCATAACACTCCATAGCCGCAGGTACTTAAGTAATTCAATGTAGCTCAAGACACTAACATCAGCCTTAGTTATATCAGATAAGCAACCTGACAGATAACCTCTAAGGCAAATCACTATATCAGATTTAAATGTCCTTTTAGCAAATTCTTCAAGTACATTCTTCAGGAATATCTCACACTCCTCCATCCTCTCCATACCGCCTACAATCACTACAGTCGCCTGAGGCTCAAAAGCTAGAACTCCATCAACAGTCTTCTTCAATTCCTCATGCGACAATGGAAAAAACCGGGCTATTCCACCTGCCAAACTCTCAAAAGTTGATATGAGAGACGAGGATGTAGCGAGACACTGATCACCCATCTGAGATAACACGGCTATCCTGTTATAATCCCTCAAACTCTTACCCATAACTTCTCCATTAAGAATTCCAAGTCTAACTTTCTCCTCCGTTGTGAGGATTGTCAATTTTATTCACCATTATAAATTAATATTATAATATAGGTTAAAAAATATTAATTACAATATTTTATATAAAAACAATAAATAAACACTGTTCGACCGCAAATACGATAATAACAATAAAAACCAGAAAACACATCAAGCAACCATGATACTAGGTGATGAGAGGAAATGCCTAAAGAGTATATGTGCATTTGCACGGTAAAATGTATAGTACACGTAGAAGCAGAAGACCCCGAGGAAGCGATGGAGAATGCAGAGGAAGAAGCACAACTAGGGTGTGAAGAAGTAGAAGAAATAAATGAATGCGAGTGCAGTGAAGAAGAATAACAATCATTAGTCTCTTGTATAGATAAGAGCCGCAAACACTATAGCTAACGAGACTATGACCGCTCCAGCTATGATTTGCCAATTAATACTAGGTTTATATTCTCCTATGCCTTGGGTTAACCCTATGGTTTTTACGCTATTAATTGTCCCCGTCTTCTCATGGGTTATAACCGATGTTGCCTGGTTTACTACTGGTGCTACCGGAGTGATTGTAGTGGAAACACTAGTATTGCTAGCCGGAATAGATTGGGAGACTACTGGTTCAATCATGTATAAGCGGTAGTCTCTGCTTCCTATGAAAATTTCCGGTATACCATCGCCATTAACATCTGCTATAGAGGCTGATCCCATTATTGGTCCTCCTGTGACGTATACCCACTCTAGGACATTAAAGGTTTCATTTCCTTTTAATGGATCTATTATATCGAACTGCCCGTTTTCCTCTCCAATAAGAATCTCGTAGTGGCCGTCACCATCTACATCCGCTATTATGGGGCTTGAGGTGTATACTTTGATTAGCTTGAAGCTCTTGTATAAAGTCAGATTAGGATAATATATGAATAACCCGTTCATCGTACCAACAACAATGAACGGGGGACCATTCTTCCATAACTGACCTACTGAAGGGGGTGATGTAGTCTCGTACGTATTAAGCTTTACAATGTTGATAACACGACCCTCCTTGAAACTATAGATTCCAAGGTAGTTGTCTTGCGTCGTGAAGACAGCCTCAGGTATTCCGTCACCGTCGAAATCATATAGTGCAGGAGGACTGATCAGTCGGTGACCTATGTTCCCAGTATACACTATGAACTTACCTTTATCGTAGTCTATTACATGTATATAAGATCCTTCGACGCCGACTATTTCCGGTAAACCGTCACCATCAACGTCTGCTGCATCCAGAGTCCCAGGATTAAAGTCACCCACCTTAACTTTTACTATGCTAGAATTACCAAGTCTTATGTAAACATGCCCGTCTACGGAACCCATAGCCACGTCAAGCTTTCCATCACCATCAAAGTCAGCCACTACAGGTGCACCCTTATAGAATCCGCCGTCTATGCTCCAGAGAAGCTTACCGTTGCCAGATAAGCAATATAGTATTCCACTATCTCCCGCACTGAGTATTACGGGTTTACCGTCACCGTATAAGTCCGCTATAACCGGGTCAACGAAGCCTCCCCCTGTTTTAAACTTCCATAACATACTTCCATTCAAGGTTGAGACTACGTAAAGATAGCCGTCGCATGAGTCGAAGACTGCTTCAGGTATACCATCGCCATTAACGTCGGCGATAGCTGGCTCCGAGGTAATACATAGGTTAGCCGTGAAATTCCATACTATAGTGAAGTCGTTTGCTTTACTCATATTCCAAGTTTTGGGCACGAAACCTGTTCTAGTGTTAGAGTACTTATATGTAGGCCAGAGTATATCACTGTTTGCTTTGACGGCTTCAGCATTAGGAATTAAGGATCCAATTAACCCTATTGCGATTACTAGTAGAACAAGTGTCATGAGGGCGGTGGTCTTCAACTTGTTACACCGTGTGAACAGTTATAGAGGAGGATAGTTAATATAGACCTCTCCCTCCACTCTCTCCATACTGGAGTGGTATATTTGGATGGGCCTCCTATTCTCGTTGATCACTTATTAAAGAAGTATGGCCGTTTGATTGCGGTTAAACACCTGTCTTTCAAAGCAGGGGAAGGCGAGATACTGGGTATACTGGGGCCTAACGGTGCGGGTAAAACTACAACGCTCAGAGCTATAGCGGGTGCTTTGAAGCCGACTATGGGTAGAGTTTTAGTCTATGGTATGAATTCCTATAAGGAATCCTCGAGGGTTAAGAGGATTATAGGGGTAATGCCCGAGGTACCAAGTCTATTCCCCGAGCTCACTGTGAGGGAGAACCTGGAGTTCCTGGGTAAGGTATACGGGCTAAGCCGGTTGGAAGCTAGGAAAGCGGCTGAACAGACTATAGATTTGATGGGGTTAACTGACTATGTAGAAGTTAGATACGGGCATCTCAGTAAGGGGCTTAAGAGAAGAGCAGATATGTCGGGTGCACTCGTCCATGATCCGCGTATCATAGTATTGGATGAGCCTACTGCAGGACTGGATGTGTTCTCGGCAAGCCGTCTCAGAAGTATTATTAGAGAACTAATGAAAACAGGGAAGACTATCATTATCTCCTCCCATTACATTGACGAGATAATGGAGTTGTCTAAAAGGGTAGTCATCCTTTACAAGGGAACCAAAGTCTATGAGGGTGAGCCTAGGAGGCTACGGGATATATTGGATTTGGGTAAAAGAGTGAAAGTAGTGTTTGACAGGGAGCTCGATGAAAGTTTCTGGTCGGCATTGAAGGATAAGATCTCCAGTTATATAGACGATACTCTCCTTTTCACCGGTGATTACCTTGAAGTGTATACCAAGGATCCCTTGCATCTACTGGACGTGTTGAAGGAGTCCCTGGAGGGTAACGGTTACAGTATTGTGGATATTGACATACTACCTCCATCCTGGGAGGACGTGTTCAAGAGGTATATGATAGAGGCACGTGATCCCACAGGATTTACATTCAAATCTGAGGGGAAACCTTGCTCCTGCGGGGCTGGTTAGGTTGAGTAGAAGTATCACCATATTCGTAAAAGACTTGAAACAATACTATCTCAAAGCTCCCGTACTCAGCTGGGGGTTCCTCTTCCCCATCGCTATAATAGTTTTACTCACCATGACAGTGAAATCCTTCGGAGAGAGTGTGATGGTCCCGGCAATGTATAGTGTAAGCCTCTTGTTCGCCTCAACAAGTATGGCCCAGGTCTCAGTTAGCTTCGAGAAGATGAACGGGTCTATTCATAGACTAGTGTATGCTCCTCTCACAGGCTTCGACTTAGTCACTTCTAAGACCCTAGGCGGCGTGTTCTATGGGCTCATAGGAGTTTTTGTTGCAACCGTTTCAGTATTCTTATTTACGGGTCACCTTATTGTCCTCCATATAATATACTTCACTGTCTCGATAATACTTGCATCACTCCTATACTCCCTTCTAAGCGTACTGATAGCTTTAACAATGGATCCTCTGAAGACGGTTGCCATCCTCAACATAGCCAGGTTCTCAATGATATTCTTCGGAGGAATGGTTATCCCCCAAGTTCTCCTCCCTCACTGGATGCAGGAACTAACACTTGCCTTCGCATCTCTTTACATTACAGACTCCATTAGATATGGAATGTATAATACTTGGGAAACTGTTGACCCCTATACTTCGCTTATAGTTACTTTAATAGTGACAGTGACACTGTACTTCGTTGCTTACAGAACCGCGTTGAAAGCGCTTACACCCTGAATTATACCCTGTTAAGCTATTAGAGATCTTACTCTCTCATAGGATTCTCATTCATTAATTGATCGAGAATCCTCTTCGATTGAACGTATATATGGGGTACTGTAGGCAGTATGCCGATCCACGTGTACTCTTTCGACGCCTCTTCTAAAACATTCATAGGATTATGGGCTTCCTGCATGTATCCTTCGAGAAATCTTGTTATTAATTTCTGATTCACCCTCCAGAAGAGGCTTGTCGATACGAATGTTACAATATCCCATGCCGCTGTCTTCAAAGAGTAATCATGTGACTGCTCCGCATCTATGATGCCGACCTCATTGCATGGTGTTAGAATGAAGTTTCCAGGGTTAGCATCCCCTAAAGTTACTCCATGATTATGTAGCATTCCTAGTGTTTCACCTGCCTTAGTCCAGTTGTTTGATTCACTTGTTTCCCTTAGTATTGTCCCCTCTAGATAATCCCTTACAGCAATTGCTCTTTGGCCCTGAGTACTGCAAAGCTCGTGGAAGAACGGTGTTCTCACGCTTTTTATCCCAGTCATCTCTTTCATCGCTGTATATTCAGCTATCATTCTAGCCCGTGGGCTTATCCGGTATTCTATCATGGGTTTAGCCATTATTTTCAAGATTACCCATTTACCACCCATTTTACCGTAGTCTTTCACAACAAGTTTTCCTCCATTGCATTCGCATAGAACGCTGCTAGAGATGAAGTGCCCCTGCGTACACTTGATTCCACCCTTACACTGAAGGTAGTCCTTGACCATTTCCTCTGGTTTTCCACATTTTACACCTATTTTCGTGGAGTCAATAAAGGCGTGTGACCTTGTTATCCGTAAGTCAGGCCCTTTAACCTCCGATCTTATCCTCTTCATTATTCCCGCAGCCATTGTCCGTTTAATATCAGTGGAAGGAATTGTTGTAACTGTCATTGATTTACTTGCTAGTCTACTGGGATTGTCTATCTTGTAGAAACCATTGGTAAACGATAGTCCATCAACCCTGCTCAGAAAGTCTTCATATTCTTTCTCTACCCGCGATTTTTCCCTTATGTCAGCTTCCATATTAACATAGAGTTTCGATAGCAACCCGTCGACAATTTCTGCTTTCCTCACAAGCGGATAGAGGGGGGTTATTCTAATCTCCGGGGTTAGCGGCTCGTATGCTCTTACGAGTTCACTCAACGAGTTCCGGACTGTTTTCTTGGTGTAGTATTCGACTAGTTTTTCCAGGTCACTCCATACCTCACTTGATTCTAGCGGCGGGTATAGTAGTAGGGACGCTATTGTCTCGCCTAGCGTGGCATATGTCGCGTCAGCTTTTAGGAGGTTGTATGATATCCTGAGGATTTGGTTCTTTAAGGAGAAGTTAGGGATCGCTGAATCCGTCACTACGAGCTTTAGTAGCGGATACGTCAGTGTTGCCTCCAACGATAACACCGCCGCTAAGGTTAACTATGAAGGTGGCCGTTGGTAAAATGCTTATTGAATATGTTGGTTTCCAGTTGCTAGCGGTTCTGGTTTAATGTATTACCATTCCATTGTTTCACATTTTATGCAAAAACTCGCTATAACACAATGTTAATAATGTAATATTTTTTAAATAGACATTAAACACTATTCCAACCCGGCAATTCTCCAAGGTGTACACGCATGAATAAAAAAGGGTTAAGTCAAACCGGTATAGCAGCCATAATTATAATCATCATCCTAGTAGGTATTGGAGCCTACTACTTTTCATCACCAGGCAAAGGCAGCATAACCACCACGACAAAGACAACTAGCCAGTCAATGTCAACGGCTTCAACCACATCCAAGAAGATTAAGGTTGCAGTTCTCTTCGATGTAGGTGGAAGAGGAGATCTAAGCTTTAACGATATGGCTTATATGGGTGCAATGGAAGCAGCGAAGGAATTAGGTGTTACGGTCAATTTCCTAACCCCTAAATCGACTACTGACATGGAGCCCTTACTCAGACAGCTTTCCCAGTCAGGTCAATATAATTTATTAGTACTCGTCGGATTCCTGTGGACTGATGCGTTAAACAGGACTGCCGGAGACTTCCCCAATCAAAAATACGCTTTAATAGACTCTACTACAGGAGTTGTTAGGAAGAACGAGGTGGATATACTATTCAGGGAACAGGAATCAGCCTCACTAGTAGGAGTACTTGCGGCAGGCATAGCACACCAGCTTGGAGGGAATACTGTTGGAGCCGTCGCTGGAATGGATATACCCCCGCTCTGGAAGTTCCATATCGGATACCTCTTCGGAGTCAAGTATTACGACTTGAAGACGGGGAATAAGGTTAACGTGCTGTGGCAATACACGGGAACCTTTGGGGACACCCAGAAAGGATACGAGACTGGCATGCAAATGCTCCAACAAGGCGCTAAGGTAATATATGGAGTTGCGGGTCTAACACACCTAGGAATGTTCGATGCAGTCGCAGACTGGAACCAGAAAGGCTATGGTAAAGCGTTTGCTATAGGTGAGGATGCAAGCCAGGAATGGTATAACCCGCATTATATAATATTGAGCGGCGCTAAGAGAGTTGACACAGCAGTTTATACCGCTATAAAGATGGTGGTTGACGGCTCATGGAAAGGTGGGATAAAAGTCCTTGGCCTCAAAGATAACGGCGTAGGTATATGGGATCTTAACGGCGTCAAGTACTTCGCACAGCTAGCTTATGATAACCATAAAACCAACCTCACACCTACAGAGATAGTCAATATTGTGAAGGAGATGAGGCAGAAGTATATTCCACAGCAGGCGTGGAACATTATGAAACAGCTTGAGGAGCAGATAAAGTCGGGTCAAATAGTGTTTAAGACACCGACAAGTGAAGAAGAGTATAATTCAATAATACAAGAATTAGAGAAAGGTAACCTGAACGCTGCCCTTGAAAAGGGAACAGTATCCTAATAACCTAGGTTAACCCTTACCCTCACCATCCTTTTTCCACTCCAACTACAGCTAGTCGGTGTATGACCATGACTACTCCTGCGATTCAAATGCGAGGTATCGAGAAAGTTTATCCAGACGGTGTCAAAGCACTTGATAACGTTGATTTCGAAGCACTCAAAGGAGAGATACATGGACTGCTCGGAGAGAATGGCGCGGGGAAAACTACGTTGATGAGAATTCTATACGGTGAAATAAAACCGACTAGAGGAGAAATCATAGTCTCAGGTGAAAAAACCTCCTTCCATGGTCCATGGGATGCAATCCGTAAAGGAATCGGAATGGTATACCAGCGCTTCGCACTAGTGCCGACGTTCACTGTAGCTGAAAACCTCCACCTAAGCTACCTAAGCATAAAGCCTCAAGCAAGCATGTCTGAATCCTTGGATAGGGCTAAACAGATAATGAGTGAAACGGGGTTAAATTTCCCTTTCGACGCTGTCGTTGAGGATTTACCGGTAGGTCTCCAGCAGAGAGTTGAGATAGTTAAAGCCTTATCGAGAAATGCCCGCATTCTAATTTTAGACGAGCCAACAAGCGTACTTACACCCATAGAAGTAAGGGAGCTGTTTAAGGCCCTGAGGAAACTCAGGGACAATGGGATAACTATTATCTTCATCACGCATAAACTCAAGGAAGTCATTGAGCTAGCTGATAGGATAACAGTTCTGAGGAAAGGTAAGAAAGTCGGTGCTCTTGTAAACGATAACATTAACCCGGGAATACTCGCTGAGATGATGATAGGTAAGTCTATTAAGGAAATAGGGGAGAAAAGGAGAAGCATTGGACGTAAGACACTACTCAAGGTAGAAGGGTTAACCGTATATGATGAGCATGGTATAATCAAGGTTGATAATCTATCCTTCGAGATCCATTCGGGAGAGATACTTGGAGTAGCGGGAGTACAGGGAAACGGCCAGAGAGAGTTAGCTGATACTATTGCGGGAATATCGAACCCGTCCAAGGGTAAGATTTTATTGGGAAACAAGGATATTACTGGTTTACCGCCTGGAGAGAGATATAAGCTAGGGCTAGGGTACATACCTGAATCAAGGGGAATCGGTTTAATATTCGATATGAGTATCACGGAGAACTCTATGCTCACGAACCTGCATTTAATCCTATCCAAAGGGAGAAGAATCCAGTGGAGTAGAGCCCGCGAGATCTCAGGTGAAATAGTGGAGGAACTGGGTGTTAAGACTCCGAGTTTAGATGCCCTCGTGAAATACCTGAGCGGCGGTAACCAGCAAAAGGTTATGGTTGGGAGAGAGATAGTTAGAGAACCGGATGTTATCATTGTTGCGGAACCCACGCAAGGCTTAGATATTTCGGCAGCCGGATTCATACATAGTACATTACTGGAATTGAGAAACCAAGGTAAAGGCATCCTCCTCATCTCAAGCGATCTAGACGAGATCTACGAGCTATCCGATAGGATAGCTGTAATGTACGAGGGGAAATTCATCGGCACGGGAACTCCAGAGGAGTTGACTAGGGATAAAATCGGCGTGCTCATGGGGGGTGTGAGAACATGAGCATAACTAGTCTGGTGGACTATTTGAAAGCTAGGAAGACGGAGTACATAACAGGTGCCATGGAAGTAACCTTATCAGCTATTACAGGGTTCTTTATAGCCGGGATCATACTCCAGTCAATGGGTTATAATGCACTAAGCATATTCAATATAATGATCACCGGAGGCGTCTCAGATCTAAGCCATCTAGCCGGGAAGAGCGCCCCTCTCGTAATGACCGGTTTAGCCTTCTCCATCCCGTTAATGGCTGGAGTATTTAACATTGGAGGTGAAAGCCAGCTATACATGGGAGCTCTGGCCGGGCTAGTCGGGACATACTACTCGGGAAACATACTGATAGGACTCGTTCTAGGATTCCTGGCAGGCGCTTTCTGGGGGTGGTTAATGGCTGCTTTGAGGGTGTATAGAGGGATAAACGAGGTTATAACAGCTATAATGCTTAACTGGACGGCCTACTATTTCATTATATACCTTATAATCAAGTATCTCCCCAACCCTGAGAAGCCCTATATGAGTATTCAATTACCTCAGAGTGAAATGCTCTCCATGAACACAACCTTCCTACTATCAGTCCTAGGAGCATTAGCAGCCTACTACATAATCTACTATACAGATCTAGGGTATAAAATGAGGGTATCCGGTTTCAACCCGAAAACAGCTCAGTACTCAGGCTTCGATCCAAGCAAAAGCATCCTTTTCTCCATGGCACTAGGTGGAGGTCTAGCTGGATTCGGTGGAGCACTCCTAGTCATAGGCGTGTCAAGCGGTATAGACACAACCATGACATCCCTATACGGGCTAGGGTTCACGGGAATAGGTGTAGGTTTACTTGGCAGGAACCACCCGATAGGCATAATTTTCTCCTCACTATTCTTCGCTGACCTGATAATAGGGGGCCAGTGGGTTGAACTAGAGACAGGTGCACCGCCATACGTCTCAGACACAATAATAGGCATCATAGTCATAGCTCTATCAGCACCTTACGCGTACAAGAAACTAGTAGAACTATATAGGCTAAGAAGAAGGTGATGGTCCCGTGATCACTGATATAGTTAATTTACTATCAAACACCTTTCTCAGCATGACACCACTCCTCCTAGCTGCAGTAGGAGAAGTGATTGCAGAGAAGTCAGGTGTAGTAAACATAGGGCTAGAAGGGATTTTCCTAATCACAGCACTCACCTCTACAGTATCAACGTTCTATACAGGAGACCCGATACTAGGACTCATAATAGGAGTCATTATAGGACTACTATCCGGTGGCCTACACGGATTTATAAGCGTGTATCTCAGAGGAGACCAAATTATCGCTGGAGTAGGGTTCAACAGTTTCGCATACGGTCTAAGCATACTAACACTCATTTTCCTCTGGGGAGACTACTCAAGTAGCCCTAGTATACCCAAAATAACCCCGTGGAGCCTGAGAATAGCTGGGACGAATCTCGTGATACCGCAAATACTAATCATCGCACTAATAACGGCCATTGCAAGCTGGTATATACTGGAGAAAACCGGTTGGGGTTTGAAGCTGAGGGCATGTGGGGAAGACCCACGGGCAGCTGAAGCCATGGGCGTCAATGTGAATAAGACAAGGTTTTACGCAACCACAATAGGAGGAGGACTAGCCGGCCTAGGCGGTGCATACCTATCCATAGGATGGTTGGGTTCCTTCACAAGAACGATTTCCGCAGGAAGAGGCTTCATTGCACTAGCTGACGTAGCTTTCGCTAACTGGAACCCCCTCATAGCCATAATTGGCGCGTTCATATTCGGTTTCGCCGACGCATCTGGAACCTATCTACCTATAATGCTACAGAAAATGACCGGTACACAATTTACAGCTGAAACATACCTGTTCCTAACAATTCCCTACCTGACGACTCTGATAGCTGTAGCTGCCATAATGAAGAAAGTAAAAATGCCCAGAGCATTAGGCAAGCCCTACATAAAGGAATAACCTACTCAAGGCTCTAACTGTATCTTAACACTTTTCCTATCAAAACTAGCCTCAAAAGCCTCCACCCCACTCTCTAAAGGATAAACCCTTGTTATAAGCCTCGAGAGATCACTACCGTATTTCCTCACGAAACTCAAGGCTTTATCGAACGGACCGCACCTGCTGCCAATAAGCCTAGCCTCCTTAACAATTAGCTTTGTATAATCAAATGTCACTGGCGAACCGTGAGTCGACTTGCCCGCGACAACTCCTCTAGGCCTAACAAGGTCTAAAGCCATGTCAAGTCCTTGTGGGGTACCGGTTGCTTCAACAACATAGTCAAACCCCTGTCCCTCAGGGGTTTCAGCCAAGGATACCTGGACTGCCTCATTGAAAGACACTACCTTCCGTGCTCCCAGTGATAATGCCAGGCCCGACTTAGGCGTATCCTTCCTGGCAACCCCGATTAACAATCGGGGATTAAATGTTTTCAAATAGGCAATAGATAACAAGCCTATGGTTCCCAGGCCAAGGACAGCAATATTTGCCTCCCGGGGTATCTCCTCCATCTCATTCATCTCGATAACAGCAGCTAAAGGCTCTACAAGCGCTAGCAGCCCCGGGTCTAAATCATCTGCCAAGTGTATGAGGTCGCTTCTAGTTAACACGTACTCAGCCATACCTCCATCCCTAGTTATACCAATGGTCTCACGGTGCGGGCAATGGGTTGGCATGCCGTGATGGCAGTACCAGCATTTCCTACAATGAATATTTATTTCAGTCGTAACCCTGCGGCCAATAAGATCCCTGGAAACCTGTTCCCCGACCATGTCTATTCTACCTGCTATTTCATGGCCAGGTATCAACGGCTGCTTCAACAGTTTATAGGAGCCCATATAGAATGCCTTGTCTGTACCACATATTCCCACTCTTTCAACCTTGATTCTGACCCATTCGCCTCTCGGCTCGGGGTCACCTAGTTCCACCAGTCTGAGATCACCAGGTGAATAGAGCATTAACGCCTTCATCACTGTCCACTTCCGGCTCAATTAATGTAGACTTTATATCTTATTCAGCTATAAAGAATAACTGCCAGAGGGATAAGTATTGGTAGCCGCTGTCGAGTCCACCGTACGGAACGGTATTTACTGGATAATTCTCAATCGGCCGGAAAAGCTAAACGCTCTAAACAGTGAGATCTGGATCCTCCTCGAGTCTAACTTCGAGAAGGCCTGCAACAGTGATTACCAGGGTATAGTCCTCACTGGCCGCGGAAGAGCATTCTCAAGCGGAGATGACATATATGACATGTATAGCTTCCACTCACTCTCCGAAGCCAAGGAGTTCTTCCATAGAATCTACCGGATAATCGAAATGCTAGTTGACTGCGCGAAACCTCTCGCCTCACTAGTCAACGGGCTGGCCGCGGGCGGAGGCGGGGAAATAATACTGTTCCTAGACCATAACGTCGCACTAGAACACGTCGAGATATTCTATCCAGAAGTAAACATAGGCTTATACCCACCTATGCTAATAACCCACGGCAAAAGAATAGTGGGACCAGACCTCGCCATGGAGCTTGCCAAGACAGCAAGAAGGTTATCAGTGGAGGAAGCATCCAAGATAGGTATAATCGATGAAACCGCCTCCTCTATAGATGAAGCCCGGGGTAAAATAGAGGAATGGATGAGAAGAGTCAACCTAAACCCAGGTTTGAATACGAGGAAAAGGAGGAGAGGAGTCAGGGATTACCTGGATGAGATGAAGGAGACTATAGATTCCCTAGCGGAGAAAGCGTTGACACCAGAGGCTAGGGAGATGATGGGGAGAGTGATCGCTGAATGGCAGCGGAGGAAAAGTGGCGGATAACCGGTATACTAGTAGCGGCTCTACTCGCAAGCATATCAGCGGGACTTATCAGGCCCTCCCTCGCCCTTCTCCTGAAAGTCAATCTACAAGCAACTGTAATCGCAGTCTCCAGTCTCACAAGCGGATATATGGCGGGAAGAGGAGCTATGAGCCTCGTTGCAGGTTTCATAGGTGATGTAAGCCCTGAGAAAAGGAAGCTACTCACCATAATCCCATTAACCATCGCATCAGCGGTAATATATACCGCCACATATTCAGCAAACCCGATTTCTCTAATACTAGCAATGACACTATGGGGCTCATTAGCAGGCCTGGCATGGCCTACAGCCCAAACTTTAATTGTTGACGCTACAAGGGGGAAGCCAGGAACCCTCCTATCCCTGTACTTCGCCACGGGAACACTTGGGGTAGCTATAGGCGGCTATTTATTCGGAATTCTCCCACTAACATATTATGCTATTGCTAGAATTGGAACAATACTCCTAGCCTCGAGCGGAGTAATCCTATGGGCCTCATCCATGGGAATAACCCCCACTACTAGAAAAAGGCTCAAACTGAAGGAAACCACGAGAATAATCGACCGCAAGGTAGGATGGATACTTTACTCCGCCTTCACAGCAGGCTTCCTCACTGGCCTACTAAGAGAATACTTCTACGTCTACGTGTACGAGGAATTCCACATCGGGAAAACAGGCCTAGGAAGCCTACTAGCTATAGGATCCCTCGTCGCGCTGATAGGAGGCTTAATCGTGGGACCACTAAGCGATCGAATAGGAGTCCCCAAAACCCTATTTTTAACACTACTCCTAGCTACCACAGGAGCTGCACTATTATCTCTGGACAAGATTTTTGTAGTAACAGCTCTTGGCTTCATTCTAGCCCTTACCGCTGGAAGATCCACCCTCCCCCTAACAAGAAACGCGGCCCTACTAGGAGTTGGCAAAGGAGGATCAACAATGGTAGGGTTCTCAAACATGCTATCAAACCTAGGCAACATGATAAGCCCACTAATAGCCGGAATACTATACACATACAATACACACATCTCAAGCCTAGGGAAAGGAACAACACCCTACATCATAGCCACCGCAATGATACTCCTAGACATCGCGTCATACAATCTAATCAGGAGGCAACATAGATGATAGATCATAGTGAGTATTACTTATACGAGAAATACATTTAAACCCTTACACGTCAGAATGATGTAACACAGATAAGTAGATAGTAATAACGTATTACCATAAAACTAATAGATTATAACTGAGTAATATTTGGAATGACAGCTGCTATTTATATATACCATTAAACCAGATGTATAAAAACAGGTTAACAACCTTTAAAGCACAAAAATAGTATTCATACAATATGACCATCCTCAAAAACAAATAAAGCCCAAGCTAACTTGGTGGTCTGGCATGAGGAGTAGGAAGAAGAAGGGTATAGTTGGGATCGAGGCTGCAATAGTCCTTATAGCCTTCGTAATAGTAGCAGCAGCACTAGCCTTCGTAGCACTAAACATGGGACTCTTCACCACACAGAAAAGCAAAGAAGTAATACAGCGCGGCCTAGAAGAATCAACAACCGCACTGGAAGTAGACGGATCAGTAATAGGATACACGCCTGATGGCAATGTAGTTAATGTCACCGCTATACCTATAAAAGTGGCTCCAGGAAGAGGGCAAGTGGATCTGGCAAAAGATAAGACAAGTATAACGTTAATACTCCCATCGAATACTTATGAGGATATCAACAAGGGAGTATACGTTCTGGTCGCCAATAATACCGGTTATTATTATCTAGTAAACCCTACTAATCCTTCGGACGAAATAAATCTAGCAAGCCAGAATGCTAGTTTAGATGTCATCATAAGCCATCTGTGGAATAAAACTCCAAATGGTACAGAAGCCTATGTAATATTCGTCCAAGGAAATAATAACACAGTACTTGAATACGGTGAAAAAGCGATATTACTGGTATCATTTGGAAAAGACGGTGTGCCATCTTACCAGAGTTTTACGGTTGAAGTAAAACCGCCTGAGGGAGCTCCATTAACTGTGGATAGAACAATTCCAGCAACCTTGCCAAGTTCAGGTACGGTTGATCTAGGTTAGAAAATAATTAATATTGATTTTTATTATTGTTAAAAATATTATTATTTTTATTTTTAAGGGTGGGAAATATGCCTGAAAATGATTCGGGGAACGGGGAAGAGCTTGGAGAACTAGTTAAAGCTCTTAAGGATGCTATTGTTGAGCTTAAGAGTATTGTCATGGAGGCTGAGAGTCCTTATAGGGAGAAACCTCCTGCTATAAAGTCTGTTAAGATAAGTAATGTCTCTGAGCCCACGGAGGAGGCAAGGGAGGCTGTTCATGTTAAGCCACAGTCGGTTGCAGAGGTTTTAGCTTCCCAATCTAGAGAGAAGCATAGTGGTGGGATTGCCGCTGGGATACCCGCCAAGATTCCTCCTTCTGTTGATGAGGCTAAAGAGAAGATTGAGGAGGCCTTATCGAGTAAGGGTTCTTCCCTTCGAGAGTTGAGTTTTAGGAGAATATTGAAGCTTACCCGTATATTCTTTAATATTAATAAGCCTGTTCTCCAGGATAATCTATCCAAAATTATACATATGTTGGAATTAACCGGGTATGTGAATGAGGCTGAGTCTGAGCTTCTTAAGCTGCTCGCCGATTTAGCTATGGATAGTAGAAAGTTTAAAGTTAGGCCTGAGGATAATGTTATTATTGCTTATATGATTGCCCGCACTCTCGGTGTTGAGGATAAGGAGTTCGAGAGTGACCTGTTAGAGGTGTTATATAATATTGCAATGAGTGGAAGGGGGGAGGGTGTAGGTGAATGGGCGAGTCAACAGTAATAACTCATGCGATGCTGACGATTCTCGCTATTACTATTACCTCTATTTTTGCAGGGATAATTATAACTGCCTCTTACAGGGCTGGTAACACTATTTCCTCTGTTCTCAATCTTAATACTGAGAAGGTTTCCACGGACGTGGACCTAGTTTATATTTCTAAGACCTCTACTTCAAGCGGTTATCTTTACGAGATTTACTTGAAGAACGTTGGTACACAACCCCTGTCATCTCTAGATTCTATGGATGTATTCATAGGTAATTACACTGAAGAACTATACTACTTCAAGTATAACTCAACTGCGTCCAATGGGGAGTGGAACTATACTATAATCGGAGGCACAAACGGTATCTGGGATCAGAAGGAGACCCTAGTAATTTATGCCTACAGCCAATATAGTTTCGGGCCGCTCATAGAGGTTCGGGTCGTTCTTCCAACGGGCGGTGTGGTATCTAGTGTCGAGAGTGTTGGGTGATAGCTCTCATGGGAGTATCAGTAGCATTCTCAGCGATTATCATTGTGATAGCACTGCTTGTAGCACTAGCTCTAGTACTCTCAGCTGTAACATATAATATTGATAAGCTGGCTGAGTCACTAAAGGAGATTCCCAGTTACTCCAAAATATCTACTCTAGTGAGGATAGTTAACGCCAGTATATACAATGTATCCCCTGATGGGAGAGTTAATTTGTCTATAACAGTTAATAACTACGGGTCTACCAGGATATGGGACTTCAATCATAGCCAGATCATCGTTGATATAGTGAATAATAGCCGCACACTTGACTCGTACCTCCTCAAATACCGGGATAACTGGAGTATTTCCAACATATCCAACGACGGGACAGTCACCCCTTATAGTGAGGGCGAACCTGTTTATCCCGGTGAAAACATGACTATAATTGCAGCCTTGAAAGTCCCGTCTTCTCTCTACACCTCAATCAATGGATCAGCAAAGTTATTGTTTAACGAGATGGACCTTATCTTCATTTATGCTAACGGTGCGAGAGGAGAGTACAGGGTGATGGTTAATGGCTGAGAGACGGGTCTATATAAGGATTATACCTACAGGGAACGAGGAGTTCGATATAAAGCTAGCCGGAGGTATACCTTTCCCTTCCCTAATATTCATAGAGGGCCCCCACGGTACTGGAAAGACTGCTCTCTCACAGTTATTCATCCGGGGTGGGTTGTATCTAGGCATGAAAGCTGTCGCCCTGGTTTCCGAGGCGACAATCGAGGGTTATTTGGATAAGTCTAAAACTGCTGGATTGGATTTGACGGACTATTTCATTAGAGGGTTGCTGGATGTTTACTCGCTGCAGACTAGTGGTTCAAGTTGGAGTAAGGAGAGGTTAAGGAAGCTTTTGCCTATAACTGAATCCTTCATACTTGGATCCGCTGATAAATACGATATTTTCTTGGTTGACAGTTTGAGTCATTTGGCTGTGAACTCGTCTGCAAGCATGATACTAGCCTTCTTCTCTACCCTCAGGAGGGTCACTGATATGGGTAAGCTCGTTATAGTCACCATGCATGAGGGTGTCCTACCGGAGGACCTCGTTACTAGAGCAAGGGCTATATGTGACGGTTACATGAAGTTGGGCACCGCTGTTCTTGCAGGCAGGAGTGTTAACGTGCTTAGGATTGTCAAGCTGAAGGGTGCTCCCACCACATTTGAGAGCACTATCTCGTTTAATATAGACCCTGCTTTCGGAATAAAGCTTGTCCCCATAGCGTTGGCTTCCGTGTAAAAAGGGGTGATACGCCAGTGTCGGTGGTTAAGGGATTGTTCGCGAGGAAGAAAGGTCCCTCCCTGTCTGAGATTGAGGTTCAGGAACCCGAGTTTGGTGAGTCACCGGAGTATCTCCGCGAGTATATACGGTCTTTTATGGAGAAGACTGGGAGGGAGGAGCCGCGGATTGTTGACAAGATATCCGGCAGTATGAAGAATGCAAGGGTTTTCAATTTGATTTATCCTATTGGGGCTGGTATTTTCATTCACACGTATAATGATCCCATGACTGAGAGTGGGTATAATAGGTATGTGGTTATCGACCCGCCTAAGCCGGATAAAAAGCTTTTCGAGGTTATGGAGTATAAGCTGGCTACTATTATTACAGAAGAGGATGTGCCGAGGAGTAGTGAGGAGAAGAAGAAAATCCTCCTCGCTGCAACGGATCTAATAATTTCTCCCATGGAGGGGGAGGTGGATTACGGGAAGATTAAGCCAACGATGAAAAGGATCCCTGTTAACGCTAGGGAGGCTGAATACCTGAAGTACCATCTTATCCGGGACAAGGTTGGAGTTGGACCGCTGGAGCCATTCCTCAGGGATCCATACTTGGAGGATATTACTAGTGATGGTATGGGTCCAATATACGTTATACATAAAATGTTCGGTGCCCTCCAGTCGAACGTGGAGTTTAAGACTGAGGAAGAGTTAGACCAGTTTATAATTAAACTCGGGGAGAAGATAGGTAAGCCCATTAGCCATGCACGCCCTATTGTGGACGCTACTCTCCCTGATGGGAGTAGAATCAACATAGTGTACGGGAGTGATGTAAGCCTTAGGGGTAGCAATTTCACTATTAGAAAAGTATCTAAGGTTCCTATCAGCGTTATCCAACTGATAAAGTGGGGTACATTCGACGCTAGGATAGCTGCTTATATGTGGATGATGCTGGAGGAGGGTATGAGTGTATTCATCTGTGGTGAAACGGCTAGCGGCAAGACTACATCGCTTAACGCTATATCAGTATTCATTCGGCCTAGCGCTAAGATCGTCACGATAGAGGATACCGCGGAGGTTGTCATGCCTCATCCCAACTGGACCAGAGAGTTGACGAGGGATACTGGTAAGCCTGAGACTAGTGTTACAATGTTCGATATGCTGAGAGCCGCTCTGAGGCAGAGGCCTAATTATATAATAGTAGGAGAGATCAGGGGCGCCGAGGGTAACATTGCTTTCCAGGCAATGCAGACAGGCCACCCTGTTATGTCTACATTCCACGCTGCAAACCTGAGCAGGCTTCTCCAGAGGCTCACAAACTACCCTATCAGTGTTCCCAAGACAAACCTGGATAACTTGAATGTAGCATGGTTTCAAAGCGCTGTTTACGTTAAAGGGTTCCCCGCTAGAAGGGTAATAGAGATAGATGAGATCATAGGCTACGACCCTGCAAGTGGTGCTATAGCTGCCGTTCCCTCCTTCACCTGGGATCCTGTATCCGATAAATTCCAATTCTCCGGTAGAGGGGCAAGCTATCTCCTGGAGGAAAAGATAGCCACATTGAAAGGGATCCCTAGGAATCGTCTAAACGAGATTTACGAGGAGCTAGAGTTGAGGAGGATGTACCTACAAATGCTAGCGGACAAGAACATAGTCAACTATTTCGATGTATACAAAGCCGTAGTCAGGGCCTATAGTCTGGGTATAGAAAGGGCTTTGAAACTACTGGAAAGAAATGAGTTACTATAATACCTGACCGGCTGATAAGACATGGAGGCTAAGGAGTTTTTCTACAAGTTCGGCTTCGTAATCATGGGACTCATAGTAGCTGTATTTATCTCCATACTTGCTCCCCGTCCTATGGGAATAGTTATCTCAATAGTACTTGTCGTGGCGTTGATAGGGATTCAACTGGTAGTGTATATTATAAAAACGAAACTCATCCTCGTTGACGTGGACTTGGTATACACATTACTCCATAGTAGACTAATAGCCTCGGGGAAGCCGCCTATTGGTGATATTTTCAAGAGTGTAGCTGAGAGAAGAGAGGTGTATGGAGGATACGCTGATATCGCTCGCCGGGTTTACCTTCTCGGTAAGGAGTGGGGGTACAGTTTCCCCCAGGCTATAAGAATAGTCGCCGATAGTATAAGAGACAAGGTAACTAAAAATATATTGTATAGGCTTGGCGGTGTTCTTGCTGTTGGAGAAGATGTTGAACAATTCCTTGAGAGAGAATACATTACCTTACTTGCCGAGTACAGGAGTATTTATACAAGAACAATGGATAACACTAGAGTTCTACTCGGATTATACGTTACGATGATAGGGTCACTAATGTTCCTAGCAGCCACATTCCTCATATTATCGGTTTTCTTCGGGAGCAACGCGGGTATTCTTAAGGCATCCTACTTTGGTATAGAGCTGGCGCTCATAGTTCAAGCAGTCCTAGTGTACATATCCGTCCGCCCCGAGCCCTTCGAATACGAGGGACGTGAGAACCGTACTAGGAGACTATTACGCCTCATAGGTATGGCTATGATAGCAGCTTCCATATTTTCCGGAGTGTTACTAGTTTTAAAAGGAGTTACCGGGTATAAATTGATATCACTTACACTCCTCGTTCTCGGTATAACTACCCTCCCGATAGGGTTGACAGGTAAACTCGGGGAATCCCAGGTAAAGGAGATCGATGAGTTTTTCTCCGTATTCATTAGAAGCTATGGTATGCACCTTGCTACGATTCCAAATATGATAAAGTCCCTGGAGCCATTGCTAGCAAGTAATTTAGGCCCATTAATTCAGCCTCTCAAACGGTTGTATGCAAGACTTGTCAATTCTATCCTCCCTAATCACGCGTGGACCCTATTTTCACGTGACACCCGAAGCGAGCTTGTGCACAGGGGGACAGTGATGTTCATCGATACCATAGAGTACGGTGGAGACCCAGGTCTCGCCGGTTCCTTGATTTCGGATCACCATAATGAAATGAATAGGCTCAGGAAGGTTAGATACGAGGTTTCTAGCACGTTTTCTTCTACGCTATTAATAATGCATGCTACAGCTATTAGTATATTAATTGTGATGGCCGAGTTAATGAATCTCTTCTCCAATGTAATATCTACTTTATCCACTCAAGTGCCGCCGCAGTTCGTATCGCTGTTCCCGTTCTCAGCTGTGAATATGAGTATCATTAGTATATTCAATTCGATAATCATCATAACTTTAACAATAGCTAACAGCGCTGTTCTATACAGGGTGGCCCCTGGGTCGAAGCTCTCGTTCTTCTACTACCTAGGGCTATATGCTATAGTCTCCGCTGGAACAGTTTATGCTTCTGCAATCCTCATAGATATGGTTTTCAGCAAAGTAATCGTTCCAACCGGTATCCTACCGGTTTAAAATAACTCGAGTAACCTTCTCTAATTATGGGGTGGTTACACTGGATACACATGTCTTATATATAGATTTGAACAGCGAGGATAGCGAAATCAGAGAATACCATCTCTCCCGGAGGCTGCTGGGCGGTAGAGGCGTAGCCAGCTACCTATTATACCTTAACACTGATACAGGGACATGTTCCTTATCGCCTGAAAACCCCTTGATTATAGCTCCCGGCTTACTAGTAGGCTCTGGTTTCCCCACAGCCAGTAAAACCACATTCGCTGCGAGGAGCCCTTTAACAGGGTTGCTGGGGAGATCTTCTGTAGGCGCCTTGTTAGGGGTGCATATTAAGTGGAGCGGCCTCGACGCTGTAGTGGTTAAGGGGTCACTGGAGAATCCTGGGGTACTTGTAATAGATAGTGGGAATGTACATATAAGGGATGCCGGGGAGCTATGGGGTTTACGCGTATCGGATGCTGAGAATGCCTTGAGGAAGGAGTTTAAGGGTTATGGCGCGTGTGTTATAGGGCCTGCGGGAGAGAATCTCTCCAGGATCGCTGATATTGACTGTAACGGCCGCCAGGCAGGTCGCACTGGTCTAGGAGCAGTTATGGGTTCGAAGAAACTTAAAGCAATAGTCGCTAAGGGTGGCTTAGGCTACGAATCCAGGGACCCTGTGAGGTTTAAGGAAATAGTTGCCGGGACGAGTAAGTCGCTGCCTAAATCTCTCTCGAGCAAATCCTTGGTGGAGTATGGTACTCCTGCTATTGTTAAGCTCACGGAGACCCTGGGGGTATTCCCGTCTCTTAACTGGAAGCGAAGTACCTTGGGATGGTGCAGTGATAGGAGTAGGGTGAGGGAGAAGTACGCGTCATTCGAATCGGAGAACAGAGTATCCAGGAATCCCTGTCCTCATTGTAACAGACCTTGCAGTCAAGTAATTGAAGTTGAGGACCCGTTTGGGAGTGGGAGAGCGAGGGTTGACGGGCCCGAGTATGAGGTACTCTGCAGTCTGGGCAGCAATATTGGGCTATGTGATCCCTGGCAGGCTGCGACCCTGTCGTACATGGCGGATGAGTTAGGGTTTGACGCGATTAGCCTTGGAGCTGCACTTGCCTGGGCCATAGAGTTGAATGAGAAGGGACTGCTGGGAGAGTACGCTGAGGGCTACGAGGCCCTCAAATGGGGCTCGACGGGAACTCTGATAAGACTAGTGGAGGATATGGCTTACAGGAAATCAAGGCTTGGTGAGCTCTTGGCTGACGGAGTAGCGTGGGCGGTTAAGAAGTTAAAGAGGGGGGAGAGTGAGGCCGTTAATGTTAAGGGACTAGACCTTCCAGCGTATGACGCTAGGGGGTTGAAGGGCATGGCACTGGGATACGCTGTGGCTAGCAGGGGAGGGGATCACTTGACTAGTGGTATGTATGCTTTAGAGTTGGGCGGTAGCCTCTGGATATACGAGAATGTTGACCCGTTATCCTATGATGGTAAACCAGTTATGGTCCAAGCCATGGAGAACCTCTTCGCTCTCTACGACGCGCTTGGGATATGTAAGTTCAGTAGAAAAGAGCTGCCGCCAGAGAAACTGGTTGAACCTGTGAATACTGTGCTTGGAGCTGAATTCGATGAAGGAGACCTATTGCTAGTTGGTGAGAGAATTATAACACTGGAAAGAATGGTTAACCTGAAATTCGGTTTAACCCCGTCGGATGATACTATCCCTCCAAGGCTCCTGCATCAAGGAATAAGTGACGGGCCTAGGAAAGGCGAGGTAGTCGATGCTCGAGTGCTAAATGATATGGTAAGAGAATACTATAGCCTGAGGGGCTGGAGTAGAAACGGGGTACCCTACAGGGAGACACTAGTAAAGCTGGGGCTGAATGGTCTAGGCGTTAAGTTAGGGGAGTAATACTATTCTACCTACTCTTCTACTTTTCAATACTAGCTCGACAGCTTCATTTATATCCTCAAGCTTATACGGTTTATACACTGGTTTGATTCTTCCTTCACCTACTAATCTAATAGCTTCAATCCACTCGTCGTGGGTGAACGCCATAGATCCCTTTATGACTAACTCTCTCTGCACAATCATAGCAGGACGGTTCAAGGTTACAGGTGTTCCCTCAGTATTCCCTATCAACACGAGGGTTCCACGCTGTTTCAGGCTTCTCAGGCTATCATTGATAACTGGAGCTCCAACGTTTTCAAAGACGTAATCCACCTTCCCATATTCCTTATAGAATAACGGGTCGTTGACGGGAATAGCTCCTAGTTTTTCCAGTAGTTCATTGTGTTCTCTCCTCCTCGTATAAGCATACACTTTCACACCTAGTTGAACCAGGTACTGAAGACCGTGTATACCCACTCCTCCGGTTGCACCTGTAACCAGAGCCGAGTCTCCAGGTCTTATTCCCGCTATCTTGGATGCATGTATTAGAGTAGCTACACCGCAAACAGAAGCCGCGTATCTCTCGTATTCTCTTGTTGGTAGCTTAACTATATTCTCCTCCGGGACATCGACGTACTCAGCGTATCCTCCTGGAAGGTTTTCTCCCAGTATGAGGAGCCTGCACTCGCCTGTGCTACAGTCAAGTATCGCGGGGTAAACTGATACAGGTTCCCCGTCAAGCTCGCCGAACACCTCGTGCCCGGGAATTATAGGAGGCTTAATATTGGGGAATCCGCCCTTCCAAACCACTAGGTCTCTACCGCACATACCGACTGCTTTTACATTGACCCGAACCCATCCCTCGCGAGGCTTATCGGGTGCATTGATTTCTCTAACCGAGAAAGGCTTTTGATACTCCTCTATTACCGCGGCCTTAAACTTCAATACAACCACTCTCCTAGGATCAATTAGTTCATTATTATCCGCCAAGTTATTTTAACAATCCCCACTAATTCTATCATGGAAATTATGTTTAGATAGGGGGAATAAAATGGTTAGAGTCGTAGGCATCGATCCAGGTACGGCCAGCTTCGACATAGTACTCCTTGATGATGGGTATATAGTTGGGGAGAAGAGTATACCCACGCCAGACGTAGCTAGGGATGCCGAGCTTGTTCTGGAGGCTATGAGGGAGTTAGGTAAAGTGGACGCCATCGCAGGCCCCTCCGGGTATGGAGTACCGGTAACTTGGAACAAGGAAATCGTTGACCCTAGAAAATTCGCAGTTGAAGTCCTACTCCTGTCTACGGAAGAGCAATTAGCGAGAGGTATGGCTGCCGGGGAAATAGGGGTAATGGTGTATCAAGCCCTAGCGCAAGTAGTGGTCGAGTTTTGGAGGGAGAAGCTCCCCGTAGTATACATACCCAGCGTTATACTCCTACCAACAGTCCCATTCCACAGGAAGCTCGGCAGGCTCGACATGGGGACCGCGGATAAAATGGCGTTAACACTTCTAGGCATCCACACGTACTCCAGGGATAACGGGGTCGACCCTAGGCAGACGAATTTCATTGTAGTCGAAATGGGCTACGGGTATAACGCTATTACCGTTGTGAAGAAGGGGAGAATAGTTGACGGCTTAGGAGGAACCATGTGTTGCAAAGGCTTCCTCACTCAAGGACCGATAGATATAGAGCATGTCATTCTAGGCGGGGAGTGGGATAGAAGCGATGTCTTCCACGGGGGAGTCGCTACTGTCGCTTCAATAGAGGATCCCTTGGCTGTATGGAAGGAGTGGATGAAAGGAAAGGAGCCTGCTTACAGTATTGTTGAATCAGCACTGGAGGACTTGTCTAGAGCGGTTTATGGCATGTCGAAACTCCATGATATTAGGACTATTCTACTTTCAGGCAGGCTATCCAGGGTTAATGAGGTTAGAAGCAGTGTGCTCGAGAGGCTGTCAGAGTTGAACGTAAAGCCACTAGGCCTTCTCGATGGAGCTAAAATATCGAAAGAAGCAGCTCAGGGTTACGCTTTAGTTGCAGACGGACTCCTCGGCGGCAGGTATAGCCATATAGTATTCTTGAACCAGCTAGCAGAAGCTAGGGGGACTGTTGTAGACTACGCTATCCATCCGAGGCTAGTTCCTGCGAAGCAGAGGATTAGGAATGCATACAAGTCCTCGGTAAGGACACCTAAATTATAATTCTAGAAAGGGCTGTATAGCGTTGATCAAAGTTATTGTTAGTGATATAGATAGCACTCTTGTAGATTATACATACGATCTGACCCCAACTGCCCCGAGAATACTGGAATTCTTATTCAGTGGTGGATACATAGTTTTCGCTACAACTAAAACACTAGACGAAGTCCTATTATACATAGAGAAATGGGGGCTCCCTAGGAGTAGAGTGTACATAGTCTCAGAGGCAGGTGGATTAGTTGCAGGTGCAGACCTATTGAAGTATGACTGGAGTTATAGGGGGTACCGCGTGCTCGAGTTGGGTGAGAGACTAGTTAAGGATGACTTTGACCTCATAGAGAAATCCGGCTGCGAAGTTAAAGGTTACCGGGATATGAGTATAAAGGAGCTAGGGGAAGTCACTGGGTTGGAAGAGGATTTCGTTAAGGCCGCGCAAAGGAGGTTATTCACTGAGAGCCTGTATTCTCCGCGTAGGGACTGCTTGGAAATGCTAGGAGAGGAGTACAGATCTAGAGGCTACTTCGTCCATATCGGCAGGAGATTCCTGACAATAGGTAAAATCCCCGGTAAAAGAGCAGGGGTGAGGGCTGTCCTTACATATTCCTCGCAGTTCACGGTTACAAGCGTGTATACCTTTGGGTTCGGCGACGCCGACATGGATACTGGGATGCTGGAGGATGCCGACATGGCTTTCCTGATTCCCTCGTATTCCAGGGTTACATTGAAGCGTAGTGACTATATCAAGTCGCCTATACCGGCTCCCCATGGATGGATCTACCTTTATGATAGGTATGTGAAAAACTTTTCGTGAGTATAACTAGCACGGGAAGGGCAAAGCTAGGAGCTGGCCAGAGTCCACCACGAAGACGTTCCCTGTAATGTTCCTAGCATCTTCGCTCGATAAGTAAACTACTATTCTAGCTACTTCAACAGGCTCAACAAGTTTCCCTGTTAACGTGTACTTCGCTTCGTAGTCCTCCACACTTACCCCTGTCGCCTTAAAGAAGCTCAAACCCATTTCCGTCTTAGCGAAGCCTACCGCCACCGCGTTAACCGTTATACTAGATCCTGATAGTTCCTGTGCCAATGCTTTAGTGAAACCTATTACACCTGCTTTCGCTGCGCTATACGCGGCTAACCCTGGTAACCCCCTTATTCCAGCTATGCTAGTTATATTGATTATTCTCCCACTAGGGGATTTGGATAGGAGGGGTAGCGCTTTCCTAGTCACGTAGAAGACTCCGTCAAGGTTGACTCTTATATGCCTATCCCATAGCCCGGTATCCATATCTGCAACACGCGTGAGGTACCCCCATCCAGCATTATTAACCAGCACGTCTAAACGGTCGAAATTATCAGTTACAACGTTAATCATATCCTGGACCTGGAGAGGGTCGCTCACGTCAGCTTTAGCCATCACCGCATCCACACCATACTTCTTTAATGTATCTATAGTTTTCCTGGCATCTTCTTCCCTTTTCCTGTAGTTAACAACTATGGAGTACCCTTCCTTCGCTAATTCGATTGAGATGGCCCTTCCTAAACCTCTACTTGCACCCGTAACTAATGCTACTTTTGACCCCATCTCACAGGCCTCCCATATTTAACGGTCTACCCTTCGTGCTCCCTAACTTCTTCTTCACCGTGCTCCATCATTTCCACAAGGGTCTTATCACATTTCTTCAGTAGATACATAAACTCTCCCAGATGCTCTTTCTCCTCTTCAGCGACCTCCTCGAAGACACGTTTAACCAGCTTATCATCAGCTGCTTCCGCGATTTGCCGGTATAGTGTGACAGCGTCTATTTCCGCTATTATCGCAAGTCTCAAAGCATCACAGAGCCTTCCCCCGCTGAGCTTGGCTCCCGGAGAGAGTTCCAGAGGATGTTTTCCGAACAAAATAACCACCTAGGTTTGATTTCGAGCGAGTTAATTATATATCTTGCGATCTATTATTATTTAACGATGATAAACCTGGAATCTATCCAATTTCCTCTGATATTAGTCGAGGTGTGTGCGTTGGAGTTTTCAATAGAGAAAGTATCCTTCCCATGCTCTGGTACTGAGTGTTCGGGATTACTGTATAAGCCAAATACGGAAAGGGAGACCCCCGGGATAGTTATGGCGTTCGGCTTTGGAATGATAAAAGAGATCCATGCAGGAGATTACGGGCCGAAGTTCGCTGAAGCAGGGTTCACCACACTCATATTCGATTATAGACGCTTTGGAGGCAGTGAGGGATCACCTAGACAGGCGTTATATCCCATGGACCAAGTACAGGATTACCGGTGTGCCGTCAACTATGTTAAGAACCTGGACAATGTCGATGGATCAAGAATATGTGTATGGGGCACAAGTTTTAGTGGAGGGCACGTTATCCTTCAACTAGCATTCCCGCAGCCGGGGGTAACGTGTGGAATATCGCAGGTACCTAATCTATATAGTTTTAAGACAGCCATAAGCTATGCGGGAAGCCTTGACCCGTACATGCAGCTCGTCGAAGCCTTTAGGGGTAAGGCGTGTGAGGGGAGTGTTGACCATATACCTATAGTCTCGAGAGAAGGGCCCAGTGTGATCAGAAGCGAGGAGGCCTACGACTACTACATGAGGAAAGCATCGAAATTCCCGGGCTTCAAGAATTATATTACAGCTGACAGTCTTGAGAGGATATTGACGTATTCTCCTGGATTATACGCGGATATAGTTTCCAGACCCGTTTTCCTCCTAGTAGCAAGTAAAGACAAGACCACTCCCCCTCAATACATTAGGGATATAACCAGAGTAATTAAGCCTGATAAGGAAGTCATGGAGATTGACGGAGGTCACTTCGATATATACGAGGAGCCATTCCTATCTAAAATAGTTGAGAGAGAAATATTATTCGCAAAGAAGTATCTGGGTTGATCAATATGAACAAGTGGGAGAGCGGTCTAATCCAAGTTAAACCTGGTTTTTACGCATACATAGACCCTGATGGAGGCTGGTTTAAGAGTAATACAGGAATTATCGACGCAGGCGACTACACCGTCCTTGTCGATACACAGTACAATGCTCCTAGAATGAAGAAAATACTGGAAGCAATGAAAGAGAGGAATCTTCCGGAGCCTAGATTGATCATTAACACACACCATCACGGTGACCATGTGTGGGCTAATCATGTAGTGGGGAACGCCCTTGTTATTAGCCACCTAGTAACATCAAGGCTTATAGAGCAAAACATGGATATAGACCCTAGCATGTTCAAAGCCTTCTTCCCAGAACTGGACTTCACCGGTAGCAAGCACACTTTACCTAACGTAGTCTATGAAGGAGGTATAGGCCTCCTAAACCTCCCAAACGGTGTAAAAGTTAAAATGGTTTATATGGGACCAGCCCATACCCCTGGAGACACTCTAGTCTTAGCCGAGGAGGAAGGCATAGCGTATACTGGGGACTTGGTTTTCTATAAGGTAACACCTTTCGCGTTAGACGGTTACTTGAAGGGCTGGATAGATGCTGTGGAGAAGAGCTTAATGGAGATAAACATCGATTACTTCGTACCTGGTCATGGACCGGTTACCGGTAAGAGGGGCTTAGAAGATATGTTGGAGTACTTGGAGCTGGTAATCCAAGCTGCCGGGGAGGGTTATAAGAAGAAGCTAACTCCACTACAAGCTGCCTTGGAAACCGATCTAGGTAGGTTCGACGAGTGGGTTGATAGGGAGAGAATAGTGGGGAATATTTATAGGGCATACATGGAAATAGAGGGAGCCATGCCCGCTGAACCTGTTAAAAATATTGCAAGTATAGCTCTGGACATGCTATCCTATAAGAATAGGAGAAATCAGGAGTGAAGCTGGTCTAAAACCTTTTTGACAGCATCCTCCACTTTTAAACCGATGAAACCTGTAAGGACTTTTATACCCAAATACTGGATTGCAGCATACGCGTTGGGACCAGGGTTAGGTCCTGAATAAACATTAACACCGTTGTCACCTAGCACTTGGGCTGCCTTGACACCTGCACCGCTCCCTGCATGGTAGCCTGGATTGCCCACTACTTTAACATCCTTTATATCCCCAGTAGAATCATCTACTTCCACTATACTGAAAGTCGGGGCTCTACCGAGCCTATCATACACGACGTCGTCAAGTCCACCTTTCCCAGTTGGGAAGGCTATCTTCACCACAACAATCCACCTCTAATAGATTTCCATTATCGAGGGATCTACTATGCATAATGCTCATTAAAAAGATAGGGTTTATATTTCATCCTCCAGGGGATCCATGCCATGGACTATCCTTCCAGATAGCATCCCATATGTCCGCTTCAGTTATTGTCTCCCTTCTAGCTAGCTTGTCCTTTATATCAAGGAGGATCTTGTGATGCTTTATTTCGTCCTCATGTATTGCTTTGAGTAAGAGCTTGAGCCTGGGGTCGTCTACCTCTTCCGACCACTGGCTGGTTAATCTAACCATTTCCGCCTCCATTTCTATATGCTTCTCAATGCTTTCCTCGATAATCTCGAGTTCCTCCTCACTGAGCCCCGGCTGAGTTTCTCTTAGCAAATCGGCTATTGCCGCGTATAGGATGCTGTGTTTTCTACTATCCATGGAGATCCCCTTTATCAATCCTTGGAGAACCGGATGCCTAAAACTCTCTGATAGTTTCTCCAACTCTTCAGCATATCTCTTCTCTTCATCTACCATTTCGAGGATTTTATTCATATCTAGTACCATATTTGATCACCAAGAAAAAGGCTTGATTCAGTCATTATTTTAGTAGTTGTGTAGTAGAGCTATAAATATTGTGTATTTATACTATAAGGAAGGTTTCACTATAACAGGTATATAGGGCTCAGGCCTCTTGGGCTTGTATTTCATCCGGAATTCGCGCCAACTCGGAACTATCTCCGTTACTATTTTCTCTGATACTTCTCTTATCGCTTTCGCTGCAGGTGTATCAGGGTATTCCGTGATTACAGGCTTGTTTCTAGCCATGCTTTCAGGTACCTTGGGATCATACGGTACCTTCCCTATTATCGGTATGTTCTCTTTCTCAGCGTAATCCTCTAATATACTAACGAAATCCAGGTTTGTATCATACTTGTTGATAACCATCATGGGCGCTATCATGAAATGCTTTGTGAGTTTATGAATTCTCTGCAAATCGCTGAAACCGGCTGGCGTCGGCTCTGTTACTAGCACCGCCAGGTGAGCGCCTGTCAGGCTTGATATAACCTGGCACCCTATTCCAGCTGCAGCATCTACCAGCACGAATCCTTTATCACCGATCAGTGAATATGCCTTATTCTTTACTTCAGTTACTAGCTTTCCGCTGTTCGGCCTACCAGGGAGGATTTCACCTGATACCAATGGGAAATTATACATTGTTCTTTCCTTTACCCTTATTTCACCCGCTTTTACCTTGAACTTGTACCTGATCGCGTTTTCCGGGCATTTTATGCTGCAAGTTACACACCCTTCACAAATATACTGGTTAATAGTGTACTTCCCATCATTGTATTCCACAGCTCCCAGAGGGCACTCTTCATAGCATATCCCACAGTTAGTACATTTATCCTCTAATATATAGGCAGTTCTACCCTCATAGTAGTCCTCGACATCATCCCAGTCAGAAACGCCTAATACCAAGTGTAGATTAGGTGCCTCCGCGTCTGTATCAACGGCTATGAGTTTATAGTTGTATTCCCCTGCTACGATAGCTATGCTTGACGTTACAGTGGATTTCCCTACTCCCCCCTTACCGCTGGCAACTACGAGTTCAACCCTGTCATTCAAGTCTACCATTACTACGCACCTCTTAAACCACGTTATCTACCATTGATGCGAGTTCGGAAAGGGTTTTTGACACAGGTGAACTCGGGTTATACAGGGGAACAGGTAACCCCTTAGTGTAAGCTTCAACAGCATCTTTATGGAAGGGGATTTTATGTATATACTCAACGCCGTAGTCTTTAGACACTTCTACAACAGGTTTTTCGTCAGCTATGCCATACCTATTTATAACAACCCAAGTCCTGTATCCGAGGCCGCTTGTAATTCTAAGTATGGATTCGAGATCGTGTTTTCCGAGAGGCGTGGGTTCTGTTACAGCTATAACTAGATTACTATATTGTATGCCGATTGATATGCTGTTACCTGTCCCGGCTCCAGTGTCAACTATCAGTAAGGAATTCTCTTTAGTTGCAAGGCTCACTGCCTTGTTTTTCGCCCCTCTCACAGCTGGCGCAGTGTGTTCTTCACCGTACCTCAGGACCCCTGTTAGAAGCTTGAACCAGCTATCTTTTACACGTACCTCATTGAGGTACGTGTATCCTATTACTCTCTCACCCGGCTTTATGGCGTCAAAGGCACAAGCATATATGCATGCCTTACAGCCGCTGCATAATCTGGGCATTACTATGGGAGGCTTGCCTTTGGACATTATTATTGCTCCAGTGTCACATACCTTGGCGCATGCCCCGCAAAGAGTGCATTTCGAATAATCTATCATTGGAAAGAATATTTTGATAGGTTCCTCCGGTCCTAACTTATCTACCCCCAGTAGTATGTAGTCGTTGGGAGCTTCCACGTCCAGGTCAGCGAGGAGCAGTTTCTTATTGCTGGCCAATAGGTAGGAGAGATTGGTTGCAACGAAACTTTTCCCTGTACCTCCTTTACCCCCAGTAATCGAGATAATATTCATTTCCATAAACCTCTACTGTATCCTTCCCGGTTTCATGCTGTTCTTTCAAGCACTTATTCCTCTAATAGATTCGCGAACATTGGATCACTTACAACGGTATTATTCAATTCCATATCGCCTAGTTTTTCTGCTTCAAGTATAGCTTTGTCAAGGTATCTAAGATACTCCTCTCCTACTCCCAAATTCACTTGGCAAGTGTACTCTAAACACCCTTTCTTCCCCTTATCAGGGTCTCCTTCCTGTTTAACGAAACAACTATCCTTCTCAACCAACTCTTTAAGGCCTTCAATATAGAAAGCCCCTGGACCATTCTTATATAC